>DASZXQ010000222.1:0-12287 GCA_035545755.1 Chitinophagaceae bacterium | reverse complement strand
AGCCATAAGTAGTATGCGCATTTGACAAAGCTCTCGATAAATTCGATAATATCCCTATTAACTCTTAACTCTCGAATAACTTTCTTTTCTCAAACTCCTATCCATCTTGCATTTCAGCCCTCTTGCGCAAGCCTTGCGGTTTTGTAATTCCATTATTGCCACTTCTATTTGCCGCACCAAATCAAATTAAAATCTATGGCAGTTGAAACCGCAAAGCGGTTCGATCTCCCAAAAACAAAAAATTTATGATCCGAGATCAACTCATCACCAAAGAAGATTTGCATCAATTCAGGCATCAGTTACTCGATGATCTGAAAAATCTACTTCACACAAAACCACAAAAGCAAAAACAATGGCTAAAATCATCAGAGGTCCGCCAGATGCTAAAGATTTCACCAGGAACCTTACAAAACCTTCGTGTCAATGGCACTTTATCATTTACTAAGATTGGCGGAACTATATTTTATAATTACGATGATATTGAAGCCATGATAGAAAATAATAAGGTCGAGGCCTGGCGAAAAACCGGTTAGTAAGGTGGGCTTCCGTTTGGTCAGCCCGGTTTATAGTAGTCATTCCGGGCTTGACCCGGAATCTTTATAAGACCAGATTACGCAAAACGAATTGAAGAATGCTCGTTATCCCCCGCTGGCGGGGGCAGGATTTTCTAATTGAAACACTCTCCAAAAGGGGGTGGAGCTATTTCTAACTCTTAATTCTAAACTCTAAACTCACCACACTCTTGAACTACATAAAACATCTCACCGGTTTCTTCGATCTCGTTGTAAAAGACGAACGATTAAATCCGACACACATCAGCTTATATGTTGCACTCTTCCAATACTGGAATGTCAATCGCTTCAAAAACCCGATCAGTATTTCAAGAAGTGAAACGATGAAAGTAAGTAAGATCAGCGCAAAAGGCACTTATCACAAATGCATGAAAGAGTTGCATGAATATGGTTATATCAAATACGACCCCTCATACAATCCCTTTCGTGGCAGCCTGGTGCATCTTGTAAATTTTGAAAACGGAAAAGCCCGGCCAAATCCCAGACAGGTTTTGAACAAGGATCAATCAGGTGATGAACAAGCGTTGACACCTTCTCTAAACAGTACAAACAATTCAAACAAAAACAAACAGGGTGATTTGCCCCCGCTCTCAGACATAGAAAATTTTTTTAGAGAAAAAAAATATCCGGCTGCAGAAGCCAAAAAATTTTACAACCATTACAAAGCCATCGGTTGGAAGATACAAGGCATTACGCCAATCAAAGATTGGCAAGCCCTCGCCGAAAAGTGGATGCAGAATGCAAAGAAGTGGGAACTATCCTCCGCTGGCGGAGGTGTCCCGACGAGTCGGGACGGAGGTGGAGCAAAAGACTTGCATTATCTCTATGATACATTCCTTGACGGCAAAAACATTTTCAAACACATCACACCCTCTCACTTCGATCAATTGAAATTAGAACTCACCGAAGAAATTTTACAACAAGCTTGGCAAGAGAGGATTAACCAACTCACCGGCTCCAATCAGAATTCTGTTATCCAACTCTGGAAAGCCTATCTCGCCGCTGATCCCAACAATGAATTGGTAATAAAAGACAAACCAAATTTGATTGCACTTGCAAAACGAATCACCGTACTAAAACATTTCTATTCACTCAAACAATCCGGAGCTAAAACTTGTCATCCTGCCTGCCCGCCGTGGCGGGAGCCTGTCGAAGGGCAACATTCATAATTCTTAATTCTAAACTACTTCATGAATTCCATCAACATTTACGATCTTAAAAATTACAATGTGAGGCTTATTGAAGAATATCTTTTTCAGCAAAATGACAAAGCATTTGAGATCATTATTCCCCGTGATCAGTATGACGATGAAGACATAAATTTTTCAATCTTCTGGCAGTATTACATAGCAGCTTATGCAGGGCAGAAGTTGTATAATATTTCGAAACGTTTTGCATACTATGTTCCTTGTCCGGAAAAACAAAATCCGTTTTGTTTCGAAATTGAAGTAGCCGGTATAGACCGGTTAGCGGCAGTAATTGCCTTCATCCTTACGGGGTATCATACAAAGGATGATTCAGCCATCCGTTTCAATCAGGAAGCAGCAGTTTATTTCAGTGATGCCTTCGAAGGCAAAATTGATTCCGAGACCTGGGGCTTATTATACATAGCAAATAAATACTTAGGGAAATAATTTATGCAACCGATTCATGAATAACGGCCCACTAATTCATAACTCTTAGTTCTAAACTCTAAACTCATTTAAAATGAACATCAAAAATTACACTTCCACAGTAGATGCTTCAAAAAGCATGGCAAGGATTGAAGAATTACTTGTTGAGATAGGTGCAACTAATGTCAACAAGAAGTACGAAGAAAAAATTTGCACCGGTATCACCTTTCTATTATTCGATCCGCAATTGCAACAGACTTTACCGTTTCATTTGAAAGCGCAGGTTGAAGAATGTTTCACTGTCCTTTGGCAGGATGTCAAACGGCCCAGGCATGATACAAGAACTGCTATTCAGCAGCAGGCCGCTCGTACTGCCTGGAAAATTCTCAGTGACTGGACAGAAGTACAATGTACCATGATCCTTTTGGGTCAGGCCAAACCCCTTCAGATGTTTTTACCCTTCATGTACGATATGAAGTCCTCAGAAACCCTGTTCGACAAGATTACAACGGGTAAAGTCAAATTACTGCCGGGATAAATTCCCAATTCAATCTTAAATAGGTTGATATAAATAGGTTTGATTTTTTTAATTACTGATAATCAGTGTATTAATATGTTATTTTCGGCAATATAAGTAAATATTTGTAGAAAATTACATTTGTAATTTTGGGCAATAAATAATATTTTTGCCTATAATTACAATATGAAAAGTCAACTTAAATTAGAAGAAATTAAATCATTTTTACCTGTAAAAGAACCATTTACAAGAGACATCATAAGGGATTTTTTTATCAGAAAGGGTGAGGAGTTAACAAGAGAAAACCTGATGGTTAGAGTTAATAGACTAAAATCCAAAGGCATCATCGTAAATGTAGGTAGGGGCTGGTATAGATTAAACAACAAGAAAATATTTGCTCCTGAAATTACCCCTTCACTAAAAAAGGTATCCGGCAGGCTTAAAAAAAGTTTTCCTTTTCTTAATTATGCATTGTGGTCATCAATCTGGCTGAATGATCTGGCAACACTGCAATTATTCAGAAATGTATTTATAATCGAAGTGGAAGCAGGTTCGGAAGAAGCGGTCTTTATGGCAATAAAAGAAAGCTTCCCCTTTAAAACATTTCTTAATCCCGATGAATTTGCCTGGGTAAATTATATGACATCCAGTGACGAAAATATCATTATTAAAACGATGATTTCAGAATCTCCGAAAGAAAATTATCATGGAATTAAAATAGCAAAGCTGGAGAAAATATTGGTGGATCTCTATGCAGATAAACTATGGCAATCCATTTTTTCAAGTGAAGTGAGAAATATTTATGAAGAAGCCTGTAACAATTATGTGCTCAACTTCAGTACGCTTTTAAGCTATGCAGCACGAAGGGGAAAACGAAAAGAAATCTGGAATTATATAAAATCTCTGGAAGTACTGGATAGCCCAACAATTGAATTAATTGAACAATGATAAAACCAGAAACATATACAACAGAATGGTTAGATGCAACGGTAAAAGAGTATGAAGCTAACAGTTATGATCTGGCTGAGAAGATGGCCTACGCCTTTACGCTGGTAGAACAGCTTCGCATAAAGGGACTTGACTTTATATTTAAAGGCGGTACATCACTGTTGTTGATGATCGATCATTTTCATCGCTTCTCAAAAGACATAGATATTCTGATTCCTGCAAAGCCCCATAATCTTAAAGAAATATTTGATGAAATAGTAGCAGACACCCCATTTCTTCGTTGGGAGCCCAGCGAAAGAAAGAACGACCAGTTCCAGGTCCCAAAGGAACATTACAAATTCATCTATCAGCAAGGCAGACCGGGAAAATATCCAGAGCAACCGGTGCTGCTGGATATTATTTATGTAGAAAGCACTTATCCTGAAACACAAACGGTGCAAGTAAAACATTCCTTTTTACAAACAGAAGATCCTTTTATTGGTATTACCGCACCAACACTTGATTCTATTACAGGCGACAAACTTACTGCATTTGCTCCCGGAACTATTGGTATTCCACCCGGAAAAGGTAAAGCAGTTGAAATTGCCAAGCAGTTATTTGATCTGGACCTGCTATCAGGTAAAGTTCAATCATCAGAAACTGTTGCAAAAAGTTTTGAACAAACAGCAGCAATGGTTATTAAGTATTATCAAAAGAGTTACACTTACACACAAGTTTATGATGATATTATTGAAACAGCTTTTGTTATGGCAATGATGGGTAAAGACAATCCAGCCTTGTTTAATGAGATAAAAGGTGGTGTGGCTGCACTTAGTCAATACCTCAGTAAAAAAACTTCTTTCGGATATAATATAGCCTTGACAGCAGCGGCTAAGGTAGCATACATGGTTGCCTGTATTAGAAATGGAAAACCACTGCAAAAATTAGACTGGAAAACGGTTAATTTGGAAGAATTGAAAGCAGTGCGAATAAAACATGATACTTATAGTATATTAAATAAAATGCTGAAGGCAGGTTACCCGGAAGCATGGTTTTACTGGTTGCAAACGGTTAATATTATGAATGACTAAGACCATAAATTAATTTGTGTTGAGAATCTCATCGATAGACAAGGTATGTGGAAGTAAATAAAAGAAAAAAAAGAGTCAAAACTGTAAAATACGTTTAATGGATATCTTAAACTTTCATGGCAAATTAATAGCCAATTATAAGAGCTATATCCAAAGCTTTTTAAATATTAAGGACAAGGGCATTGATTCGTTCGTTGATAAGAAAATTCATCAGAAAACATTATGGCCCGAACCACTTGTTCAGTTTAACCCCACCTTTGAAAATGGTAACTCATTTCAAACTTTAGTAAGGGGTGGATTTCTTAATGAGATCGTAGGAAATATTTTTGATGACTTTGAATTATATAGGCATCAGGAAGAGGCAATAAAATTAGGCTCGAAAGGCAAGGAATTTATTGTTACGTCGGGCACTGGCTCAGGTAAATCACTCACATACATTTCCACAATCTTCAATTCTGTAATCAATGAAGGTGATTTTGCTACAAATAAAGTCAGAGCAGTAATTGTTTATCCAATGAATGCCTTGATAAACTCACAATTCAAAGCAATAGACGATTTCAAAACTAAATATGAGGAAAAATTCAATAAGCCTTTTCCAATAACATTTGGTCAGTTTACCGGACAGGAAGATGAAGATACAAGGGAAAAAATGCGGAAGAATCCTCCAAATATTTTGCTGACCAATTATATGATGTTGGAGTTAATAATGACCAGGGGTGGCAAGGATGTAGAAATGCGGAATAATATATTGGAATGTATCAAGTATTTAGTCTTTGATGAATTGCATACCTATCGTGGCAGACAGGGCTCAGATGTCTCAATTCTAATAAGAAGAATTAAAGCTTCCGCAACGAACGATATTACTTGTATTGGTACTTCAGCAACAATGGTATCATCAGAGACAGCAACGTTACTGGAGCAAAAAGAAGAAGTGGCAAAAATTGGGTCATTAATTTTTGGAACTGATATCAAAGTCGATCAAATAATAGGTGAATATTTGGTTCGTAGTATTGGTCAAAACATCGTAGTTCATCAGGACGATGTAAAAAATGCGGTACAAAAGACAATTGACCCTAACTGGTCATTTGATGAATTTGAAAAGCATCCCACAACTAATTGGTTGGAGGAAAATATTGCTTTAGAAAAGAGAGAGGGAATCTTTATCAGAAGAAAGCCTCTTAAAATCAGCGAAATCGCTAATCTATTATCAGAGTACACATCTTTGGATATCAATACCTGCGAAAATCATATTTCAAATCTTTTGGTATGGGCAAATAAATTAAACTCGGATAAAAACAAGAAAAAAAATTACCTGCCTTATAGAATACATCAATTTATAGCACAAACCGGGTCAGTGTATGCAACCCTGGGAAGCCAGGATGCAAGGGAGTTGTTTATGGATGCTGGCTTGTATGCAGAGAATAAAAATACTTATATATTCCCTCTGGTATTCAGTCGTACATCAGGCCATGAATTTTATTGTGTCAATATTGATGAAAATAAGGCAAAGATCACCCCGAGAGAATTTTATGATATTATAGATACAGATGAAGATGATTTGTCTGCTTCCTCCGGATATATTTTTATCCAGCATAAGGAGGACGAAGAGCTAATTTGGGATGAGGAGAGAGACATCCAAGATTTGCCAGAAGCCTGGTTCAACCCTCCCCGTAAAGATGGCACAAGAACCCTGAAAACGGAAAGAAGGGATCGCATCCCAAGAAAAATATATTTTGATAAAGAAGGTAATTTTTCGTTTACCGAGCCAATGGATTTTGTAGGATGGTTTATTTCTTCGCCGTTAATGTTTGATCCAACATCAGGTAATCTTTTTGATAAACAAACTGCCGAATGGACTAAGCTAATGAAACTTGGCGGTGAGGGTCGCAGTACTGCTACAACCGTATTATCTTTTGAAACAATAACACAACTTCAGGCATTTGGTGAACCTTCAGAGAAGCAAAAACTGTTAAGTTTTACTGACAACAGGCAGGATGCATCATTACAGGCTGGACATTTCAATGATTTTGTTAAGATAGGACAATTGAGAGCCGCTATTTCCAAGGCATTAGAAAAGTTTCAAAAGCTGGATTATACAAATATTACAGACAGGATATTTGAATGCTTGCAAATTCCTCAAGAACAGTTTGCGAAAAATCCTGCAATGTTTCCGGGCCCTAAAAAGGAGAACGAGGATGCTTTCAAAGACTTTATCATGTATCGTTTATTGCATGATCTTAGAAGAAGCTGGCGAGTTGTTCTGCCAAACCTTGAACAATGCGCTTTATTGAAAATTGAATATAATCACGTTGAATCATCTGTGCAGGAAAGTGGATTATGGAACAGTATTGATTTGTTGGCAGTAATGCAACCGGATGAAAGAAAACAATTTCTTTATCAGTTTTTTGATTTCTTTAGAAAATCTTATGCGTTGAGTTTTTCGATGCTTGAACCTGCAGTAATTAATCAGAGTGCAAAAAGGATTCGAGAGAAGCTCCGTGACCCCTGGACATTGGAGGATTCTGATAAGATTGAGTACCCCTCATTTCTCAGAATTGAAAAACTTGCCCGTACTTCATTAAATCTTTATACAGAAAGTGGCGGGTATCAAAGTGTTTTTGGAAGGTATATTAAGAATACTGCCAAAGAATATGGTATTGATTTACGTGGAAAGGCAGTCTATAATGAATTTATATACCGCCTGCTGAATTTTCTAACTGAGGCAGGATGGCTTACCCGAAAACATGCAAAAGCCGATTCAGGGGATGAGGTTTTTATTTATCAATTGAAAGTTGATAATATCATTTGGCATGTTGGGGATGGTAAAACTATTACTCCTGATCTGGTAAAGAATCGTTCATACAAACCATTGCAGCCAAAAATAAACGAATATTTCAAGAGATTTTACCAAATAAACTTTCATGCATTAAAACCTATTGAAGGCCGGGAACATACAGGACAAATAAATTCTCAAAAGAGAAAGGAGAGAGAGAAAGAATTCAGAGAAGGAAAAATTGGAAGTTTATTTTGTTCACCGACAATGGAGCTAGGTATTGATATTTCTGATCTTTCCATTGTACACATGCGTAATGTTCCGCCATCTCCTGCAAACTATTCTCAAAGAAGCGGACGTGCAGGCAGAAGCGGTCAGGCAGCATTAGTTATGGTGTACTGTTCAAATTTCAGTGCTCACGACAGACATTATTTTAAAAATCCTGCAAAAATGGTTGCCGGATCGGTATCTGCACCAAGGATTGATTTGATTAATGAAGAGCTTCTAAAAAGCCATCTCCATGCAAGTATTCTGACTAAAAAATCTATTGCCGGGTTGAATAATTCTTTGGGCGATGTAATAAACAAAGATGACTTTGATAATTTGCCTATAAAGAGCGAAATCGAAGAAGCCTTACAACTTGATGAATCAAAAAAGAATGAGATACTTGAAACTTTTAAGAAAATAATAGAGGATAGTTATTTTAAAAATGAATTTAGTGTAAGAAAGCCAACTTGGTTCAGGGAGGAGTGGATAAAAAATACAATTGATAATTTCCGGGATGAGTTTAACAAATCTCTAGACAGATGGAGACTTCTTTACAGAAATGCGAGACTTCAATTCAGAGCAGCCAATTCGATAATTGAAAACCGGATATATGCAGAGAATCATGATAAGATAAAAGAAGCAAAAGATTCCAGGAAGCAGGCTGAACGACAAATGGAACTTTTGCTTAACGATTCTAAAGAAGCTGGTACAACACCTGGGAATAGCCAATCTGAATTCTATCCTTTCAGATACCTTGCTGCAGAAGGCTTTTTACCAGGGTATAATTTTACACGTTTACCTATTAGGTCATTCCTCGAAAACAACGAAGGCTCTGGTGAGTTTGTTTCTCGGCCTAGATTCATTGCACTAAGTGAGTTTGGTCCACGAAATGTTGTTTACCATGATGGTTCTAAATACCGTGTTGACAGAATAATACTAACCGAAGCCGAAGCAAAAATGGAAAAGGCTAAAATCTCTCCCTACTCTGGTTATATTTTGATGAAGGGCCAATATAATTTTAACGTTGACCCAATTGTTAATGTTGAATTGAGCCACGGTATGGACAAGTATATACACACAGATTTGGTGGAAATGGTTGAAACAAAAGCATACGAACTACAACGGATTACCTGTCAGGAAGAAGAAAGAACAAGAAAGGGTTATGATACCAGGACATATTTTTATGTGGAGGGAGGGTTTGAAAATACAGCCGAAGCAAATGTTAAGTTAGATGAAGAAAAATTACTTCACATACATTCTTTTCCTGCTGCAAGGTTGGTACAAATAAATTTTAAATGGAAGAGTTCTCCTGAAAATGGGTATGCTCTAAATATAAAAAATGGCTATTGGCAAAGTAAAAAGCAGGAAAATGAGGAAGGTGTAAGTGATGACATTAGACGAATCAAGTTATTTACTACTTCCACTGCAAATGCCCTATACATACAGCCGGTTAAATCATTAGGACTAAAAGGCGAATCTAACGGTGTGATTACTCTGATGTATGCCATAAAAAGAGCTATCGAAAATTATTTTCAGGTAGAGCAAAACGAAATTGGAGCAACAATTATGGGCGAAGGTGATACCCCAAATATTTTGATATATGAAGCGGCTGAAGGCAGCCTTGGAGTATTATCTCAGATAGTTGATAGCCCGCAAGTCTACAAAGCAGTGATGAACGAAGCTTTTAACTTCTGCTTTGTAAAAGAGGGACAAGAAATACCGGAAGAAGAATTATTGCCAGCAACCTATGATGATTTATTAAGCTATTATAATCAAGTTCACCACCAGGTCATTGATAGAAACTATATCCGGGAATCATTAAGGATGCTAAGAGAGTCAACCGTGGAAGTGATCACGTCAAAAGCGTTTAATAGCTATGAAGAGCATTATCAATCATTGCAGGCTGCAAGAGACCCAAATAGTAGCACAGAAGATAAATTTCTGAATTACTTATATTCAAACGGGCTGAAACTTCCTGATGAAGCACAACCTAAGATTAGCAACATGTTTGTTCGGCCAGATTTTTTATATAAACCTAATGTTTGCATTTTTTGTGACGGAACGCCGCATGACGAGGTATCTACTAAAACTGGTGATAAGGATAAACGTGATACGCTAAAAGATGCAGGATACCAGGTATTATCCTGGTATTATAAAGAATCGCTTGAAGAATTTATTTCAAAGAGACCGGACATTTTTAAACCAGTAAAGTAATTATCTGATGTCATTTGATTTTAAACCCGGCAGTTTGGTAACCCTCCGTAACAGACCTTGGGTTGTTTTGCCTTCGGAAGATGATGAGCTGTTATTGGTTAAACCACTGGGCGGTTCAGAAGACGAAATAACTGGGATATATAAACCTTTAGCGAATGAAGGGGACGTCCCAAAAAGTTACGACTTCATTAAACCATCTGAAACAGATTTAGGTGATTTCACATCAGCCAAACTGTTATATAATGCTGCGAGACTTTCATTCAGAAATGCAGCAGGCCCGTTTAGATGTTTAGGAAAACTTTCTTTCCGGCCACGTTCGTATCAGATGATTCCGTTGGTTATGGCACTAAAACAGGATACCGTCAGGTTATTAATTGCTGATGATGTGGGTGTGGGTAAAACCATTGAAGGCTTATTGATCGCAAAGGAACTGTATGAAAGAAAAGAAATCAAACGTTTTGCAATAGTTTGTTTACCTCATTTGTGCGACCAATGGCAGGATGAACTGAAAAATAAATTCGGAATTGAAGCAGTAGTGATACGTTCGGGAACTGCGACTGCATTGGAGCGACAAATAAGAGCACATGAAAACATTTTCCGTGCATTTCCTTTTCAGATCATTTCTATCGACTATATCAAATCAGGGAATAAAAGACAAGTATTTATTGACCATTGTCCGGAACTAATTATTGTTGATGAGGCACACACATGTGCTAAACCCGCAGGTGCTAATAATTCACAACAATTACGATACCATCTGCTGAATGATATTTCCAAAAAGCAGGATCAGCATCTCGTTATGCTTACAGCGACGCCGCATAGCGGAAAGCAGGCTGAATTTCAATCTTTGTTGGGGTTACTCAAAAAGGATTTTGAAAAACTGGATGTGATTAGTGCAACCGATGCGGAAAGGAAGGAAATAGCTAGATATTTTATTCAACGAAGACGAAGTGATGTTTTGAAATGGTTAGATGAAGAAACAAGATTCCCGCAAAGGAATTCTACTGATAAGGATTATGCCGTTGGAGTAGAATATGGAGAGGTATTTAATGATATTCTTAATTACGCAAGGGAAATTATTGCTGAAAGTTCAGGCGATAGAAAAAAGCAACGATATAATTACTGGGATGCCCTGGCACTACTTCGTGGAATAATGAGTAGTCCGGCAGCAGGTATTTCAATGCTGGAAAAGAAGGCGAATAAAAAGAAAATAACTCAGGCTGAGGATGAATTGGATGGAACTGAATTAGCCAATGAAAGCGAAAATGTTTTGGATGCTGATTATTCTGCCGATGATAACCTCCCTTTATCAGTTCTTGGCATGGCAGAAACAACGGATGTTTCTGAAGCAAAGCGTCTATTTGCTTACGCAAGACGAATGAAAGATTTGTATGGCCCTGAGAAGGATAATAAAGCAAAAGAAGCAATTGCACAGATAAAAACCTATCTAGAAAGAGAATACAACCCAATTGTGTTCTGCCGCTATATTCAGACGGCAAATTATCTAGGTGAGATTTTCAAAGAAACATTTAAGGGGAAGAATTATAAGCAACTCCATATCGAAGTTATCACGAGCGAATTGGATGATGAATTGCGCAGGGAAAAGATTGTTGAGATGAATAAATCTGAAAGGAGATTATTGATTGCTACGGACTGTTTAAGTGAGGGTATCAATTTGCAGGAAGGATTTAATGCAGTGCTTCACTATGATTTACCCTGGAATCCAAACAGGCTTGAACAAAGGGAAGGAAGGATAGATCGCTTTGGACAACAATCACCGGAAGTAGAGGTTGCGCTTTTGTATGGAAACAATAATCCTATTGATGGAGTAGTGCTTGAAGTGTTATTGCGTAAAGCCCGTGAAATAAGAAAATCTATCGGTATTGCAGTTCCGTTTCCTGAAAACAGCACTTCAGTGATGGAAGCTGTAACCAATGCCATTTTGTTAAAACCATCCGTTTCTATTAAACAAGTAAGTCATCAGCTTTCTCTTTTTGAAGCACAGGAAATCGAAGAAGAAAAAAATCGTGTTGCCAAAGCATTTGAAGAAGCAGAGCAAAGAGAAAAAGCGTCAAGAAGCATTTTTGCACAAAATGCCATCAAGCCATCAGAGATAGAAGCTGACCTTAAGGAAGTAGATGAAGCGATTGGTGATGTAAAGGCGGTTGAACAGTTTGTAGTTGAAGCATTACGTTTTATGGGAGTACAGGTGGAAGCTAAGAAAGATGGGTATAAAGTATTTACTACTAATATTCCTCATCGTTTACGTGAACTACTGACGCTTAAAAATGAGATTCTTATTTCTTTTATGTC
>DASZXQ010000221.1:0-2115 GCA_035545755.1 Chitinophagaceae bacterium | reverse complement strand
TCCGGGTCAGCGGAACGGGTCTTGTCAGCGAATTCGATCTCAGAATTTTCGATAGGGCTGGCCAACTTATATTCCAAACCCGAGACAAAAACGGTTCCTGGAATGGTGAGTTGAATGGAATAAAGCTACCTCCCGGAATTTATGTGTACCTGCTTAAGTACAGTGAAATCAATTTAGTAAAGGATAAGATTTTAAAGGGAACTGTACTTCTGATACGATAGAATTTGAATTCACATATTTATAGTTAGCGGCAGACATGTTTTTTTATTTCATTCCGGTTAAGCGTCATGAAGGCTTTGTGGTTTATTAGATACAGTAAGAAAAGCCGGGGAGTGAAGAGAAGGCCGGAATAGAAAAATTGGTTATGAAACCAGGTGCATAGGGCTGCAAAGTCGGGAGACTTTTGCAGAGCCGGTTTTAAGATTTATAGGGACGAGGAAAGTTTATATATTTAGGTATTAGTGGCAAGCGTATCGGACAATCCCAAACATTTTTAAATGACAACTATGCAAAAAATGTTTCCCTTTATAGTCTTACCCGTTATTATGTCTTGTGTACTTCACACAAACGATACAAAACAATCAGCAATTGAAAATTCAGAAAGTGGAAGTGACACAAATTATGTATGGACAAAAGTATTAGACAGTACGCACTGGAAGAAAAGTTACAATTTTCAAATGTTCAGCATAAAGGATACGTTGTGGACTTTTCATCCTGATGGCAACTGGTATTCCACAGATGGAAAAGATTGGACCAAGTCTACCCTACCAAACGCTATTTATAACCTTGCCTTTCTTGACTATGTTTTATTTAAAGATGCTGTTTGGGGGTTTGGACATTTTGAGGGGAATATTGAACATTTCACTCTCAAACCAGAAATTTATAAGACGACAGATTTTAAAAAATGGGATACCGTTTCGAAGAAAAGCAATTTGCCCCGTCGTTTTTTCTATCATCCCTTTGTGTTTGACGATAAGATCTGGATCATTGGTGGTGAAGATAAAGACCGGCAATATGCTGATATTTGGAATTCTGCAGATGGGATACAATGGACAAAAATAAAAGACAATTTGCCGTTTGGAAAGAGAAGCGGCAGCCAAATCGTATCGTTGCACAACACATTATTTTTAATTGATTTCGATGTTTGGCAGTCAACCGATGCACTTAACTGGCACAAGGTTACTGATGCTATAATTGAGCATAACCAGGTTTCAGGAAATGCTGTGGTGTATGATAACAAAATCTGGCTGCTTGGCTGTAACAGGAATGAGCAATTTACAAGCCAGGTGCTATATAGTTCAGATGGTAAAAATTGGCAAGCGCAACATGCTCCATGGCTACCCCGTGGCGGTGTTGCAGCGACCGTTTATAAAAACAAAATTTATATGACAGGCGGGAAATATGGCGGCACGCCTAATCACCCTGCATTCAGGTACGACAATGATCTTTGGACACTTGAGAAAAAATAAAGCCTGAAAGTAAGATTGGCCTGGTGAATATGAGGCGGTGATGCATTTATGCTTTGTGGTTTGATCGCTATTCAGTCCCAGCCTAAGCGGGTTGCGGGTTGCCAGTTTCCGGTTACCAGTTTCCGGTTTATGGGTTTTCTCTTCAGCATTTGAAATTTTATAACGAACTGTTCATTCCTCCCCCATTTGAAAAAAGTTTTTGATTGAATGTCTGACTTTTGGTCGCAATTTTCGTCATAAGCTTCACTTCTTCCTCAATTGTGTCTGAATGGGGATTTGGGGAATGGAAGGATTAAGAGGATTTTTATTTGTTGAGTAACGATAGTTGTAAGAAGTTTAGCGAGCCAGAGTTTGAAGCCCATTACATAGCGCTGCAATGGCTGGAGACTTTTGCAGCGCTTTTGTTTTAAACTTGATGATATAGACCTGAGAGCGGGGTCAGCTATAATTATCCTGATATACTATCAGCGCTTTCTCAACTACAAAAAATTGAAATGCTGTGACAATCCCGATGATTTTTCTTTTATCGTAAATCACTTTTTCGGAAATAGTAAGTACACAAAATCTTCCTACCATTCTTTTGCGCCAAATTTTCTACTATGAGAATATTGACATTATTAATTGTACTTACTGTAAGCTTATATGG
>DASZXQ010000220.1:0-1922 GCA_035545755.1 Chitinophagaceae bacterium | reverse complement strand
CATCAGGTTTATCATTAAAAGATCTGAGAGCGATTCCTTTTGCCGGATCGTGGAGCCAGTTAAAACAAAATGTGCCCGGCTATTATGGAGTTGGTTCCGCAATACAACAAATGGAGAAAAAGGGGAAATTGTTACTGCTACAGCAATTGTATCAGCGGTCACTATTTTTTAAAACCTTGCTCGACAACTGCGAGATGGCAATGATGAAATCATTTTTCCCGCTTACGGCATTTCTGTTGCATCATAAACAATTTGGAGAAGTGTGGAAGATGATCTTTGAGGAATTTGAATTGACAAAAAAATACCTGTATAAGATTACCGGCCACTCAGAACTGATGGCGGATTACCCGGTGGATCATTTATCTATTCAAATGCGGGAAAAAATAGTGTTACCGTTGCTGACGATCCAGCAATATGCGCTGACGAAAATCAGAGAAATTGATGAGGCGATGGTGCAAACGCCGGATAAAAAGATCTATGAAAAGCTTGCCATGCGGTGTTCTTTTGGAATAATCAATGCCGGCCGCAATTCCGCCTGATAATTTAAGCAATTCAAACCATCAAACTGTTATTTTTGCATCTCAATCATTGCTGATGAATAAAGTAAAAGTCGGTTTGGTACAGATGAGTTGTACCAATGAAAAATCGGTGAACCTTGCCAAAGCCATTGAAGGAATACACAAAGCGGCTGCTGACGGAGCGCAGATCATATGCCTGCAGGAATTATTCACATCTTTATATTTCTGCGATGTAGAAGATTATGAGAATTTCAAATTAGCTGAATCCATTCCCGGACCTTCTACTGAGGCGCTTCAGAAAATTGCTAAAGTCACAGGTGTAGTTATTATTGCTTCTTTATTTGAAAAAAGAGCGCAGGGAATTTATCACAATACTACTGCGGTGATCGATGCGGATGGTACCTATCTGGGAAAATACCGGAAGATGCATATTCCCGATGATCCGGCTTATTATGAAAAATTTTACTTCACTCCCGGCGACCTTGGATATAAAGTTTTCAAAACAAAATTTGCAACGATTGGTATTTTGATCTGTTGGGATCAGTGGTATCCGGAAGCGGCGAGAATTACTTCATTAATGGGTGCAGAAATTTTATTTTATCCAACAGCTATTGGTTGGGCTACGTCTCAGGATGAAGCTACCAACACCGAACAATATGAAGCATGGCAGACCATTCAAAGAAGTCACGCAGTCGCAAATGGTGTTCATGTGGTTAGTGTAAATAGAGTAGGATTGGAACAAAATGGCTCTATGAAATTCTGGGGCGGTTCTTTTGTGGCTAATCCATTCGGAAAAGTTTTATATAAAGCCGCTCATGATAAAGAAGAAGTGAAAGTAGTGGAGATCGATCTTTCAAAAACGGATCAATACAGAACGCACTGGCCGTTCATGCGGGACAGAAGGATTGATTCATATGAACCCATTACTCAAAGATTTATCGACGAAACAGAATGAGTAGTATTCCAACTCCTAAACAACTCGGCTATTACTTTCCTGCTGAATTTGCACCACATGCTGCCACCTGGTTAAGCTGGCCGCACAAAGAAGCATCATGGCCGGGAAAAATTCATACGATCTTTCCTTATTATACTCAGTTCATAATAGAATTGACCAAAGGAGAAAAAGTAAATATCAATGTAATTGATCAGGCAATGAAAGATTTTGCGTTGCAGCAATTGCAAAGGGCAAATGCAGATCTTTCTAAAATTGAATTCTTTTTTCATCCTACTAATGATGCATGGTGTAGGGATCATGGACCGGCGTTTCTCATCAATCCAAATGCGGTGGTTAAAAAAATCATTGTGGATTGGAATTACAATGCATGGGGCAATAAATATCCGCCTTTCGATCTGGATGATGTGATACCAACATTAATTGGAAAGTATTACAACATTCCGGTTTAT
>DASZXQ010000219.1:0-35666 GCA_035545755.1 Chitinophagaceae bacterium | reverse complement strand
TAAAGCAAGACCAAAGCTGGGAATTGAAAAATCAAAAGCTTTGTTGCTGAATGATGAAGTGGGATTGCATCCGGCATTGACAGGTTTTAGGGATCTGTTTGACGATGGAAGTCTCGGTATCATGAATGCAGTGGGTTATCCTAATCCAGATCGTTCGCATTTTCGCAGTATGGATATCTGGCAAACTGCTACAGACAGCAATCAGTATCTTACTACCGGTTGGATCGGCCGTTATCTCGACGCACAATGCCAGGGATGTGATAAACCAACCCAGGCAATAGAGATCGATGATGTGCTTAGCCTTGCAATGAAAGGAGAACATATAAAAGGAATTGCATTAAAAGATCCGAAAAGATTGTATGGCACTTCAAATGAAAAATTTTTCAGGGATGTATTGAAGAATCATGCAGCTACTACCAATGAAGAACCGGTTGATTATTTGTACAAGACGATGGCAGAAACGCTTTCATCGGCCGATTATATTTTTAAACAAAGCCAGATGCATCCCACATCGGCTGATTACCCGAAAACAGAATTAGGAAACAGTTTGAAGACAATCGCTTCATTGATCTATTCAGATATCAATACAAAAGTGTATTACGTTTCATTGGGAAGTTTTGATACGCATGTCAACCAGGAGGCGCAACAACAACGTTTATTTACTGAAATGAATGATGCAGTTGAAGCATTTGTAAAAGATCTGAAATCCAATAATCGTTTCAATGATGTTATGCTATTCACTTTTTCAGAATTCGGGCGAAGAGTGGAACAAAATGCCAGCGGCGGTACCGATCATGGCACTGCCAACAGTATGTTTTTGATCAGCGGTGGATTGAACAAAAAAGGACTATTGAATGAATTGCCCAGTCTCAGTGATCTGGACGAAGGCGATCTGAAATATAAAGTGGATTTCAAAGATGTATATGCTACCATGCTGAATAAGTGGTTGGGCGCAGATGATACAGCGATACTAAATAAAAAACATTCTTACCTTGATTTTATTTAATTAATTAAAACCCGTATTCAAAAACTGGTATCGTCCCGATTTATCGGGACTTTTTTATGTCAGTTTATTTTTGCTGATCGCAATGCGGTATAAGACTAATCCCATTATAGCAAAGCAAACAACCCCCAGCCATTTGTATCCTTCGGCGCCGAGCCATTGTGTAAGCCCCGGTTCGGCATTGACTTTATTTAAACCTTTACTTACATTTTCATTTACGGATAAAATGGCTACGATCACACCTGCCAATGCTCCACCCGCCACTAATCCGGTGGCGAAAAGATTTCCTTTACCAAGATCTTCTTCCTCTGCAGAAAGTTTTATTTTTTTCTTTTTATTTCTCCATTCAGCAAGTCCACGAATAGCGCCGCCAATAAAAATTGGAAAAGTAGTTGATAGCGGTAAATAAATTCCTATAGCAAACGATAATGAACGAACGCCGCAAAGTTCTACTACGATCGCAATGAACACACCAACCAAAACAAATTGCCAATCCAGGTTGAAAGAAAGAATTCCTTTGATTAGTGTTGCCATCAACGTTCCCTGCGGAGCAGGATATTTATCGGTGCCAATTGCATGTTGAATACCCTGTGCCGCCATTTGCGCCGTAGGCGTATCCAATATTTTCACTGTATAACCAACGGCAATGGAAGAAACAATGACACCAATAAATAAAGCAATCTGCTGATATCTTGGCGTAGCTCCGACAAGATAACCGGTTTTCAGATCCTGTGAAGTAGCGCCGGCGTTAGCGGCAGCAATGCATATCATTCCGCCAACGACCAATGCCATGGGTTCATAAAAATGTCCTGTCCATTTTACTGCAATAAAAACAAGGCAGGTGCCCATCAAGGTTGCAATGGTCATTCCGCTGATAGGATTATTAGTAGAACCGATCAGTCCAACAATACGAGATGAAACGGTGACGAAAAAAGCGCCAAAGATGATGACAAGCAGCCCAAGTAATAATTTACTTCCGATGGAACTGCCGGGAATAAGCGTCCCCGGAAGAAAAGCAATGATGAGAATTAATAATAAACTTCCGAATCCCACAATTTTTATGGAAAGATCTTTTTCAGTGCGGGGCACATTATTATCAGATGAAATGTCAGAAGATTTTTTCAGGGACCTGATGCTTCCTTTGAAAGAGGAAATAATAGTTGGAATCGTTTTGATCAATGTAATAAAACCTCCTGCAGCTACTGCGCCTGCTCCTATTTGTCTCACATATGCCCGGTAAATGGCTGTTGACCAGTCAGCAAAATTGTGAGCAACAGGATCCCATCCACCGGGTCCGCCGGGTTTTGTTATGTCGGCCAGGTAGCCAAGTTTTGCTAATTGCGCAGCAATAAGATCAGGACTAATAATTGATGCAAGAAGCGGAATGAGAACGAACCAACTTAAAATTCCACCGGCAACCAATACTCCGGTGATCTTTGGCCCGATGATATAACCGACTCCCATATATTCCGGGGTTATTTCACCAGATATTTTTGCTGATGGAAAAATTTTATTTACCTGTTTTGTTGCAAAGTCAGGTACATCTTTAATAACATGAAAAATTTTCTGAAGCCCGGCATATCCTATGGCGAATACAACACCCCATATGGCAGTCTTGGCTAGCTCACCACCTTTTTCGCCGGCTTTTAAAACAGATGCACAAGCAGTTCCTTCGGGGTAAGGAAGTACTCCATGTTCTTTTACAATTAATGAACGACGTAATGGGATCATCATTAATGTACCGAGTATGCCGCCAATGATAGCGAGAATGAGAATAGTGAAGTATTGAAAATAGTTGGCGCTTCTCGCTTCACTCAGAAATAAGAATCCCGGAAAAGTAAATACCACTCCGGCAGCAATGCTTTCGCTGGCGGAACCTGTTGTTTGAATAATATTATTTTCAAGAACGGTGGTTTTTAAAAAAATTTTTCCGAGTAAGATAGACATCACGGCGATCGGGATAGAAGCGGATACCGTAAGACCAGCTTTCAATGCAAGATAAACAGTGGCTGCGCCAAAAATGATCCCGAAAATCGCACCGGTCAAAACAGACTTCACAGTGAATTCCGCCATTTTTGTTTCCGCAGAGACAAATGGCTTGAAAGTGGAGGGTTGATCGGTCATAGCGTTGGTTTTGTGAATGGAAGATAAATAAAAAAGCTGTCCTTTTTCCCGAACAGCTTTTCAAATAAAATATTTCAGATGAATTAATCAGAACCTGTTTTCTCTCTTACGATTTGATTTAACGATTTCACTTTGGCAAAGATCAATAACCCTCCTAAAAATGCAGCAACAGCTATGATACCAAAGAAAATTCTTTTATCCGGTATTTTATCCCAGAAACTTGCCATTACACCGGCAATTTTACCGCCAAGCGATGTAGAAAGAAACCAACCACCCATCATCAATGCGCCTAATCGTTGAGGAGCGAGTTTGGAAACAAAAGATAAACCGATGGGGCTTAAACAAATTTCACTGACAGTAAATACTCCATATGTCAGCCAAAGCCAAAGAGCAGAAGTTTTATCCTGATAAATACTGGGAACAGACATAGTAGCGATCACCATTGCCAAAGCGCTTAATCCTGATATTATCAATGCCCATGCAAATTTGCTTGCCGTGGTCACGGTCTTTTTTCTTCGTGTTCGCCATGCAAAGAATGCAAGCAGCAGGGGAGTCAACACTACAATAAAAAATGGATTGATGGATTGAAATAATTCTGTATTGGCAAGTTTGGTGCTGCCGCTTTTCGGCCATTGGTCTTTTGGAACATTATTAAAATAGGGATCGGGCCCCATTGTTTTTACAGCGTTTCCAGCGGTGTCGGTCACAGTTCGTAAATACTGGTCAACTTTTTCAACCTCTCTTGGTTCAGTGGTTACTGTCTGAAGCATATAGATCGCATCGGCTGGTTTTTCTAAAACTTTAGGAATTTCTCTGTTAGTATGCGTTTGCGCCCAAATGGTAAGGCCAGTTGAATTTTGATTATAAATTGTCCAGAAAATAACAGAAACTGCGAAGATGAACAGTAAAGCACCAATACCTTTTTTATCTTCTGCATTTCCTTTGCGCCAGAGATTAGTATAAAAAACAATTACAGGTATGCAGGCAAAAATGAAAGCATCAGCAGAATCGCTGCCAAAAATATTTCCTGGTATGATCCATCCGATGACTGCAAATATGATCATCGGGATAAAAACAGAGCCGAGTATTTTGGATGTTTTCATATCTCCCGGCTGCATCGGCTTTTTTATGTCGTATGGTTGTATCTTTTTAAGATTTGCTGCGAGCCAAATAAGGCCGATGATCAAACCAACCCCACCTGCTGAAAATGCAGCTGTCCATCCGATCCTGTTGCGAAGTATTGCAGCAGCAAAATTGCAAAGCAGGGCCCCGATATTAATACCCATATAAAAAATATTATAGGCATTATCTTTTAGCGGCTTCAGGTCTTCCCTGTTATAGACGATACCAAGAATTGTAGAGATATTCGGTTTGAAAAATCCATTCCCGATAATGATACTTGCCATGGCGATGTACATGGTGTATTTACCCGGAAATGTCAACGTCAGATATCCGGCGGCCATCAGGATACCACCTAAGAAAATTGATTTGATGTAACCAAGATATCTGTCTGCGAGCAGCCCGCCTATGAATGGTGTCAGGTAAACCAGCGCTATAAAACTTCCTACTATATCAGCACCCTGAGCATTTGACATCCCCTTGCCGCCTGTTGTAGTATCAGTCAGGTACAAGAATAGAATTCCTACCATTAAATAATATCCAAACCGTTCCCACATTTCAGTAAAAAAAAGAACATAAAGTTGTCTTGGGTGTTTGCCGGTCTTTACGGGTTGATTCATACAGCAATTTTTGGTTTACAATTGATGAGTTTGATCAATATAGCAAGACAAAATACAGAAATTTAACCACCCAACGATATTTCGAAGTATCTTTAACACACCTGTCCTATGTTCGCATAACTTAAAATCCAACTGTAGAACTAACCATGCGAATTTTATTATTAGGGTCTGGCGGCAGAGAACATGCTCTTGCCTGGAAACTCAATCAAAGCGTTTGGACTAACCCGCTTTATATTGCTCCCGGAAATCCGGGAACGGCCCGATGCGGTAAAAATATTTCACTTGATATAAAAGATTTTGAAGCCATCGGCAAATTTTGCTATTTGGAAAGTATTGAAATGATCGTGGTAGGACCCGAAGAGCCATTGGTGAATGGATTGTATGATTATTTCAAATCCAAGGAAGAACTTCAGAAAATTTATTTTATCGGTCCTTCGCAACAGGGTGCGCAGTTGGAAGGCAGTAAAGCATTTGCGAAGGCATTCATGCAGCGCCATCAGATTCCCACAGCAGCTTATAAAGAATTCACTATTGATAATTATGAGGAGGGCGTTAAATATTTGCAGCAACACAGTCTTCCTATTGTTATCAAAGCAGATGGTTTGGCTGCTGGCAAAGGAGTGGCTATTTGCCAGAATCATGTAGAAGCAATTGCTGAATTTGAATTGCTGCTGCACCATGCCAAGTTTGGCGATGCCAGTAAAAAAGTTGTGGTGGAAGAATTTTTGGATGGTATCGAGTTCAGCGTATTTGTTTTAACTGATGGAAAGAATTATGTGATCCTTCCAGAAGCAAAAGATTACAAACGGATTGGTGTAGGGGATAAAGGAATGAATACCGGCGGAATGGGGGCGGTGAGCCCGGTGCCGTTTGTTACTCCGGGATTAATGCATAAAGTAGAAGAGCGGGTCATTAAACCAACTATCAATGGTTTGCAAAAAGAAAATATCGATTACACCGGTTTCATTTATTTTGGATTGATCAATGTAAAAGGCGAACCGTACGTAATTGAATACAATTGCCGCATGGGAGATCCGGAAGCTGAAGTAGTGTTGCCTCGGTTGGAAAATGATCTCGTTGGTCTGTTTGTTGCCGCTACGCAAAAAGAATTAGATAAAGTAACAATCAGGTGGGATCAGCGGGCAGCGGCTACCATCGTCGCTGTAAGCCGCGGTTATCCTACCGGTTACGAAACCGGATATGAGATCACGGGTATTGATCAGAATTTTGGAAAACAAACATTGATATTCCAGGCCGGAACTCGTGAAGAAGATGGGAAAATTCTTACTAACGGTGGTCGGGTGTTATGTATTACTTCTTATGGTGAGAACATTAAAGAAGCAGTTAACTCTTCTCTGGAAGTGCTGGATCATATCAACTACGAAGGCATTTATTATCGTAATGATATTGGATATGAATTTATTTAAAATACCTTATCCTTTTAAAATAGTTTTTGTCTCAGTTGCAAAACCAAGCACTCTTATTTTTGCATAAATCCTTTTTATGAGCACCTCAGTGCACTATCATGATTATTTGCAATTAGACAAGATACTTAACGCACAATTTCCAGAGAGTGATAAGCATCAATTACCGGCACATGATGAAATGTTGTTCATCATCATTCACCAGGCATATGAGCTTTGGTTTAAGCAACTGCATCATGAAACGGATTCCATAGTTGAAATAATGAAACGGCCTTCGCTGAATGATAATGCTCCTGAGTTGCAAACAGTGGTGCATCGGCTGCATCGCGTTACAATCATATTAAAATTGCTCGTACAGCAAATAGATATAATGGAAACCATGACCCCGATGGATTTTCTGGATTTTCGTGATATGCTGCGTCCCGCCTCTGGTTTTCAAAGTTGGCAGTTCAAGGAACTGGAAGCAAAACTTGGCTTGAAATATGAGCATCGTTATGGAAAGGAATATTATATATCTCAATTAAGAAATGAGCATATTGACATTATCAAAAGAGCTGAAGGTGATTCTTCTTTATTGGAATTGGTGAACAAATGGCTGGAGCGAATGCCCCTGGCTCCATCATGGCCGGTGAATAAAGAAGAAGAAAAAAATTCTTTTTGGATACAATACCGTACTTGTTATAAAAACAGCCTGGCAGATGCAGAAAAAGAAAACTGGCAGTTATTTGAAAATACTTTTTTTCCTGAAACAGAAAATATTGAAAGTGATCTGAGTCCAAAAGCAAAAAGAGTGGCGCTATTCATCATGCTATATCGGGGATATCCTTTGCTTCATCTTCCTTTTGAATTATTGAATTATTTGCTGGAGATAGATGAGCAACTCAGTTCCTGGCGTTATCGTCACATGAATATGGTTCATCGCATGATCGGCACCCGCATTGGTACAGGTGGCAGTAGTGGTAAAGATTATCTGAAAGCAGCAGCGGACAAGCATTATATTTTTAAAGAATTTGCTCAGCTGAACAGTTTTCTTATTGAAAGAAGAAAACTTCCTGCTCTCCCTGCTGAGATTGAAAAGAAATTAGGATTTGTGAGCTAAGAGACAAAGAGATATAAAAAGAAAAGGAGGATTTAGAATTCTAAATTCACTCTTTTTCTCTTAGCTAAAAAAATCTTCCTGCTCCACTGATGCTTCTGTAAGGAGCAGAAAAAAACCTGTCTACCTGTTTATTAAAATCTTCTTTATAAATCACCGGTGTACTGTGTCCCGAATTAGGCAATATCCATAAATACGATCTGGGAATATTATCAGCGATCAGCATGGTATGCGCTGGTTTGATTACATCATGATCTCCACCGATCACCAAGGTTGGACATTTAATGGTGTGCAGATCTGATAATGGAATATGTGGCTGTTCCACCAATAAGCGTAACAATTTGTAACCATTTTCCTGTTGCGCATTTCTATTGGTCATCGCTTTGGCCGAATTGTATTCAGGAGTTACCATATCCCAAACTTCTTTTGGAACGGCGGTAGTATCCGGAACAAGATTGGCGCCCGTGATTGCCAGCTTTTTTACTTTTTCCGGGTGACGAATGGCAAGCAATAGCCCATTGATGCCGCCATCGCTCCAACCAATCACATATGCCGAATCAATTTTCATTGCATCCAATAAAGCAGCATAATCATCAGCCATCATCTCGTAGGTAAGACTATCGCCGGGATCAGCTGATTTTCCCTGCGAACGACTATCGGCAACGATAACTTTATATTTTTTGGAGAAGTAAGGTATCTGGTTTACAAAATTGTTGATCGAACCTCCATTACCATGAATGATCAGCAGCGGCTGTCCTGTTCCATATACTTCGCAATACATTTTGAAACCACGGATGTTATAATATTTTCCAACTGCTTTATTATTGCCATACGGAACACCATTAGGGCTTTTCATCATTTTTTCAAAATCCTGTTCCAGTTTTTCCATATCGTTTTGTGCGAAGACAACTACATACGATAATTGGAAAAGAATAAAGAGTGCAACCAATTTTCTCATAAATGATATTTTTACCAAGGTATAAAAAAACACGAGGCGGTAAAAATTTACCACCTCTGTGTTTCACGATAATTGAGGATATATATTTAGAAAGTATAGCGAATGCCTAATCCGCCCCAGTTTCCATAGAATCCTCGTCCGGCGCCAAACTCAAAAGAAGGTTGCCAATCAAGCGACATATTGATAGGAGCGCCGCGGAATTTATAATCGAGACCTAAAACTCCATCTACTCCACCAAAAGAACCTCCTCCATATTTGGTGTTGTAAAACCCAATATGAACACCCGGGCCGATATACCACTTCAAACCTGCTGCACCGGAAATGGCTCCATGAATTTCATAAAGACCTGTGAGACGACTTCCCTGTGTCCAGAAATATCCGATCAGTTCGCCGGCATCATTTGCTGTAAAAAAATGTTTTAATGAAATGCCGCCGCCATCCCAGACTTTTACTCCTAATGCAGTTTGGTAAGAAGAACTGTTCATGCTTTTGCTTTGCGCCTGAACTAAAAGAATGGAAAACGAAAATGCCAATAGGAATAACACCTTTTTCATAACTAAGAATTTTTAAAAAAAATAATTCCCGATGAATAGTGCTTGCGATTTTCGTGCCAAACAATAATTCTGATGGAAAAGAAAAATGCACCCACTGCTAACGCTGCCTGATTCCGAGCAGAAAATAAATTACTACAAAAAAAGAAATGATCGCTGTGATTCCGAATGTGTAAAAACTTCCGAAGCTTGCCCACAATGCCCCGGCAATAATACTTGCCAGTAAAGTGCACACACTTTCGCAGGAAGTATAAAATCCAATTGCCGTTGCGGTATTATTATCATGAGCAATATTAGTGATCCAGGCTTTGCTTACGCCATCTGTAGCTCCGGCGTAGATACCATAAATGAAAAACAAAATGAAAATCACAACTTCGGATGGTTGAAATGCGAAACATCCGTAGACTATTCCAAATATCAAAAATCCAAGCGAGAGCACTTTTTTAAAACTTAAGCGGTCTGCCAAAGCGCCAAGTGGATAAGAGGTGAGTGCATAAACCAGGTTATAAAAAACATAAGCAGCAATAGTGATGTTATCATTGCCGGTAACTTCTTTTGTTTTCAATAAAAGAAAAATATCGGAACTGTTGAAAAGTGCGAAAAGGAGTAAACCTGTTACCAGTTTTTTATATTCAGGTGTTGCCATGCTCCAATAACGGAAAAAGGAGAAAAAATTTCCAACCCGCTGGGAAGCAGGATTGCTTTTTTCTTTCAATAGAAACAGCAGAACTACCGAAATGATTCCGGGGAAAAAAGCAAAGTAGAAAACAGTTTTGTAATGCTGCGGATAGAAATATAAGAACAATAAAGTGAGCGCAGGGCCGATAGTGGCACCCAGCGTATCCATGCCGCGATGAAATCCAAAAATCCGTCCTTTGGTTTCTTTAGTTGCCTGTGAAGAAAGCAGTGCATCTCTCGGAGCAGTGCGAATACCTTTTCCCAGTCTATCCAGTGTTCTGGAAAAAAATATCCATATCGGGTACACGAACAGCGCCATCATAGGTTTTGAAATAGCGCTTAAAAAATATCCAACACGGACCAGCGGCAGGCGAATCCCTTTCTGGTCACTCAATTTTCCAAAATAGCCTTTGCTGATGCCGGCTGTGAAATTCGCTAAGCCCTCCAACAACCCGATCCAGAAAACGGTGAAGCCGATTTCTTTCAGATACACAGGAATGACAGGATAGAGCATTTCACTTGCTACGTCCGCAAACAAACTTACCAGTGAAAGTATCAGGACAGTACGGGTGATGATGCGCATATATTGAAGGTAGAAGAAAATTGTTCAAAAAGTTTCAGCCAAAGAATTTAAAAATTCCGGTGAAATCAAAAGTTTCGCTTTGTGAATTCAAATTATTTGCCCGTACTTTGCAAACACTAAATCCAATCCGAAAAAATGGGACTTTTTAGCTGGTTTACTCAAGAGATTGCCATTGACCTCGGCACCGCAAATACCCTCATCATACACAACGACGAAGTGGTAGTAAACGAGCCAAGTATTGTAGCGCTGGATCGTAACAATCCAAAAACTGTCTTGGCTGTCGGGAAGAAGGCGTTGATGATGCATGAAAAAACTCATGAAAGCATCCGTACAGTACGTCCATTGAAAGATGGTGTGATCGCAGATTTCAATGCTGCCGAGTTAATGATACGGGAACTGATCAAATTGGTCTATCCCAAAAAACCTTTATTTCCTCCAAGTTGGCGGATGATGATTTGTATTCCTTCTTCTATCACAGAAGTAGAGAAAAGAGCGGTTCGTGACAGTGCCGAACAAGCGGGCGCCAAAGAAGTGTACCTAATCCATGAACCGATGGCTGCAGCCTTAGGTATTGGTATTGACGTGGAAGAACCGGTCGGAAATATGATCATTGATATCGGCGGAGGCACCACCGGAATCACCGTGATCGCTTTGGCCGGAATAGTTTGCGATCAATCCATTCGAATTGCAGGCGATGAATTTACTGCTGATATTATGGAAGCGCTGCGCAGGTATCACAGTTTACTGATCGGTGAACGTACTGCGGAGCAGATCAAAATACAGGTTGGTGCTGCTATGAAAGATATTGATAATCCGCCGGACGATTTCCCGGTAAATGGCCGTGATCTTGTCACCGGAATTCCCAAACAGATCATGGTGAGTTTCCAGGAAATTGCGGAAGCATTGGACAAAAGTATTTTTAAAATTGAAGAAGCGATTCTTAAAGCGCTGGAACAAACTCCACCCGAACTGGCTGCCGATATTTATCGCAGAGGTTTGTACCTGACCGGCGGTGGTGCATTGCTGCGTGGATTAGATAAGAGATTAAGCCAGAAAATAAAATTGCCTGTACATGTAGCCGATGATCCGCTTAAGAGTGTAGTGCGGGGCACAGGTTTTGCGCTGAAGAACTATGATAAATATCCTTTCGTAATGCGATAAATAAGGGCAGAAAGTACAGGAGCAAACTGTAAAGTTCTTGTAACTTGTATTCTGAATCTTGTGCCGTAATCAATGCGTAACATTTTTCTTTTTTTCAGACGGTATTCAGTTTTCTTTGCATTTCTTTTTTTGCAGATCATCTCTTTATGGTTTCTATTCACGTATAACCGGTTTCACCGTGCTAAATTCCTGGGTGTTGCCAATGAGATCACCGGTCGCATCAATACGCAGTATAATAAAGTAGAAGGGTATTTCAGCCTTAATAAAGAAAACCGAAGGCTGCATCGCTTGAATGATTCATTATTGAATCTTTTGCGAAGCAATTTTATAAAACCTGACACCGGCGTTCGGATCGTTAAGGATACAATACCTTATGACACGTTAGGACATTACCGTCACTATTATTTTCGGGATGCTGCTGTGATCTATAATACTGTAAGCAGTCAAAAAAATTATATTCAACTAAACAGGGGATCAAATCAGGGCATTAAGGATAATATGGCGGTGATTAGTTCTGACGGTTACCCGGTGGGCATAGTTGTAAATGTCAGCAGCAATTTCAGCGAAGCAATGAGTTTGTTGCATGTGCAGAATACAGTCAATGCATCTTTAAAAAAGAGCGGTGAATTCGGAACCCTGCAGTGGGACGGTAAAGATCCAAGGTATCTTACTTTAAAAAATATTCCGAAAAGCGCCGAAGTAAAAAAAGGAGATACTATAGTGACGAGTACTTATTCCTATAATTTTCCGCCGGGATATATGATCGGAACGGTAGCTGATATTTCGGTTGATAATGTCACCGGATTCTTCACCTTGAAAGTAAGAACGGCTGCTGATTTTTTTAACCTGCAACAGGTGCATGTAATTGAAAACCTGCAATATGATGAGCAGGTGCAGCTTTTCAATGATACTAAAAAGAAGATTGAGCAACCAAAATCCAATCCTAAGTGAGCAGTTTTGTAAAAAATATGATCCGCTTTGCATTGTTCCTTTTGGTACAGGTCTATGTGCTGAACAGGATTCCTCAATTGCATGGGTTCATTAATCCATATTTATACTATCTTTTTATTTTATGGCTGCCCTTTTCGATCTCAAGGATTGGTTTGCTGTTCGCAGCATTCGCTATTGGGCTCGCTTTGGATTATTTTACGATGACACCCGGCCTTCATGCTGCCGCCTGTGTACTGATCGCTTATATCCGCCCTTATATAATAAATATTCTCATGCCCAAAGACATCAGTGAGTTTAATTACCGGGAGCCTTCACCCAAAGCCATGGGCTGGACACCCTATGCGATATATATATTAGTATTGACTCTTTTGCATCACGGCTATCTTGTTTTCCTGGAATGGCTCAGCTTCGGCAGTTTCCTCAATTTTATCATTAAAGTAATCGGCACCACCGCCATCAGCCTTCTGCTGGTCTTTACGGTTGAATTTTTATTTCCGAGGCAACTGAAATACCGCACCAACGTACAGTAATGTTCTTCAAAAGATTCATAAAAAAAATTTTTATCTGAAATAGATTTGGAAACCACTCGCTGCACTTCGTAATTTGTAGCGGCTATTTAAAGACTTTCGTTTTGTTTCTATGCCTGTGTTTAACCAATCGAGAAGCCGTATCATACGCCTGATATTCCTGGTAACTTTTATCGTCATCGTTGCCCAGCTGTTTTATTTGCAGATCATTTCTAAAAAGTACAGAAGGCTGGCCAATGAAAATGCTATTCAGCGGAATATTGTATATCCTTTGCGGGGTATCATTTTTGACCGCAAGCGCAGGCCTATTCTGAACAATACATTGACGTATGATCTGATGGTGATCCCGTCCCAGATCAAAAATGTTGACACCATTTTTTTTTGCAACTTGATGGGTATTGATACGGCAGAATTCAGAAAGAGGATCATCAATGGCATCATCCGAAACAGAGCTTTCCGGCCTTCTGTTTTTGAAGCTTCGCTTTCAGCCCAAAAGTTTGCACGCATACAGGAAAATATGTGGAGGTTTGGAAATGGGTTTTATATTCAGGAAAGGCCAATCCGAAATTATTCTTATGGTGCGGCGGCAAATATTTTGGGTTATCTGGCTGAAGTGGATAGTAATTTTCTGAAAAAACATAAAGACGAAGGCTATCAATCCGGAGATTATGCCGGCATGACAGGATTGGAAAGCAGCTATGAAAAGGTGTTGATGGGAGAAAGAGGGGTGCAATTCATGATCAAAGATAATTTCAATCGAATACAAGGACCATATGAAAACGGAGCTTTTGACACCGCAGCAGTTGCCGGCAGCAATTTGCATTTGAGCCTCGATATCGAACTGCAAAAAGAAGGTGAAAAGCTGATGCAGAATAAGGTGGGAGCTATTGTAGCGATCGATCCGAAAACAGGCGGCATCCTTGCAATGGTAAGTAGCCCGACTTACGATCCGAATTTATTAACAGGAGCAGAGCGAAGAAAACATTTTTCACAACTATATACGGATGCTAGATTGCCCTTATTGAACAGAACGGTTTCAACTTATTATCCGCCCGGTTCAACTTTCAAAACATTGCAAGCTTTGTTGGCATTGCATGAAGGAGTGATTACGCCACAGACAACATTTACATGCACTGGCGCTTTTTATGCTTGTGGTAAACCAATGAAATGTCTGGATCCCGGAACGTTTAACCTGACAACAGGAATTACGCATTCTTGCAATACATATTTTGCTAACGTGATGCAGCGGGTGATCAATAATCCTGTGTATCCAAACATTGACAGCAGCCTGAGCAGTTGGGCAAGGTATATGAATGGATTTGGGCTTGGGCATAAATTGGGGGTTGATATACCATCGGAAAAAAGCGGATACATCCCAACTCCTGCTACATATAACAGAATGTATGGAAAGGGTCATTGGAATTTTTGCAGCTTCCGTTCTGTTAGTATCGGTCAGGGAGAAGTATTGGTTACGCCATTACAAATGGCCAATGAAATGGCGTATCTGGCAAATAAAGGATGGTATATCATTCCACATTTGGTAGATTCTATCGAAGGCGGTGATAAGTTTGGATTATTGAAAAAGTATAAACAAAAAATTGACCCGCTTGATATCCCTGATACAGTATTCCAAGCAGTGCATAATGGCATGCAGGGCGTGGTAGATGCCGGAACCGGTATCGGAGCCAAAGTTCCGGGTGTGATTATTTGCGGGAAAACCGGTACAGCGGAAAATTATTATCACGGAGTAAAACAAAAAGACCATTCGTTTTTCGCCGCATTTGCACCCCGTGATAATCCTAAGATCGCTATTATGGTAATGTGTGAAAATGCAGGCTTCGGAGGAACCTGGGCGGCGCCTATTGCAGGACTTATGATCGAAAAATATTTGAAAGATTCCATTGCAGCGGATCGAAAACCTTTGGAGGAAAGAATGATGAATGCGAATCTGATCCCTGCTTACATGTTACATGAAATGAAAAGAAAGGATTCGCTGCTGCAAGTAAGAAAAGATTCATTGGAAATGATGAGAAAAGCGATCAAAGACACTTTGCAAACCGAAGATGTCCCCGAAGAAGATCAGCCAGCTATTTCAACAAATATTAAGAAACAAAGCGGTAACAGTAACGATAGTTCCGATAAAAAAATCACCCGGAAAACGGAAGCTATTTTACCGGAAAATAAAAAGGTAAACACGGGAAAGAAGAAAAATTAGAAGTCCAAACTTTTCATGAGTCAGCGTAACCCTGAAATATCAAAAGGAATTGACTGGAGCCTGGTTTGGATGTACCTGGCGCTTGTAGCAATAGGGCTTGCAGCGATCTTTGCTGCAACCTATAAGGATGGTGATCCGGTCATTCGGAGCTTTCTGCAATTCAAAACGGATTACAGCAAACAGTTTTTCTATTTTGTCATTGCAGCTATTCTTGCTTTTTTTGTTTTGCTTACCGATAGTAAATTTTTTACCGCTACTGCCAATTTATGGTATGTATTTGGAATATTCGTTCTGTTACTGGTTTTCCCGTTTCATTCCCGGGTAAAAGGGACTGAGTCCATTATTCGTATGGGCGGATTCCAGTTTCAACCGGCAGAATTTTGTAAGATCTGCGTGGCATTGGCATTAGCAAAATATTTATCCCGGCCGGAGACTGATTTTTCAAAACCGCGATCACAATTCATTGCAGCCTCTATTGCCTTATTCCCGGCTGCACTGACGGTGCTGCAAAGTGAAACAGGTTTGGCGTTGGTTTATTTTTCATTTTTCATTGTAATGTTTCGGGAAGGTTTGCCACCGATCGTTCTCATAGTAGGTTTTGCTATTGCTGTACTTGTAGTTGCTACCATAGTCATAGAACCGAATACTTTAGCTATAATTCTTACAGTAGTTGCTTTACTGGCGGTTTATTTTCTTCGACGTATGCTGAAAAGAAACCGGGGCATTCTTGTAACAATAATTATTCTTTGGTTTGTCTGTGTCGGTATTCAGCGCTTTGCGGTTCCATTTATTTTCAAACATATATTGCAGAAATACCAGGTGGAACGGATCTATAATCTTTTTGGAAAGGATAATCCTTACCGAAAAGCCGGTGAAGCAATTGACCTGGAAACAAAACAAAAAGCAAATGGGAGCAGCTACAATGTCAAACAATCTAAAATTGCAATTGGCAGCGGGCAGTTTTGGGGAAAAGGATTGCTGAAAGGCACGCAAACCCGTTACGATTTTGTGCCTGAACAAAGAACTGATTTTATTTTTTGCACTATCGGTGAAGGGTTTGGTTTTGTCGGAAGCGTGTTGCTGCTCGGAATTTACCTGGTCTTACTTTTAAGGATTATTATCATTGCAGAGCGACAGCGAAGTGTGTTCAGCCGTTGTTATGCATATGGTGTTGCGGCGGTATTCTTCTTTCATATCGTCATTAATGTAGCGATGACTGTGGGCCTGGCTCCGGTGATCGGCATTCCCTTGCCATTCATAAGTTATGGCGGCACTTCTTTACTCACTTTCACAGTAATGTTGTTTATCCTGATACGCCTGGATGCTGACAGGCAAATGGTGTTGAGATAAGGCTTCTGAATCACCTAATTTTGCAGCTTCATTATTGCGATCACCGATACAGCTGATAAAATTTTGATTAAAGAACAGCACATGAAGATCATTCCACTTAGCGAAGGCACTTTTACAGTTGATAAAACAAAACTTTTTGTACCATTCGATTGGAGTGAGGATGAATTACAGGAAAGATCTTCAGGAAGTTTGCTGGTGGAAATTCAACCATTTGTGGTCATTACCTCTAATGATATTTTACTGCTTGATACAGGGCTTGGCTTTTTGGATAAGAACGGGAAGATGCAGATCCATCAGAATTTATTGAATGCCGGTATCGGTCCTTCTGACATAACCAAAGTATTGATGACACATCTTCATAAAGATCACGCAGGCGGGATCTCTGAAAAAACAGACCAGCGTCAGCTTAGTTTTCCCAATGCTACATATTATGTGCAACATAGAGAATTGGATTTTGCTTTTGAAAAAGGTTTCCCTTCTTATATTACAGATGGCCTGAAAGCGCTACAAAATAATTCGCAGGTGGTGCTACTTAATGGTGATTCAGGCATTATCAGCGATTCTATTCAATATGAAGTAACCGGTGCCCATTCACCATTTCACGAGGTCTTTTATATCCATGATCAGGGTCAAATCGCTTTTTTTGGCGGTGATGATGCTCCGCAATTACAACAAATGAAGCATCGGTTTGTAGCCAAGTATGATTTCAACGGTAAAAAAGCAATGGAATTGAGAAGAAACTGGTGGCAAAAAGGAGAAAAAGAAAAATGGGCTTTTCTGTTTTATCACGATGTAAAAAATCCTGTATGGCAGTTTTGATTTGATAAGAATAATTCCCGGTGAGCCAATAAAAAAGGCCTTCCCGAAGAGTCGGGACGGCCGTTGCTAACCTATGAAAAACACCAAGTTCAAAGATAAGATAAAATTTTTTTATTGCATCATGGATCGAAATCGTCGGTTAGGACGGCCTTCCAGTCGTTGGTCTTCACGCATTTTTCGCACTCCGTCAATAAAGCGTTGCTGTTCTTCGAATATCTGGTTGCTGCGCTTTTCACCAACGATATCCTTAAACTCATTTCTGTAGCGGAGACGCAGGTCAACTATTTTTTGTTGCAGCAGCAGGCGATCAGGATTCCCCTTGAATTCCTGCAGCGTAGATCTCCATTCATGAAAATAGCGAAGGAAAACAGGGCTGAATTTCTCTGCTTCATTTTTGGAAAGATTCAGGCGGCGCTGGATGAATTCAGTCATCTTATCGCGGATCTTGTCATTAGTATCATTATCATCCTGTGCCCGCAGCACCGATCCTGTCAGAAAAAACAATGTGACTATGAGTAAAATTCTTTTCATTTGATCTCCTCTCTAATTCATGATCGAATTATCATCTCCCAGCGCAGAAGTTTCATTAATGAAATCCTGGATCTGGTTTTCGGGAACATCTTTCATTAAGTCTTTTATTTCATTTGATTTTTCTTCTTTGTCAATGGTGTTTTCTTTTGAAGATGATTCCTCATCAGCCAGCCTGATAAAATCATCTAATTTATCGGCACTTACTTTTTTCACATTTTTAGCGATCCATTCATCAGGATTTTTGTCCGGATCAACTGAAGAGGGGCGGCGTTCAAACAACAAACCACCCAACGCAATAAAACTAATTACTACAGCTGCTGCTGCATAGCGGAACCATTTCCGATGGGTCAAGGAGATCACTTTTGTTTCAGTAACTGTAGTCAATCGGGACGGAATATTTGAACTTACTTTTTCAAAATACCCATCCGGTATGCTGTAAGGCATTTGTTTGTTCAATCCGCTTAGTAAAGGAGCAATAGCTTTCAGCTCTTCTTTTGGAGTTTGATACTCTTCATTGTTGCGAACCGATGCCAATATCTTTTCTTCCAGTTCATCGAAGTATCCGGAAGGAACGGAATAAGGAACTTGATTGGGAATGCTGTTCAGAAGCGGCGATAAATAATTGATCTCTTCTGCAGCGTTTTTAGCTTCCATGGCTTTAATACGTCCCCAAACCTGGTTAGCCAACTCCTCAAAATATCCATCAGGTACTTGATAAACATTTTGAGGAGCTATGGAAGCTAGCGAGCTTTCTAACCCAAATAATTCTTGTAATATGTTGTCTCTCTGAGTCATTAGTCATTTAGTGAGACGGATTTTTACTCCCGGAGTTTAATGATTTCGGATATAATCTTCGATTTTTTTGACAGCGTGATGATAACTTGCCTTGAGCGCTCCCTCACTGGTTTCTAATACACGGCTCATCTCTTCATAAGGCATTTCATCATAATATCTTAAATTGAACACAATTCTCTGTTTTTCAGGTAATTGTTGGATGGCTAATTGCAGCTTCCATTCCAGACGGTTCGGGTCAAAATGTTTGTCCGCTTTTATCTTGTTGCTCAGCCCGCTTTCTACTTCGCTCAGGCTTACAGCTGACCGTTTTTTCTGTTGTTCCAGATAGGTAAGGCACTCATTGGTGGCAATGCGATACAACCAGGTATAAAGTTGGCTGTCTTCCCTGAAATTTTCCAGGCCATTCCAGACCCTGATAAAAACATTTTGAAGAACATCGTTTGCATCTTCATGTTCAATGACCATTCTCCGGACATGCCAGTATAATTTTTCCTGGTATTTTTTTAAAAGGATAGTAAACGCTTTTTCCTTCGTAATCGGGTTACGGAACTGAACAAGTAATTCACTATCGCTAAGATTTGTCGGGGTCGTCATCGGGCTTTAATTCAGATTAGAATATTGGAATGGCTGATAGTTCAATTTCATTTATAGTTTAAAAATAAAAAAGACCTTGCAATTTTAAAAAGAACCTGCAGGAATTGTTTGAAACTAAAGTTTAACCGTTTTTTTCCGGTTGAGCACTTTTTCTGCAGCCGCAATAATATCAGGAATATCTAATCCGTATTTTTTAAGCAGTTCTTTGGGCGTTCCGCTTTCTCCAAATGTGTCCTTTGTTCCTACATATTCGATAGGTACAGGAAAATTTTTCGAAGCACATTGCGCAATGGCATCTCCCATTCCACCGATAATATTATGCTCTTCAACAGTTACAGCACATTTTGTTTTTTTCAATGAAGCCAGCACTGCAGACTCATCCAGCGGTTTAACCGTATGGATATTTATCACTCCCACACTGATGCCTTTTTCTTCCAATTGCGCTCCGGCCTGGATCGCATTCCACACCATATGCCCGCAGGCAAAGATGCTTACGTCATTTCCTTCTGAAAAAAATTGAGCTTTACCGATCTTAAAATCTTCTTCTTTTGTGAATATAGGCCAGGATGGACGGCCGAATCTTAAATAAACAGGACCTTCATAATCAGCAATGGCTTTTGTGGCAGCTTTGGTTTGATTATAGTCGCAGGGAACAATCACCGTCATTCCCGGAAGCATTTTCATCAAACCAATATCTTCCAATATTTGATGCGTGGCGCCATCTTCCCCGAGAGTAAGTCCGGCATGCGAAGCGCAGATCTTTACATTTTTGCCGCTGTAAGCAATACTTTGTCGTATCTGATCATACACACGGCCGGTTGAAAAGTTAGCAAAGGTTGTAGTATAAGGAATTTTTCCGCCAATGGTCAGTCCGGCTGCAATGCCCATCATATTTGCTTCCGCAATGCCGCATTGAAAAAAACGTTCGGGAAATTCTTTCATGAATTGTTGCAGTTTCAGAGAGCCGGCAAGATCTGCTGTCAGTGCCACAATGTTGGGATTGCTGCGGGCCGCTTCTGCAATGCCATCACCAAATCCGCTTCGGGTGTCTTTACTTCCTGTTGATTGGATTTCTTTAAGCATAGAGTTTGAAAATTATTGCAAAATAAAGAAATGGGGGATGCAAATTATAATATTCTTTTCCCGGACTTAATTCGGTTATACAATTACTGTTACAGGAACAATAAAACTTTTGAAATATCACAAGTTCATTTTTGATGCGCAAATAAAATTTGAGAAGCAACAATTACCCCTCCCGTTAAAGAAACTGATAGGTACTATTTTTTTAAAAATCAGGGATGGTAAGATTGGACAAAGCAGTAGGCTTTTGATTTCTTATTCTGGAAATAAATGATCAGAAATCTCAGTTCATCGAATTGAATGAGTTGAATAGCAGAAAAGTAGGGGATTGGAAAAAAGTGATCTCCTGTTACAACATATTTGTCAAATCATTTTAATTCAGGTCAGGATCCTGTTTACCGAGCAATTCTTCATCGATCTTAAGTTTTTGCTCCCATTTCCAGGCAGTAGCCATCATTTCTTCCAATGAAAAATGAGGATCCCATCCTAAGATCTTTTTTGCAAGGTCGTTATTGGCATAAATAGCAATGACATCGCCGGGGCGGCGGGGGCCAATTGTATAATTCAATTTTACTCCGCTTACTTTTTCAAAAGTTTTGATTGCTTCCAATACGGTCACGCCATTGCCGGTACCAAGATTGAATACTTCACAAAACCCGTTATTCCGTTCTTCTTCCAGGTATTTCAGGGCAAGCGTATGCGCATGTGCAATATCGCAAACATGAACATAGTCCCGGACACAAGAGCCGTCACGGGTAGGGTAATCATCTCCATACACACTCATTTTTGGAATTTTTCCAATAGCAGTTTGAGTGATAACAGGAACAAGATTTTCAGGTTTGCCCACCGGCATTTCTCCGATCAGGCAGGATGGATGGGCGCCTACAGGATTGAAATACCGTAAGAGAATACTTTGGATGCCCGAACTTTTTGCAAACTCATTTACGATCTGTTCTCCCATTTGTTTGGTATACCCATAAGGTGATTCGGCAGCTTTGGGAGGTGTTGATTCAGTTACCGGCACATGATCCGGATTGCCATATACAGTGCAGGAAGAAGAGAAAACAAAGTAAGGCGTCTCAAATTCTTTTACGCATTTTAAGAGGTTGATCAGCGATGTTAGGTTGTTTTCAAAATACAACAGGGGATTTTTGACGGATTCGCCAACGGATTTATAGGCGGCAAAATGAATAATGCCGATCACATCTTCATTTTCCTGGAATATGGCAAACAAGTCATCGAAATTGCAGAGATCTACTTTATAATTTTTTATTTTCTTGCCGGTGATCTTCTCCACTCCATCCAGAATGCGTGAATCTGAACGGGAATTATTATCAACGGAGATCACCTCATATCCGTTTTCTACCAGGTCCACAAGAGTGTGCGATCCGATATAACCACAGCCGCCGGTAACTAAGATTTTTGCCATAAAAAAATTATGGTAACAAAAGTCAGGATTTTTTTTAAGCAGAGCGGAAAATCAAATAAAAAAATGGGCAATATAATAGAAGCCTGCAGCTAATAAACCACTAATAGGAATAGTGAGAATCCATGCCCATAATAAATTTATCGTAACGCCCCAGCGAACGGCTGACAATCTTTTAGTAGCGCCGACACCAATAATGGAACCTGTTATCGTATGAGTGGTGCTCACTGGTGCACCCATATTTGCTGCCGCAAATAATGTGATGGCGCCGGCAGTTTCAGCACAGACACCCTCCAGCGGAGTTACTTTGGTGATCTTGGTTCCCATTGTTTTTACAATTCGCCATCCTCCGCTCATAGTGCCAAATGCAATAGCTGTGTAACAGGCAATGGGGACCCAATCCGGCATGTCTTTGATACTTGGAATGCCATAACCACCCTGATGGTAATTAAAAACCAATGCAGCAGATATTAATCCCATTACTTTTTGTGCATCCGATCCTCCATGGCCAATGCTAAGCGCTGCAGATGAAACCAATTGCAATCGCTTGTACATATTTCCCGTTCGGTAAGCAGTTTCTCCTTTCCAATGATTATAAAAATAAGTGGCGACAAAGATTACACCTAGTGTTAACAACGACCATCTCTCAAAAGGATTATGAAATTTTATGAAAAGAGTACACACGGAAATAAGGGTTACAATAATAATGATCTTCAGCCAGAAATTTCTTTGTATGGTTACCAGTGAAATGAACATCGAAATGATCATTCCCACCAAAGGAGCGAGCACAATAAATATCAGAGTTTTGAAAATACTGGCTGAATCGATACTGGCAAACCCCGCATGAGCTATGCCGGCTCCGGCAAACCCGCCAATCAATGTATGAGAAGAGGATGAGGGAATTCCGGACCACCAGGTGAGCAGGTTCCAGCAAATAGCTGCTAAAACGCCGCAAAAAATTACTACTAATGTTATTGATTCGGAATGAACGGTACTGGCAACAGTGTTAGCCACGCCATGTTCTTTAAAAATAAAAAAAGCTACAAAGTTGAACATAGCCGCCCATACCACAGCCTGGAAAGGCGTCAATACTTTGGTGGAAACAATAGTTGCAATTGAATTAGCGGCATCGTGAAAACCATTAATGAAATCAAACATCAGCGCAAAAGCAATGATAATGATCAAAAAAGTCATAAGCGAATGGTTTGCGGGTTCGGTTATTTAATAATTAGCGTAGTGAGAGTTTATGATCATCATGCGTATTTGATGATAATGGATTCAATGACATTGCTGGCATCTTCGCATTTATCCGTTACAATCTCCATCACCTGGTAAATTTCTCTTTTCTTGATCACTTCTTTTGCATCGGGTTCTGTTGCAAATAACCGCTCAATGCTCATATCAAAAACATCATCGGCTTGGTTTTCCACGCTGTTGATCTTTACCAGGGCTTCCGTGATCTGACGCATATCTTTCATATTACGCAGCTCTTTTACGGCTGCACTTACCTGTTGGGTGCTTTGCTCAATCAGTTCAGACATTTTCTGCATTCCCATATCATTAGGATTTACCCGGTAAAAATTGATCTTTTTGGCGGCAGCATACACATAATCGGCAATATCATCGAGTGAAGAAGCGAGATAATGAATGTCTTCCCGGTCAAAGGGAGTAATGAAATTGCGGCCCAGCTCGGTAAAAATGTTATGAGTCAGTTCGTCGTTGGCATGCTCCAGGTCTTCAATATTACTGATGATCAAAGCCCTTTTGTCAAAATCGGGCTCGGCCACTACGTCTCTCAGTAACGATCCCATTTTGGATACATTTTGCGCCACTTTTTCAAATAATTCATAAAAGACCTTGTTTTTCGGAACAAAAATGCTGAGTATAGAATTGAGTGCCATATTTCCTGATTTTGTTCCCGTTAGTTAACGGGATGGTTGCGAAATTACCGGCTTCATTCCCGGTGCTTTGATCAAATTCCGGAATTAATAATTTCTTAATACTGCTGAGAGCTAATTATAAACCAGCCCGCCAAAGGTAAGGCAGAACCTGTTTCTTGTTCATTTTCCGGTAATATTCCGTTCACAATTCCTTAATCAGTCAGTAACATACCGGTAAACTCATTCCTATTCCTTTGCCGCAAATAACTGATATGAAAAAGTTGAAAAGTATTTCTGCGTTTTTGGTTTGTTTGTTTCTGGTCGAATCTTCTTTCGCTCAAATTAAATTGAATGGGAAAGTGGTAGATTCAAAAACCCAGAATCCTATTATTGGCGCCTCTGTTACTGTTCGGGGAGTCTCCGGAGGAACTACGACAGATTCATCAGGAATGTTTTTTATTTCTGCTCCTGAAGGAAGAATATTGGTTGTTTCTTATATCGGCTATCAAAACCAGGAGGTGAAAATTACTTCAGGTGCTACAGACCTGCAGATTTCAATGTCGCAGGATGTTCAGTCAATGACAGAAGTAGTTGTAACGGCTCTTGGTATCAGTAAACAATCTAAAGCTTTGGGTTATGCAGTTCAAACAATAAATAATGCGCAGCTTACACAGGCGCCTGACCCAAATTTTATCAACAATCTTAGGGGCAAAGTTGCCGGAGTGTATATTACAAACGGGGGCGCAGGTGTTGGCTCTACATCAAGGATTGTGATCCGCGGTGAAAACTCTTTTTCAGGAACTAATCAACCTTTATTTGTAGTGGATGGTATGCCCATCAATAACGAAACATTTTTCAATAATGCTATTGAGAACTCTTCCAGCCAGGGCACATGGGCCGAAGTAGACTGGGGCAATGGTGCTGCCGAGATCAATCCTAATGATATTGCTAAAGTAACTGTACTGAAAGGCTCCACAGCTGCTGCTCTGTATGGTTCACGGGCGGCTAACGGCGCCATTGTATTTACAACCAAAAAAGGAAAAACAGAAAAGGGCCTGGCCGGAGTAAGTTTTCATTCTACTACAAGTTTTGAAAATCCGTTGAAATTGCCCCGCCTTCAAAATGAATACGGAGCAGGTATCAATGCATATCCTCTTTCCGGCGCACCTACTACTTATGCTTTTGTAAATGGCGCCACTTCTAATGAAAACAATATTCCGAACTGGGGATTGAAATTTGATCCAAATCTGAAAGTGGTTCAATTTGACAGTCCTTTGGGTAACGGAGGATTACAGGCAGGGGATCTGATCGCACATAGCATTGATCCCAGCCTGTCTATCACACCTACTCCCTGGATCGGTCATGCGGATCATTTCAAAAATTTCTTGCAGACCGGTATTACAACACAAAACGATTTTTCTTTCGGGGGGTCTACTGACAACGGCAGCTACAATTTTTCATTAAGTAATCTGTATAACAGAGGAATTCTTCCAGGTACCGATTTGCGCCGTTATACGGTGGCGTTGCGTGCAGAGCACAAGTACAACAATAAACTGACTTCCGATGTTTTTGTGAACTATATCAATAGCAACAGTAGTAATCGTCCCAATATTGGTTATGGTTCTGAAAGTGTGATGTACACTTATTTTGGAGTATATGGTATGCCCATAAACATTGATCTTAATTCTCTTAAAAAACAATGGCAGAGCGGTCGTAATGAATTAAATCAATTCCGCTATTGGGCTAACCACGACAATCCTTATGTAACGATGTTTGAAAATGTGAACAGTTTTAATAAAGACCGCATCATTGGCAATGCATCATTCAAATATACGATCAACGATAACTGGAATGCCATGATCCGCACCGGAACAGATTTTTATAATGATCATCGCGAAGGCCATCGTGCGTTCACTACGGTTCGTTTTCCAAGCGGAGGTTTCAGAAGTGATGATGTGGGTTATTTTGAGAACAATACAGATTTCCTGGTTAGTTATACTAAAAAGATCCATCGTTTATTAGATATCAATGCTTCGGTAGGTGGCAACAGGTTCATGCAAAACATTAGCTATCGCAGAGATATTGCAAATGCCCTGATCACACCGGGACTTTACAATTTCTCCAATGCTCAAAACCAACTGCCCACCCTGTATCAGAAATTTAATAAGATAATATACAGCGCCTATGCGTTTGCAGACATTGCTTACAGGAATCGTTTGTTCTTAAGCCTTACAGCAAGAAACGACCGGTCCAGCACTTTACCTTCTCATAACAACTCCTATTTTTATCCGTCTGCTTCATTGAGTGGAGTTATTTCGGACATGGTAAAATTGCCTTCCGCAATTTCTTATCTGAAACTCAGAGTATCTGCTGCACAGGTAGGCCGTGATGCTGATCCGTATTCTATTAATAATACGTACATCACCAATACGCCATTTAACAACTATCCTTTGACAACGACAAACCCGGTGCTGGCTAACAGCAATCTGAAGCCTTCTGCCACTACTACCGAAGAGGCAGGTTTTGAAGCACGATTTTTAAATAGCAGGATCGGATTGGATGTTACCTATTACAATTCTGATACAAAAAATGAAGTGGTTCAATTGCCAATACCGGTTTCTTCAGGTTATTCTAATGCGTTTGTGAATGGTGCATCTATAAATAATAAAGGAATAGAGATCATGTTGACGGTTGACGCCATTCGTTCTTCCAAGCCCAATGGATTTAACTGGAATATGGATTTCAACTTTAGCCATAACATAGCGAAAGTAACGGCGCTGCCCGGGGGCATCAACACTTATATATATGCGCAGGTAACACAGTACGACCGTTATTACAGAGCGATTCAATACGATGCAAAAGTGGGAGAAAGGCTGGGCAATATGTATGGAAATGCATTTATCAGGGACTCGCAGGGAAATATTATTTACAAGAATGGGGTTCCTCAGTTTAGTTCCACGCAGGATTCTTTATTAGGTAACTATAATCCCAACTTTGTGCTGGGGTGGACCAACGATCTTTCTTATAAAAATTTCAACATGAGTTTTGTTTGGGATTGGCACCAGGGAGGCAAATTTTATTCCTATACAGAGTTAGGGGTCCTGGCTGGTGGTATGTCTGTACAAACATTACCCGGAAGAGAAACCGGAATTACAGGCAATGGAGTGATGTATGATGCTGGCAGCGGTAAATATGTACCTAACACAGTGAAAGTGGATGCCGCAACTTATTATAATGGCTATTACAATGCCTCCAACAATGAGGTGTTCATGTATAATGCATCATACCTGAAGCTGAGAGAAGTCCGGTTGGGATATACATTTAAAAATATTTTCAGGAAAGCTTCCAAGGCAAACTTCAATATATCGTTTGTTGCGAGAAATGTGCTGGAGTTCACTCAAAATAAAGACGTAGATCCGGAAACGCTGGCATTACGAGGACAGCAAATATTGCCGGGAGTAGAATTTCTCAGTACCCCATCAACCAGGAGCCTTGGATTTTCAATGGGACTTAATTTTTAACTCATCAACTGCATAATATAAAAATTATGAAAAAGAATATTTCAATAATTGTGATAGGAGTGATCGCCGGGTTTGTTTTTGTTTCCTGTAAAAAAGAATTACAGTCCGTTAACAACAATCCAAACAACCTTGAAAAAGCAGATCCTACCACATTATTATCCAATACTATTGTAACAGAGTTTTACAATAACTCTAATCTTGCCTGGACCCTGGGAAATGGCTTGAGTCAGCAGGCTACATTCAGTCAATCGTATTATAACCAGTCAGCTCGTTTTTCACCCGTAACCAACGAACCTTACTGGATACCGATGTATCAATCAGCGAGGGATGCCAATACGTTATATGGTATTGGCCAGGCACAGGGTAACACACTATTGCAGGCCGTTGCATTGACATTGAGGTCTTATGCATTTGCACAATTAACAGAACTATGGGGCGACATTCCTTTCCGGGAAGCCTTGCAAGGAGCTAATGGAATTTATACACCTAAATATGATGCGCAACAGGTAGTTTATACCGACCCGTCCACAGGAATTTTACCAAGCCTTAAAAGAGCAGATAGTATATTAAAAGCAAATCCAAACGGATTGGTTAATGGTGATATGCTGTTCAACTCCAGCGTTGCTTCATGGAGACGATTTATCAATGCACTTCGTCTTCGTTATTTGTTGCGGATTTCTTCTAAAATGGATGTTTCAGCAGAAATGCAAAGCATAGTAACAGATGGTGCTATCATGCAAAATGCATCGCAAAGCGCTTCATTAGCGTTGCCAACCACTACGCCTTACAATTTTGTAAGCCTCACAGAACGTGCCGGCGACTTCGCGGTAAAATATATGAGCAGTATTTTGTATAATGTATTCGTAACTACGGCCGACACTGCCAGGATCACCACCTATTTCACAATTAGCAGCAACACTGCTTCCGGAGCGCCATTCAGTTTTAATAATTATGGTGGTATGCCGCTTGTGGTTGATGCTACTTCCACGCAGGCAAATGCCTCTTCTAATTTCAATTCAAGCTTCACCAATGGGTCTAATAAAAACCTGCTCAAAGCAAGAGTGATGACCTATGCGGAGCAGGAATTCATTCTCGCAGAAGCTGCCCTGAAAGGATATATTCCGGGCAGCGCTGCTACATTTTATAATAATGGTGTATTAGGGGCTTATGCAGAAATCGGGATCGATGCAAACACAGCAAACAATTATCTGAACCATTCTGCAGTGGCGTTCGATAATTCTTCTATGAGTGCTTCTATGAACCAGATCATTACTCAAAAGTGGGTGGCAAATATCAACAATGGTTTTGAAGGATGGATCGAATACAAACGTACCGGCATTCCCGCTCTTGATCCCGGTGCGGGTAGTGTCAATTTGAATGGCGGAAAAATCTCGTATCGCTTCTTATATCCCACTACAGAAAAGAGTATTAACAGCACTAACTATAACGAGGAAATACAAAAAATGGGCGGAACGGAGAACACAATATATAAAGCATGGTGGTAAAAATAAAATCTTTATGATCTTAAAAGGGTGAAATGACATTCACCCTTTTTTATTTTATTCGCTTCGTTGCGAATCTTTGTTAGGTATTACTCTTTACTACTATGGGCTCCGTTTCATAACAATACCTGCGACTTTCAAAAATAGAAAAAAGATGTTCCATGATAAGGGTAACCGTGTTACTATAATCGATCTGAATTTCATTCGGCTTCAATAACCAATCATAAAACGTTTGTTGAAAATCCTCTTCGATCTTTTTCAGGACTGTTATGCCGATGTTTTGCAACGCAGCGCCATTGCACTCCTGCTCATATTGTCCCCTTATAGGGATGCTCATGATTTTTTTCCCTAAATGAATAGCTTCTGCCGGCGTTTCAAAACCTCCGCCTGTTATAAGGCCGCTGCAATTAATGAGGCTTTTATTGAATAAATATTTATTTACCGGGAAAAAATGAATGTTGCTGCTGATCTTAGGTTGTTTTGTTTGATGAGAAAAAATTGCAAAGCGAAAATCTTTGAAGGGATGAAATATTTTTTCCAGTTGCGGCTCGCAATATGAAGGTAGGTATACAGTGATGTAATCTTTATCAAGTGGGCGGGCTTCAATGATTTCTTTTTTTATAACGGGATGAAAAATAAAATCGTCATATTGTTCAAAATGCAAACCGATATAATGAGTGGCTCTTGCATAATTTTTCAAGAGCCATTCACCAATAGAATTTTTGACAGCAGGTCTTGGCGTGTTTGCAGATTGAAAACTGGCCTGGTGGCCCAGTTGAATGGACGGAATTCTTTTCCTGGCACAGGCGGCGGCCGTAATATATTCAAAATCGTTAATGACCAGGTCATATCGGTCAACCGGCAGATCTCTTATTTCTTTTTTTAATTTTATGGGATGCAGCCCTCTTACTATTTTCCAGTAATCAAGACCTCCGCTGCAATTATAAAAGAGACTCAAACCTTCGCTTCTATACTTCACCGGAGCATCAATCTGTAAGGAACTATTTGCGCCACTCAGGAAAATATCTACCGTGCCGTATTTTTCTAAATATGGAAGCAGTTCCATTGCCCGGCTGATATGGCCGTTACCCGTTGCCTGCACGGCGTAAAATATTTTCATTGACAGTAATTTTTAAATCGCAAGTGAATTAATGAACAATCCTATTTCGTCGGTTACTACATTCAATTCCGGAATTTTTGTATCTATTCCATCATTTTTCATAGCGTTAAAATCTTTTTCATCAAACTGGTAAATGCTCCAATCTCCATGGCGATATTCAAGCGCCGTCAGGTTTTCGATCCAGTCGCCGCTGTTCAGGTAAGTAACTTTTCCTTTTTTGGTTTCAATGATCTTTTTCTGCGGATGATGAATATGCCCGCAAATGATATAATCATACTTCTTTTCAATGGCCAGTTCTGCTGCTGTTTGTTCAAAGTTGCTGATCCATGAGACTGCTTTCTTAACGCTGTTCTTCACTTTTTTACTGAAACTCATTTTCTCTCGGCCCGCTTTTTTCAAGCACCAGTTGATAAAACGGTTCAGTAAGATCAACAGATCATATCCATGTCCACCTAATTTGGCGATCAGTTTAGCACTTCCTTTTGTCGTCATGTCAAACACATCTCCATGAAAGATCCAGGTCATCCTTCCGTTTATCTCCATCACTAACTTGTCAGTCAATTTGAAATTTCCCGATTCGATATCACTGTAGCGGCGCAGTATTTCATCATGATTACCGGTGATGTAGATCACCCGTGTGCCATTACTCATCATATTCATGATCTCTTTGATGACCTGCATATGTGATGCAGGAAAATATCTTTTACTGAATTGCCAGCCATCTATGATATCTCCATTCAGGATCAATATCTGCGGAGCAATGCTTTTCAGGTAATGAACGATTTCTTTGGCATGACAGCCATAAGTGCCAAGGTGGAGGTCCGAAATAACAACAACATCAGGATGTCTTTTTTCCATGGGTGGAATTGTGAAACAAAATTTATAAACAAGTTTTACCCGATGATGATGCTGTCGTTAAGTTACTGTAAGATTACTATTACGTAATTGTTAATCGCTCCGGGATATTCTTGCAGAAGTAACAGTAAGATAATCGCAGCGTAACGGTTTGTTTAAACCTGATTTCTTTTTTTGCAAAACCGTTACACAATGAAAAACCTCTGGACCTGCATTATCCTGCTAATGATGGTGCGACCCACTTACCAGGATGAAGTACAAACAAAGTCACATTTCACAGCCACTCCCGGAAGAAATATTGTTGTCATCACCATTGACGGGTTCAGATGGCAGGAAGTTTTTGCCGGAGCAGATTCTTTGTTGATCAATAACGAAGATTATACACCGGACGCTGAAACGATGAAAAGTTTATACTGGGATGCTTCGCCACAACAAAGAAGAATAAAATTGATGCCGTTCTTCTGGAATGTTCTTGCAGCAAAGGGGCAATTGTTCGGTAATCGTGAATTGAATAATAAAGTGAATGTGGCCAATGCGTATGCAATCTCTTATCCGGGCTATAATGAAATACTCACCGGCGGTACTGATCTTATGGTTGCTTCAAATGCCAAAGAACTTAATCCCAATATCAATGTGCTGGAATATTTGAACGCTACAAATGATTTTAAAGATAAAGTGGCGGTGTTTACATCGTGGGATGTGTTCCCTTTCATTCTGAATAAAGAAAGAAGTGGATTACAAATGAACAGTGGTTATGAAGATATCCGTGATGCTGATTCTTCATTACAAGAGCACCTGATCAATAAAGTGCAGGATGAAGCAGTGAATGAAAAAGACGCTACAAGATTTGATGCACTTACTTTTCTTGCTGCAAAAGAATATATCAGCAGGTATCATCCGAAATTACTGTATCTCGGGTTAGGCGAAACAGATGAGTTTGCACACCGGGGACGCTATGATCTGTATCTGCAACAGGCCACTGAAGTGGACCGGATGATCGCTGAATTGTGGCATTGCATGCAAACCACTCCGGGTTATAGAGACAATACTGATTTTATTATCACTACAGATCATGGGCGTGGAAGCAAAACAAGTAAGTGGTCGCACCATGGCGCTTTTATCAAAGGATCCACTCAAACATGGCTGGCCTTATTAGGCCCTGACTTTACAGCAACGGGCGAAATGAAAAATAGAGATCAATTGTATGAGGCGCAGGTTGCGCAAACTATTGCAGCATTATCAGGGCATGAGTTTATTACCGACCATAAGGTAGCTCCTGCGGTTTCGCTGCGATGAAAAGTTCCCGGCCCTTGATCCAAACAATATATATCGTAATAGTAAATTAATGTTCCTGTAATAATTACATAACAGCCGCCCTTCACCTTTACGGCAGTTCTTTATAGCAATCGTTCCCATCAGTTCTTTGTTGGGGTTAGTAACAAAACACCATTGGGAGCAGTTTTCTCATGCAGTATCCATCCCGAAGCATGGACAGACTTCGGGGTGGTTTTTTTGTGCCTCCTATTCTCCATTTTGAATGCAATGTGGTTTCCCTGTAAACTACTTTTTTAAAAACGCTGCGTGAAACAAATTAATTTTTAGTTATCAGAGTCATCGGCAAGACAATTATCACCTTCCCGGAATTACTGAGTACGTTTGGTTTTGACTGTTTTTCACCCGTACAAATTATTGACGTTTTCAAATAACAACTGGTTAACAATTCGGAAACGATTTGGAATTATTCAACGAACATCTTTGCCAAAACTCTTTTTATGAGCAAATTGAAAATTGCCCTAAGCTTATTGCTTTTATTTTTTACAAGTGCAAAACTGATTGCACAGGAAACCACTTCCGAAATACAGGGAACTGTAACGGATGATAAAGGGAAACCGGTAGCAAGTGCTTCGGTGGTCGCAGTTCATGGGCCAAGCGGAACACGATATACTACCACTACCCGTAATGATGGCCGTTTCAACCTTGCAGGCTTGCGGGTTGGAGGTCCCTATCTTATCACCGTAAGTTTTGTAGGATACAAAACAGAAACCCAGGATAGTATTACGTTATTGGTGGGGCAGGAGTTTACAGCCGACTTTCAATTAAAGCCTGAGTTAAAACAATTGACAGAAGTAGTAGTTACCTCTACACGACAGGATAAATTATTTAGTTCAAGTCATACCGGTAGCCAGGAGATCATTACCCATGCAGAGATCTTACAATTACCAACGGTTAACCGGTCTCTTTCTGATTTCACCAGGCTGGAACCTACTGCCAATCCCACTTCTTTCGGTACCAGTTTTGGCGGCCGCAGCGCTCAATACAATAACATAACTGTTGACGGTGCGAATTTCAATAATGGATTCGGCTTATCAAGCACCTTGGGTGGACAAACTCATGCTGAACCGATCAGTCCCGAATCTATTGATCAGATCCAGGTAAATGTTGCCCCTTATGATGTGAGGCAGGGCGGATTTACAGGTGCCGGCGTCAATGCAATTACAAAAAGCGGAACAAACCAGTTCAGAGGTACCTTGTATGATTATATAAAAGGGCCCAATACCGAAGGATACAGTGTAGAAGACACAAAAGTTCCGAAATCGCCTTTTAGCTTTTATACAAGAGGAGGTTCTTTAGGAGGCCCGATCATAAAAAATAAATTGTTCTTCTTTGTTAATTACGAAAAAGTAAAACAGACCGCACCTGCTTATACTGTTGTGGCAAGCGGTGGTCCTACCAACCTTGCTCCTAATCCTGGTGTGGTTTCGCAGGCCAATGCTGATTCACTGAATGCTTTGGCCGCATTTCTGAAATCTAAATTCAATTATGATCCCGGAGCTTACCAGGGATATTCCTTTGCATCAGCCAGTAAAAAAATTACCGCCAGGATAGATTGGAATATCGATAGCAAGAGTACATTGACATTAAAGTATAATTATCTCAGGTCTTATTCAGAACAGCCGCAGAGTACCAGCAGGGCCGGAAACGGTTTTGCAAAAGGTCCGGCCAATTTCAGCTATACGTATGGCCTTCCTTTCAGCGGCAGTAAATATGTGATCAATAACAACTTTGATATTTATCTCGCTGAATTGAATACCCGGTTTAGTAACAAGCTGTCTAATAAATTCCAGATAGGGTATACTAAAGAAAGAGATCCCAGGGCGCCGGGTGTACCTGGAACCACCATGCCGATGGTGGATATTTACAACGGGTCTTTCAATGGCAATGTGTATGCTTCTTTCGGTTATGAAACATATACCTACAATAATTTAATTAATACAGATGTATACCAGGCTTCCGATATTGCCACACTTTATAAAGGCGCTCACGAAATAACATTTGGCACCCAGGATTATTCAAGGAAATATGCCGATGCATTTGTGCCCAGCTTTGCCGGAAGCTACGTGTTTCCCACACTGACTGATTTTTATAATGCTGCAAATGGCACCGGCCCTTATACGGATAAATATTATCAGCAATGGTCCAATATACCGGGAGGAGCTTTTCCTTTTTACTATGCCGGATCTACGGAGATCGGTTTATTTATTCAGGATAAATGGCGTGCTACCCAAAATTTCACATTGACTTATGGATTGCGGTATGATATGACCCTTTATAAATCACTGTTCCTTGACAATCCTTACTTCGATGCCCTGACTTTTAAAGATGGCGCTTCTTATAATATTGGCAAGGCTCCGGGAAATGCTATATTAATATCTCCTAGAGTTGGATTCAACTGGGATGTGAAAGGTGATAAGACCACGCAGGTAAGAGGTGGATTTGGTATCTTCTCAGGTCCTCCTCCATTCGTATGGTTGGCCAACCAGGGCGGTAATAATGGTGTTTTAATTGCCGGACAAAATTACACTAATGTTCCGTTTACTGCAGATGCAGTGAAGTCGCCTCCTCCTCCTGTAAATACCACGCCTCCTTCTACGGTACAAAGCGCCACCAGCTATGGTGCAGCTGTTACGGATAAAAATTTCAAATATCCCACTATAATAAAATCAAGCCTCGCTCTGGATAAGAAATTCAAGAATGACTGGATCGCTACCATAGAAGCTTCTTATTCCAAGGATATAAACGCTGTATATTTTTCCAACCTGAATCTTAATGAAAGCAATGCCTTTGCCATGACAGGCGCTGATAACAGGTTGAGGTATCTTACCAGCACACCCAACAGTAATAAATATTATTATGGCAATGGAGGGGCCACACAATCAAACCCAAATATCAGCAGCGCTATTTTAATGAAGAATTCATCCAAAGGGTATGCTTATACATTAACAGCAAGAATACAAAAGACCTTTAATAATTTATTTGTTAGCCTTGCTTATACGTACAGCCAATCTAAAAACCTGGCGGCCGGCGGCAGCACCGCTTCAACGCTTTGGAGCTCTCGTGGCGTTGCTAATGCAGACCCTAACGGAGCTAATTTGGCTTATTCGGATTATTATCAACCGCATCGTGTCATTGCTTACGGTTCCTATAGAGTGGCCTATGGCAAGTACTTCTCCACTTCAATCGGAGCTGTATTTCAGGCGGCGCCTGCAGGCGTAGGATCTTATTTTTACAGCGGCGACCTGAATGGTGATGGCAACACAGGAAATGATCTCATCTATATACCAAAAAGTGCCAGCGAAATTAACTTGATCGATGTAGGATCTTACAACAGCGTTACTCATACAGGTACCACCACCGGTACAGCAAGCGATCCCAGAACATCGGCACAAATATGGACTCAACTGAACAATTTCATAAATCAGGACCATTACCTATCTGCTCACCGCGGTCAATACGCACAGGCAAATGCGGTGGTTTATCCTTTCTTTAAAGACCTGGATCTGAACATTACCCAGGATATTTATTATTATACAAAGATCGGGAAGGAAAAAGATAAACACACCCTGCGCCTTACGCTTGATCTCGTTAACGTAGGTAATTTCCTGAACAAGAACTGGGGACTGGTAAAACAACAAAACACTTCCACTCCTTTGACATTTGAAGGGATGGCTGCAGACGGAACCACCCCGTTATTCTCCTTCCCTTATGCTGATAAAGCGAACCAGGTGCCGTTGGTCAACAGCTTTTCCAATAACACAAGTATTATTTCCCGCTGGCAGATGCAGTTCGGCATCCGCTATTTGTTCAATTAATTACTTGCAGAAAACTTTAAAACCATTCGCTAC
>DASZXQ010000218.1:0-132340 GCA_035545755.1 Chitinophagaceae bacterium | reverse complement strand
ACGCTTTTTTCATTGGGCAGATTGATGACAGCATATACATTGCGGAAACCTTGTTGTTTAAAAATTGCGATCAGCGTTTCATACAAGGCTCTCCCCACTCCTGCTTTTTGAAAATCATCATGAATGTAAATGGAAGATTCCACGCACCATTGATAAGCGGTCCGTTCCCTGTATTTTCCTCCATAAGCATAGCCGGCGATCATGCCATTGACCTCGCAAACCAGCCAGGGCCAGTTTTTCAGATAATCATTTATTCTTTTGGCAAAATCAGGAACGGAAGGCAGCTCCGTTTCAAATGTGAATGACGTATGCAGCACATAAGGGCCATATATATTTAATATGCCTTCTGCATCGGTTGCGGTTGCCAGGCGAATCAGACTCATACCTTTAATTTATAATGCCGGCGGTCCGGCACTATCCAAATTTCTCTTTTTTTGAAAGACCAAAAAAATAATGTGTCTTTAGTACATATTTATTACCTTAGTTGTTCTTTCTGCATTAAACCTTTTGTGCAGCAAAACGAAATTAAAAACGCTATGAACTGCTTGTCATTGAAGAGGGCCGCCTTTTTTTTCCTTTCAGTTTTTACTGTCAGTATTGCTTCGGCACAATTATTAAGCTGGACGCCGCAATTTCCAACAGACACTGCCGCCAGCCAGAATTTTGTGATCACGATGGATGCCAGCAAAGGCAACCAGGGGTTATTAAATTATAGTCCCACCACCGATGTGTATGTACATATTGGTGTGATCACGAATTTGAGCAGCAGCTCTTCTGACTGGAAATATGTAAAATTCACCTGGGGCACTACCAATGCACAGGCACAATGTTCTTATTTAGGAAATAATAAATGGCAATACACGATCACCGGGAGTTTGAGAACTTTTTTCGGCATCAGTACCGGATCGGAGACCATTAAGAAAATTGCGATCCTGTTCCGGAACGGGTCCGGTTCGCTGGCACAACGTAATGCCGATGCCAGCGATATGTTCATACCGGTGTATGATAATTCTGTAGTGGCAACCACTTTTACCGATCCGCTTTTTCAGCCGATGTATGTTCCGCAACCGGAGCCGATAACAAAATCAGTGGGAGATAATATCAATCTTGTTGCTGTTGCCAATAAAAATTCAACCATGAAATTGTATTTGAATGGTACGGTGATACAGACCACTTCGAATACAACAACGGTTACAGCTAATCCTTCCATAACGGTTGCAGGCAATCAGCAGGTAGTAGCGGAAGCCAACGATGGTGTTTCCACCAATACAGATACGTTGAATTTTTATGCAGCGCCGGGCATCAATGTGGCGCCGCTTCCTGCCGGCGTTCGGGATGGCATCAATTATGAAACGGATAATACGGCGGTGACATTAGCTCTTTATGCTCCTTCGAAAACCCGTGTTTCCGTTATTGGTGAATTTCCCGGAAGCAACTGGACAGAGCAGCCGCAATACCTGATGAACAAAACGCCGGATAGCAATTACTGGTGGATCCGCATCACAGGATTAACACCGGGAACCGAATATGCATTTCAATATTTAGTAGATGAATCCATAAAGATCGCCGATCCCTACACTGAAAAAGTATTGGATCCGTATAATGACGGAACAATACCGTCCACTACATATCCCAACCTGAAAGCCTACCCGACCGGATTAACAACCGGTGTTGTGAGCATTGTGCAAACCGGGCAAACAGCTTATAACTGGCAGGTGACTAATTTTAACCGGCCCGATAAAAGAAATCTCATCATTTATGAATTGCTGCTCCGTGATTTTGTTGCCAATCATGACTGGAATACTTTGAGAGATACGTTGAATTATTTAAAAAATCTCGGCGTGAATGCAGTGGAGATAATGCCATTCAATGAATTTGAAGGGAACTCCAGCTGGGGCTATAACCCGGATTTTTATTTTGCGCCAGATAAATATTATGGCCCTGCGACTACTTTGAAAACCTTCATTGATTCCTGCCACAAAAAAGGAATAGCCGTGATCATGGACATTGCATTGAATCATTCATTCGGCCTTTCACCATTGGTGCAATTGTATTGGGATGCGGCCAATAACCGGCCTGCTGCCAACAATCCGTGGTTCAATCCTGTTCCGAAACATGCGTACAATGTGGGTTATGATATGAATCATGAAAGTCTTGCCACAAGATATTTTGTAAGCCGTGTGATGGAACATTGGCTGACGAATTATAAAATAGACGGATTCCGTTTTGACCTTTCCAAAGGATTTACGCAAACACAAACCTGCGATAATACCGGCAACAATTGTGATGTGAATGCCTGGAGCGCCTATGATGCCAGCCGCATTGCTATCTGGAAAAGGTATTATGACACGCTGCAACTGAAATCGCCGGGTTGCTATGCGATACTGGAACATTTTGCAGTGAATACTGAAGAAACAGAATTGTCCAATTATGGTATGATGCTCTGGGGAAATATGGCTTATAATTATGAGCAGGCAGCTATGGGATATAATACCGACTGGAATTTTGAAAGCGGCATATTTACCAATCGTGGATGGACGAATCCGTATTTAGTTACTTATATGGAAAGCCACGATGAAGAACGGATGATGTATAAGAACCTGCAGTATGGAAACAGTTCCGGCAGCTATAACATCAAAGATTTAAATACAGCATTGAAGCGAATGGAATTATCAGGCGCATTCCTGTTCACCATCCCGGGACCGAAAATGTTTTGGGAGTTTGGGGAGATGGGATATGATTTTACTATCAATTATTGCCAGGATGGAACCGTGAATACGAATTGCCGAACAGATCCCAAACCACTTCACTGGGATTATTTGCAAAATACGCAGCGGCTACGGCTGCATGATATTTTTGCGGCGCTGATCAAACTACGTTTTAATCCATTGTATAAAGATGATTTTACCAGCAACAGAATTAGCTGGGATCTTAGTGGCTCCGTAAAATATTTCAAGATCACCACTGATACTTCAAATCTGCTGGTAGTGGGAAATTTTGATGTGACGCCGCAAACGTCCACGATCACCTTTCAGAATGCAGGCACCTGGTACGACTACCTGAGTACGGCTACTATCACTGCCACCGGAACTGCACAATCCGTCACGTTGCAGCCCGGAGAATATCATGTGTACCTGAACCGGAATGTTGGCAATGCTGTGGTGACTGCGGTCGGGAATGTCACTCCACCCTCCAGCGGTTTGAGTGCAACAGTTTATCCAAATCCTGTTACACAAAATTCAGTCATTGATCTGCAAACGCCGGAAAGCGGTAAAGTGCAGGTGGACCTATATAATATACAAGGCCAAAAGATCGGGAGTATTTATTCCGGTTTTTTGGTGAAAGGACAACATACGCTTTCTTTTGATCAAACGATCACTAAACTGACCAGCGGAACTTATTTACTAACAGTACAGGTGAATGGAAAAATAGCCCCGGTGAAAATCATTTTACCACATTAAATTTGTTCAACCCTTAACGTATCATGGATAAAAATTTAAAGTTGAAGACAGCGGAGATCGAAAAGATCAGCCATCTTGAATATTTCAATATAGCTATCTCTGTGGACTGTGTCATTTTCTGCTATAAGGATAAAGAGCTCCAGGTGTTGCTGATCAAATCCGACCTTGAAGAATTTTCCGGTTTGTATTCTTTACTAGGTGATCTCGTGAGGCCTGACGAAGACCTGGACAGCGCTCCCTACAGGGTATTGAAGCAAAGAACCGGCATGGATGATGTGTACCTGGAGCAGGTGCATACATTCGGAAGTATCGACCGTCACGTTTCGGGCCGGGTCATCACCACTGCTTATTATTCTTTAATTGATATCAAACATCACAAGCTGAACCTTGATCAAAATGAATTACACTGGCACCCGGTAAAAGACATCCGGAAACTAGCCTTTGACCATAAGATCATTTTGGATACCTGTCTTCAACGTTTGCGGGAACAGGTGATGGAATTTCCAATAGCATTTAATCTTTTGCCTGAAAAATTTTCGCTCCGGGAATTACAGGAATTGTATGAGGCAATCCTTGGAGTTGAACTGGACCGGAGAAATTTCAGGAAGAAAATTGCATTGAAAGGCTGGCTCGAAGATCTGGATGAAATGGAAGCCGATGTTCCGCACCGTCCCGGTAAATTGTATTCTTTAAAACCAGCTCATAGAAAAAAGAAAGTCTCCAAAAGATCAAAGCTTTCTGCTGCAGGAACTCTTTCATGATTTTTGACGGCTATCGTTTTACTTTTTTCCAAAGATTTCATCCCGCTACCAATAGTGCAGGCAGCATCTTCTTAAAAAAATTTTAAGAGAATTAAAAAAAAACCTAAACTTGTGTAAACGATTGCACAAGTGAATTACAAGGTCACTATAGCAGACATTGCCAAAGAGCTGAACACTACCGCAGCCACAGTCTCCCGTGCATTAAGCAATCATCCCGGAATCAGTGAAAAAACAAAACAATCTGTTCACGAAGCGGCCTCCAAATTAAATTACAAAAGAAACCGCATTGCATCATCGCTGCGTTCGGGAAAAACACATTTGATAGGTGTCATAATTCCCAGCGCTGAAATTAATTTTTTCGGATCGGTGGTACATGGCATTGAGAACGTCGCCAACCAGAATGGATACAATGTATTGCTGTACCAGTCTAACGAAAGCAGGGATTACGAGGAGAAAGGATTAGAAACTTTTTTATCTGCAAGGGTAGATGGCATATTGGTTTCAATAGCCAAGGACACTACAGACTATTCGCATTTCAATGAAATAAAAGAGAGAGGCATTCCGATCATTTTCTTTGATCGCACCAATGACGATCTTGGAATTGACTCTGTGGTTATTGATGATTACAAAGGGGGTTATCTTGCAACGGAGCATTTGATCAGCCAGGGATACCGACGCATTGCACATATCACCGGGCCTCAACATTTGAAAAACTTCTATGACCGGCTGAGAGGATACATGGGAGCTTTGCAAGCTCACAAGATCAAAGTGGACCGTTCGCTGATCGTGAATGGAAATATTTCTATTGAATCAGGAAGAGAAGGGGTCAGTGAATTTTTATCTATGTCCAATCCGCCGGATGCCGTTTTTGCGGCAGAAGATTTTACGGCATTGGGTGTCATCAGCGAATTAAAAGAACGAAAGATCAGGATACCGCAGGAATTTGGTGTGATCGGGTTTGCCAATGAACTCTTCGGAAAACATATTACACCGACTTTATCTACGGTGGATCAGCAAACGATACAAATGGGAAAATCGGCACTGGATCTTTTGGTAGAACGGATCGAAGCCAAAGAAATGGAAAAGTACAAGCAGCAAAAAGTCGTATTGGAACCTCTTCTTATTTGCAGAGAATCTTCAGCCCGGAAAAAATAACACGCATGGCAATATTGACAGTGGATTGATCGAAAGCGGCAAAAGTTATGCAAACGATTACACAAATTTTTTTTCCAATAAAAATTCATGATGATAAAAAAAAATCTATATTGTGTGCTTAATACACATTACTAAAACTTTAATTGATTTACTAAACACCTTAATGATTGCTTATGCATCTCAAAGACATTCTCAAACGATTTGTATTGCCTTCATTGCTCCTGATCTCCCAGGTTGCTTTTTCTCAAGGCAAAGTCATCACAGGTAAGGTAACAGATAGTAAAGATGGATCACCTTTAGGTGGCGTATCTGTTATCGGAAAAGGTTCTACAACAGGAACGCAAACTGCTCCTGACGGAACTTTTCATATTACAGTATCATCATCTGTGACATCGCTGTTATTTTCTTCAGTTGGTTATGCCACGCAGGAAGTATCCATTGCAGGAAAAACAGATGTTTCCGTTTCATTAGTGCTGGTCAACTCTTCATTGAGTGAAGTAGTAGTGATCGGGTATGGTACTTCACGTAAAAAAGATCTGACGGGCTCTGTTGCTACTGTATCGGCCAAAGATTTTCAGACCGGTGTGATCACCACTCCGGAACAATTAGTTGCCGGTAAAATTGCAGGCGTTTCGATCATTTCCAATAATGGTCAACCCGGTTCGGGAAGTACCATCCGCATCCGTGGAGGTTCTTCACTGAGCGCCAGCAACGATCCGCTGATCGTATTGGATGGCGTTCCGCTGGACAACGGAAGTATTTCCGGCGCCAGCAATCCATTAAGCTTTATCAATCCAAATGATATTGAGTCCTTCAGCATTTTAAAAGATGCTTCCGCTGCCGCCATTTATGGAACAAGAGCTGCGAACGGCGTTATTATCATTACTACCAAAAAAGGCAAAGGCGGAAAAGTGAAAGTGAATTTCAGCTCGGTAAATTCGATTTCCAAGCTTATTAAAAAAGTTGATGTACTCAGTGCCGCTGACTTCCGCAACGTAATAAATGCCAATGGGACCTCCGCTCAAAAAGCTATGATGGGATCGGCTTCTACTGATTGGCAGAATGAAATTTATCAGTCGGCATTTGCTACGAATAATAATATTACGATCTCCGGCGGCATTACCAATTTACCGTACAGGGTATCCATAGGCTATGACAACCAAAATGGTATTTTAAAAACAGATAACCTGGAAAGAACTTCTTTAGGCATCGCTGTGAATCCTGTTTTGTTTGACAATCATTTAAAAATTGATGTCAATCTGAAAGGAAGTCTTGAGAACGTTCGTTTCGGGAACCAGGGAGCGATCGGCGCCGCTACTTCTTTCGATCCCACTCAGCCTGTATATAGTAAAAGCCCAAGATTTGGCGGATACTATGAATGGCTACTGGCTTCAAGCCCTACCGGATTGGATCCGGTAGCAGGAAGAAACCCGGTAGGCTTATTATACCAAAGGTTTGACGAAAGCACTCCAAGCAGATTCATTGGCAATGTTCAGTTTGATTATAAATTCCATTTTCTTCCTGACCTGCATGCCAACCTGAACGTAGGAACCGATTATGCCGATGGAAGAGGACATGTATTTGTTCCTGACAGTGCAGCAAGTAATTATGTAGCCGGAGCAGATAAAGGCCTTAAAACTCAATACAAACAAATCCGGAATAATAAACTGCTGGAATTTTATCTGAACTATGTTAAAGATCTGAATTCCATAAAAAGCCGTATAGATATTATGGCAGGTTATTCATATTACGATTACCTAACAACCAATTACAATTATCCAACCTTGTTTGCAGACGGATCGATAAATACCGGAGTTCCTTTTCCAAATTATCCTTTCGATAAACCGGAAAATACCCTGATCTCCTATTTTGGACGCCTTAATTATACGTTCCGGGATCGTTACCTGTTAACGGCAACTATGCGCCGGGATGGATCTTCCCGTTTTGCTCCCAAATACAGGTGGGGATATTTTCCTTCTGTAGCCTTTGCATGGAAGTTAAAAGAAGAGAATTTCCTCAAAAACAGCAAGCTTATTTCTGACATGAAATTGCGACTTGGATACGGCGTTACCGGACAACAGGATGGGATCGGCAACTACGATTACCTTTCTTATTATTCCTTAAGTAATAGTGGTGCCTCTTACCAATTCGGAAACACTTTCTATCAGGGTTTCCGGCCAGGCGGTTTTTATGCTAACAGAAGATGGGAAAAAACTGTTACCTATAATGCGGGATTAGATTTTGGTTTTCTTAATAATCGTATCACGGCTAATTTAGATGTGTACTACAAAAAGACCACCAACCTGCTAAACAATGTGGCGCAACCGGCCGGATCGAACTTCAGTGCATTCATTGTTGCCAACGTTGGAGATATGGATAACAAAGGCGTTGAGTTCAACATAAACGCTACCCCAATTCAACATAAAGTTTTCAGATGGGATGCATCATTCAACATTACTTATAATAAAAACACTATTACTAACCTCACAACAGTTCCGAAGGATCCCAATTATGTTGGGCTTCCGGTTGGACAAATTGCAGGTGGAATTGGCGGCCAGTTTGCGCAAATAGATGCGGTAGGTTCTCCTAAAAACACATTCTACCTCTATAAACAGGTTTATGATGTTGTAACAGGTTTGCCTGTAGAGGGAGTATTTGTGGACCTCAACGGGGACGGTATAATAAATCAAAATGATCTTGCTAAGAGCAAATCTTCTGACCCGAAAGTATTCATGGGCTTCAGCACTGAGGCTACTTACAAGAAATGGAGCGCCGGTTTTGTGCTTCGTTCAAGCCTGGGAAATTATGTGTACAATAATAATTATAGCCAAACGGGAACATTAGCCCAGCTAACCGGGAATTCTGTTTTGTATAATGCCTCCACGAGTTATTTGCAAACACACTTTACCGGAAATAGCCTGGAGTTGCTGAGCGACTACTACATTCAGAATGCTTCTTTCCTGAAGATGGATAACCTGAATGTTGGCTATAATTTCGGAAGAATTGCCAATAACCAGGCAACATTACGATTAAGCGCAACGATTCAGAATGTGTTTGTGATCACTAAATACAAAGGTTTGGATCCGGAATTAAGTTCCGGAATTGATAATAATCTTTATCCCAGGCCAAGGATCTATGCTTTAGGAATAAATCTTGACTTTTAATAAATTTTAAAAACGACTTCAAAAAAGCTATATGAGACAACAATCATTATTAAAAGTGACACTGGCAGCCAGCATAGTAATTCTGGGAATGTCAGCTTGTACCAAAAAACTGGACCTGGTTCCTACTAATGATATCACCGCTAAAACAGTATATAGCACCCCGCAAGGTTATAAAGAGGCGCTGGCAAAGTGCTATGCAGCTTTCGCACTTACCGGAAATTCCGGCGGTACCGGCAGCCCGGATATTCCGTCTCAGATCATTTCCGATGAAGGAAATTCAGATTTCCTCAGGTTGTATTGGAACATGCAGGAGCTGACCACAGATGAAGCTGCCTGGAGCTGGCAAAATGATGCAGGCATAAAAGGTCTTCATGAAATGAACTGGTCATCTATAAACCCAATCGTTGATGGTTTATACTACCGTGCATTCTTCCAGATCACTTTGTGCAATGACTTTATTCGCCAATCATCCGATGCTACTCTTGGTGGAAAGGGGTTCAGTTCAGCAGACGTTGCCAATATAAAAAAATACAGAGCAGAGGCTCGTTTTTTAAGGGCTTACCAATATTGGGTATTAATGGATGCATATGCGAATCCTCCTTTTGCAGACGAAACTTTAAGTATCGGAACAGATATCCCAAAACAGATCAGCCGTAAAGATCTGTTCGCCTATATAGAATCTGAATTAAAAGCTATTGATGCAGATCTGGCCGATCCAAAAACTAATGAATATGCAAGAGCAGACAAAGCGGCCGCATGGGCGTTGCTGTCAAGAATGTATCTGAATGCTGCAGTTTATCTCGGCACACCTGGCCAACCATTGTCCGATCAGGCTGCTCAACAATATTACACATCAGCTATTTCTTACTGCAATAAAATAATTTCAGCAGGATACTCATTGCATCCAAATTACAGAGAGTTGATGCTTGCTGATAATAACTTAAATACGGACGAGTTCATTTTTGTTATTGCTTACGATGGCACTTACACTCAAAACTGGGGTGGTACTACTTACCTGACTCATGGCCCTGCTGCGATTCCTGCAAGTACGTCCGGTACAAGTGGTACATGGGGAGGATTAAGAACCACTCAAAATTTTGTTTCGCTCTTTTCTGATCCAAGTGGCGCCACAGATAAAAGAGCTGAGTTCTACACCAGCGGGCAGAACCTGGACATGAGTGACCTCTATACAAGCACAGATGGATATTCTATATACAAATACAGAAACGTGACCAGGACCGGTGGAGCAGCTCCTCATGCTGATCCCGGAGGAAATTGGGTAGATATAGATTTCCCGATCTTTCGTTTAGGTGAAATTTATCTCACCTATGCGGAAGCAGTGCTGAGAGGTGGCACCGGCGGAGATTTAAATACAGCGCTTACTTATATAAACAAATTACGTGGCCGTGCCTATGCCAATGATCCTAACAGCACAAGTGGAAATATTACCGGCGGACAATTGACCAAGGACTTTGTGCTGGATGAAAGAGGCAGGGAATTGTATTGGGAAGCATTAAGACGCACTGACCTCGTTCGCTATGGAAAATTTACATCGACGAATTATTTGTGGGCATGGAAAGGTGGCGTATCAGGCGGAGCACAGGTTCAGGATAAATACAATATTTTCCCGATCCCTACTACTGATCTGTCTTCTAATCCAAATCTGAAACAAAACGATGGTTATTAAAAAACCTATTGTATTAAAATTTTAAACAGCCATTATGAAAAAGTTACTAAATAAAATTTTGCTGATAAGCGCAGGCAGTATTCTATTTTATTCTTGTAAAAAAGACCTGCAACAAACGTTCCTTGTTACAGGAAACGGGCCCACCTTAACTGCATCCAATACTACATTGGTATTAGCTGCTCCGGGCACCGATACGTCTGAAACGCTATCATGGTCAGCCACTCAATATGGTTTCAGTGCGGCCGTTAATTATACGATACAAATAGCGAAAGCAGGTACCAATTTTGCTAATCCAAAAGAAATTGTAGCAGGACCGGCACTTGTCAAAAAATTTGCAAGCTCTGATCTCAACACATTTGCATTAATATTAGGATTACCGTTTGGTACTGCCGGGCAATTGGATATGAGAATCAAATCTTCCATCAGTCCTACACTAGCCCCTGTTTACTCAAATAAAGTAACTGTCACCATAACTCCTTATCAGGTTATCATCAATTATCCTTCCCTGTGGGTTCCGGGAGATTACCAGGGCTGGAATCCGGGAAGTGCTCCAAAGATTTCTTTGTTTGGCACCAATGCTGACTATGAAGGTTATGTGAATGTTCCTTCAGGAGGCACCTACCAGTTCAAACTCACCAGTGAAGCTGACTGGAGTGGCACCAACTATGGTTATGCTACAGGCACCACCAGTGGTAATACTGTGTCTGGCACACTCAGCACAAGTGGCAGCGCTGGCAATTTATATTTTCCTAATGCCGGATATTTCGTAGTAAGAGCTAATCCAACATCATTGACCTGGTCTGTTAAGCAAAAAACATGGGCGATCATTGGTGATGCACCTACAGCATCTAACAACTGGTCCAACGATGTTCCGATGACTTATGATGCCGTTAACCAGGTTTGGACTGTAACTACTAATTTCCAGGTAGGCTCCTTTAAATTCCGGGCTAATGGCGACTGGTCTGATGGAACAAACAATTTTGGTGACAATGGCGCAGATTTGATCCTTGATTACGGAGGGGCAAATATTGCAGTTACTTCTGCAGGCACCCACACCATTACTCTGGATCTGCACGTTCCGGGTAATTATACTTACAAGATTCAATAAAGTAAAAAGATATATTATCTAAAAAACGTCACGGCTTACCGTGACGTTTTTTTTATTTGAAAAAATTTTCAAAATAATGCCCCTTACAAATACAGAAATAAAAAGGTTTTTCTAAATTTATGTAAACGATTGCACAAATCTATTTTCATAAAGCCGGGCTCTCGTTTTTTTGTTTAGCAATAAATCTTCTTTATTCAGATACTACCGATGCTTCGCCTGAAAAATATAGCCCCGATAAATCTTCTGATTACACTTCTGTTATTCGCGGCATTACCAGATTGCAAAAAAAGCGATGGCGGAAACAATAATTCAAACAATAATTCCGGGAATACTAATAACGGCAACAATACTCCTCCATCTGCCACTTTTGCTAAAGGAGCTGATGTAAGCTGGCTCACACAAATGGAATCAAACGGAATAAAATTTTATAATAACTCCGGTACAGAACAGGATTGCCTGCAGATCCTGAAAAATCTTGGCATGAATGCGATACGCCTGAGAGTTTGGGTCAATCCTTCTAATGGATGGTGCAATACTGCGGATGTAGTTGCAAAAGCTGTTCGTGCACAAAATATCGGGCTAAAAGTCATGATCGATTTTCATTACAGTGATACATGGGCTGATCCCGGCCATCAAACCAAACCAGCTGCATGGGCAAGCCAGGATTTTGCGACATTGCAAACATCGGTTTACAATCATACCACCGATGTATTGAATGCTTTAAAAACAAACGGAGTGACCCCAGCATGGGTGCAGGTAGGAAATGAAACCAATGATGGAATGCTTTGGCCCGATGGGCAGGCATCTGTAAGTATGAGCAACTTCGCTGCCTTGGTAAATTCCGGATACAATGCTGTAAAATCAATTGACACTTCTATAAAAGTGATCGTGCATATTTCCAATGGATATGATAACAGTTTATTCAGATGGGTATTTGACGGACTTAAAGCCAATGGCGCCAAATGGGATATTATCGGAATGTCGTTGTATCCATCTACTTCTAATTGGTCCACATTAAATGCCCAATGTTTATCTAACATGAATGATATGGTTTCCCGCTATAATAAAGATGTAATGATCTGTGAAGTAGGCATGAGTTGGGACCAGGCAGCAACCTGCCAATCATTTTTGAGTGACCTGATCGCAAAAACAAAATCCGTTTCGAACGGAAGAGGACTGGGCGTTTTCTATTGGGAGCCCGAGAGCTATAACAACTGGCAGGGATATACATTGGGAGCTTTTGACAATTCCGGGAAACCAACCGTTGCCTTAAATGCTTTTAATTGATCGTATCTTTTGACAGAAGGTAATTTACTTCTTGTATCATTCAATATTTTTTTTATGAAACGTATCTGGCTGTTCTTATTTTGCCTTGTAATATTTTCTTTTACAGGATTACAGACAACTGCCCAACTCCCATCTCCCCGAAAAAAAATAAATTTTGATGAAGGTTGGAAATTTCATTTCGGCAACGCTGCTGATCCGTCGAAAGATTTCAATTACAGTATTGCAACCATTTTTGCCAAATCAGGAGCTGCATCAGGAACGGCAATTGATCCACGATTCAAAGACAGTACATGGAGAAACCTGAATGTTCCCCACGACTGGGTGGTTGAATTACCATTTGTAGATGTTCGAAACTCTGAAGTAGAGTCTCATGGATATAAACCAGTTGGTGGTTTGTTTCCCGAAACCAGTATCGGCTGGTATCGCAAACATTTTACAATATCGAAAGCTGATTCCGGTTCCCGTTTTCAAATCCATTTTGATGGAATTTTTCGCAATGCCAATATATGGCTCAATGGGTTTTTTGTTGGCAATAATATGAGTGGATATATCGGCACTTCTTATGATGTCACTGATTTTATTCATTTCGATCATGATAATGTTTTAGTAGTAAGAGTTGATGCCACACAATATGAAGGTTGGTTTTATGAAGGAGCCGGTATTTATCGTCATGTATGGCTGAATGAATATGATAATTTACATATTCCTGATGGTGGCCTTTTTGTGTATTCAGATGTATCAGGAAAAAATGCAACATTGAATGTTGAAACAACCGTAGAAAATAAAAATCTTTCAGGGGCTAATTGCACTGTGTATTCCTATATCACCGATCGTGATGGCACACAATTAGGCCAAAGCAAAGAACAGCCACTTGCATTAGCAGTAAATGAAAAAGGAACGATCAAACAAAAGATCACCATAAATAACCCAAGGCTCTGGTCATTGGATGATCCTTATCTCTATCGTGTGGTTTCAGTTGTGAAATCAGGAAATAAAATTGTGGATGTTGTAAAAGACCGGTTTGGTATTAAAACGCTCCGGTTTGATGCTAATGATGGATTTTTCCTTAATGGAAAACATGTAAAGATCTATGGCACCTGTAATCACCAGGATTTTGAAGGAGTAGGAACAGCATTGCCTGATTATCTTCAATATTATCGGGTAGGGCTTCTGAAAAATATGGGAGTGAATGCGTGCAGAACCAGTCATAATCCTCCTACCCCGGAATTTTTAGATGCATGCGATAGTTTAGGTATGTTGGTATTGGATGAAACCCGTTTATTAAACAGCAGCCCGGAATATTTAGATCAATTTGAAAGAATGATCCTGCGGGATCGCAATCATGCCTCCGTTTTTCTATGGTCCATCGGTAATGAAGAAGGATGGATACAAACAAATGATTTTGGAAGACGGATAGCACAAACATTTATAACTAAACAAAAAGAACTGGATCCCAGCCGTACCTGCACTTATGCAGCTGATGTAGGAACTACTTTTCGTGGCATTAACGAGATCATCCCGATCCGCGGATTCAATTATCGTGAGACTGGTGCTGCAGATTATCATCGTGATCATCCCGATCAACCTCTTGTAGGAACAGAGATGGGAAGTACGGTAACAACAAGAGGTGAATATGAAAAAGATAGTATCAGAGGTTATGTCCCTGACCAGGATATCACGGCGCCGTCCTGGGCCAGCACTGCAGAAAAATGGTGGAAGTTAGCAGGACCGAATAATTATTGGATGGGTGGATTCGTGTGGACCGGTTTTGATTATCGTGGTGAACCCACTCCATTCAGCTGGCCAAATATTAATTCACATTTTGGGATCATGGATATGTGCGGTTTTCCAAAAAATATTTATTACTACTATCAAAGCTGGTGGACGGATAAAGATGTGTTGCATATTTCTCCACATTGGAATTGGAAAGATAAAAGAGGACAGCCGGTTGATGTTTGGGTAAACAGTAATGCTGATAATGTTGAATTGTTTTTGAATGGAAAAAGTTTGGGTAAAAAAGATATGCCCCGCAATAGTCATTTACAATGGACGGTAAATTATGAACCCGGCACCCTGGAAGCCGTCGCTTATAAGAATGGTCGAAAACTTACTTCAAAAGTGGAAACCACAGGCCTTCCTACAAACGTAGTAATGACTCCTTATAAAACAACCATGCTTGCTGACGGACAAGATGTAAGTATTGTTAATATAAGTGTAGTAGACCAGCAGGGACGTGAAGTACCAGACGCTGATAATATGATCCGATTCGTTATCAGCGGCCCGGGAAAAATAATCGGTGTGGGCAATGGTGATCCGAGCAGCCATGAACCCGATAAATGTGCAGATGGTGCATGGCAACGGAGTTTATTCAATGGAAAATGCCAGGTGCTTGTTCAATCAACTAAAGAACAGGGAACTATTCATTTTGAAGCACAGGCCGCAGGATTATGGGCCGGCTCGACTGATATAGTTACGGTTTCTCCGGGAAGTGTTTCCACCATCAGTGTTGATAAAACTTATGAACTGACCGGTGAGGCAGCCAAACCAAGAGAAGCAACAAAGATGTTGGGTGCGGATATTTCTTTTTTGCCACAATTAGAAGATCGGGGAATGAAATTTTCTGATAACGGTGTTCAAAAAGATCCAATTCAGATCATGAAAGATCATGGATTTAATTATATACGGTTAAGAATTTTCAATGAGCCTGCAAGAGACAGTGGTTATTCTCCTAAAAGAGGTTTCTGCGATCTCGATCATACCAAAGCAATGGCAAAAAGAATAAAAGCTGCGGGAATGAAATTTCTTTTGGATTTTCATTATAGTGATTATTGGGCCGATCCAGGCAAACAATATAAACCGGCAGCATGGCGTAATTTATCATTCGATGAATTGAAGAAAGCACTTTATGATTATACAAAGAATGTAATACAGGCTTTAAAAGATCAGGGTACCACTCCTGATATGGTACAGGTTGGCAATGAGATCAATCATGGCTTGGTTTGGCCTGAAGGAAATGTGATGCATGTGGATAGTATGGCACAACTGATCTCCGCAGGCATTGCAGGTGTAAAGGCAGTTGATCCGTCTATTGTTATTATGTTACACATCGCATTAGGCGGACAGAATGATGAAGCGGTATTTTTCATCAATCAAATGCTGGAAAGAAAAGTTCATTTTGATGTGATCGGCCTCTCCTATTACCCACGCTGGCATGGTACATTGGATGATCTGCGAGATAACCTGAATGATCTGATCAGAAGATATAATAAAGATGTGATCGTAGTGGAATATTCAGCAAAAAAAGAAGAAGTAAACAAAATAGTTTTTGGTTTGCCGGATGGAAAAGGAAAAGGCACTTGTATCTGGGAGCCGATCAACACCTGGGAATCTATTTTTGACAAGGATGGAAATGCAAATGATTATATGAAAATGTATGATGAGTTCAGTAAAGAATATCTGAATAGTAAATAAACGATTGCCTCATTATTAAAGCTAAATCATGCAACTGCATTACATTGATTACAGTATTATTGCCCTGTATTTTTTATTCGTAGTCGGTGTTGGGTTTTTATTAAAAAGTAAAATAAAAACCGGCAATGATTTTTTGATGAGTAACCGGAGCATTCCGCTCTGGATCACCAGCCTTGCATTTATATCTGCCAATCTCGGTGCACAGGAAGTTTTAGGAATGGCTGCCAGTGGAGCCAAATATGGATTTTATACGGCACACTTTTACTGGCTCGGCGCTGTCATCGCTATGGTTTTTCTCGGCGTATTCATGATGCCATTCTACTATGGAAGTAAAGCGAGAAGTATTCCGGAATATCTTAAACTCCGTTATGACGAGAAGACAAGGACTTTTAATGCATTGAGTTTTGCAGTAATGACCGTTTTTTCATCGGGGATCTCATTGTATGCATTAGCGATGCTGATGCAAACTATTTTAGGATGGGACTTCAATCTTTCAGTGTGGATGGCAGCGGGCATTGTATTGATCTATACTTTTCTCGGCGGATTGACGAGTGCTGTTTATAATGAAGTGCTGCAATTCTTTTTAATTGTATTGGGAATAGCTCCATTGGTTTTTATCGGGCTCCGCAAAGCCGGAGGATGGCAAGGTATCATGCATAATGTAGATAATGTGAAATTGCATTTATGGAGAGGCATGGATAGCGCTGCACATAATCCCATGGGAGTTGACGGGGTCAGTTTGATTTTCGGTTTAGGATTTGTGCTGGCATTCGGTTATTGGTGTACGGATTTCCTGGTTGTTCAAAGAGCCATGATCTCAAGAAATCAAAATGATGCACAACGAACTCCTATCATTGCGGCTTTTCCTAAAATTTTTATGCCGCTGATCGTTATTCTTCCCGGCATCATCATTTTAGCCTTGCAAAAACAATTTACCGGTTTTGCATTGCCGGCGAATGCCAATGGTGCAGTAGATTATAATATGACTCTGCCGGTGATGTTGTCAAAATTATATCCCAGCGGAATTTTAGGAGTGGGCATCACGGCATTGATCGCATCATTCATGTCCGGGATGGCAGGAAATGTAACTGCATTTAATACTGTGTGGACGTTTGATATTTATCAATCGCATATCAATAAAAATGCTTCGGAAAAACATTATTTCTATGTAGGAAAAGCAACCACGGTAGCAGGGATCCTGATCTCGATCGCTACAGCATATTTCGCAAGACGCTTTAATAATATTATGGATCTGCTGCAACTCGTCTTTAGTTTTGTGAACGCACCGCTATTTGCCACTTTCTTCTTAGGAATGTTTTGGAAAAGAACCACAGGACATGGTGCATTTTGGGGATTGCTTTCAGGAACTACTGCCGCTGCATTAACTTATGGATTAACAGTAGCAGAAGGTAAAGGAGGATGGATCGCCAACATGCATATGTTCTATTCGGGAACCAGCCAGGCTTTCAATATTGCATGGATCGCATTCTCCGTTTGTTTTATCGTAACTGCAATAATAAGTTTGCTGACAAAACCTAAACCCAATGAACAATTGGCAGGATTGGTATATAGTCTTACGCCGAAACAAAAAGATCATTCCAAAGTCTGGTATAAAAATCCCTTGTGGCTCGGGATCATTGTATTGCTGATCACTCTCTTGTTCAATATAATTTTCTTTTAAACAAATTTGTATGAATAAATTATTTGACCTGCGTTTTGTTATCGGATGTTTTTTCCTGATCGTTGGGGTACTGCTATTGCTATATGGATTCTTCACTACGGTACATGATCAATCAGTAAATCAATGGTGCGGCAGTATCTTTTCGATATTCGGCATTGTTATGCTGCTGTTATCATACCGCAACAATACAAATGATAATACAAATGATTGAGAATTGATCCCCTAAATTCCGCGTCTTATCAGTAACTTACGGCACACAGATTATATACAGCAGACATTTTTATTTTTTTTCTAAACTTAAGAAATGGAAGAAATAAAAATTTTATTGATCGAAGATGAGAAAAAAATTGCCGATGCGCTGAGATCGGGATTGCAGGAGAACGGTTATGCAACTGAAGTAGCATACGACGGAGAAATGGGATACCGCATGTACAGAAACCAGCAATACGATCTTGTTATTCTCGACATCAACCTTCCCGGCATCAATGGCTATGAACTTTGCAAAAGGATCAGAAGGTCTGATGATCAAGTTTTAGTATTGATGCTGACTGCCATGAGTTCTATGGAAGATAAACTGGAAGGATTTAATACCGGCGCCGATGATTACCTGGTAAAACCTTTTGAATTCAAAGAACTGCTGGCAAGAATACGGGCATTGCTCAAACGAAAATCTTTTTCCATGCCGGCGGGTAATAAATTATCAATTGCCGATCTGGACTTGAATATTGACACAAAAGAAGTTTTTCGTTCCGGCCAACCAATAAAATTAACAGCTAAAGAATTTCAATTGCTGGAATATTTTATGCGAAATCAAAACAGGGTTTTATCAAGAACTGATATTGCGCTGCAGGTATGGGAACTCAGTTTCGACAGCAAGACGAATGTGATTGATGTCTATGTAAATTACCTCAGAAACAAGATCGATAAAAACTTCCCGGTAAAACTTATACACACTATTGTGGGTATGGGATATGTCATGAAAGAAGAATAGCCATGTCCATCCGTTTAAAAATAGCGTTGTTATTTACTATTCTGGTAAGTGGTCTGCTGGCTATTTCTTTCTGGAGCATCAACGAATGGCTGGCCAGTAAAAACAAGTTTCAGTTTCAGCAACGATTAAAAAGTTTAACAATTTCTACAACGAGACTGTGGGCCATCTCAGATACACTCATTCAAAGTTTCATGAACAACCTGTACTCGGGCTCTGTAGCATCGATGAAAAATAAATATGTTGCGATTTATGATGACAGCAACAATATCCATTATCAGTTTGCTGATGATCCTGCTGATTCCACCAAGCCTTCACCGTCTTCTTTCAAAAAAGCAAACGATAAAGGAGAGTTATTTTTCACTGCAGGAAAAAGAGACGGCTACCTGCTGAAATATATTGATGAAAAACACAGATTTTACATTGTAACAATTGCTTACGATGAATACCGGGAAATGGTAGGCAATAATTTAAAAACGATTTTATGGATCATAGCAACAGCCGGTTTTTTTCTATCTTTTTTATCAGGATGGTTTTTTTCAGACATAATTCTCCGGCCTATAAGCAGGATAGTGAAAGAGGTAAATCAATTCTCGTCCACCAATCTTTCCAGCAGGATCAGTGCCGGTAACACAAAGGATGAATTGAATGCACTGGCAGAAACATTCAACGGATTGCTGGACCGCCTTGAAGAATCATTTATCATACAAAGAAGGTTCATATCAAATGCCTCGCATGAATTATCCACGCCGCTTACTTCGATGAGCAGCCAGTTAGGTGTAGGTTTACAACAGAAAAGAAGCATCGAAGAATATGAAAATATCTTAAAGTCTGTCTCTGATGAAGTGCATGTAATGCAGGAATTAACCAAAAGTCTTTTGGAAATTGCCCGCACCGGAAGCGAAGGAGCTATTGAACTGACTGATGTAAGAATAGATGAAGTACTGATGAAAACTGTCGCCAATGTCAAAAAAACATTCCCGGAGTATATTGTTGATGTTCATTTTGCTGACCTTCCGGAAGAAGAAAATGAATGTATCGTTCATGGAAACACAGACCTGCTTTATACTGCATTTAAAAATATTGTTGAGAATGGCTGTAAATATTCCGAGGATAAAACGATCAATGTATATCTGAATTTTGCAGGGAAAAAAATCATCCTTGACTTTGTAAACAAAGGGGATGCGCTGGCAGAAGAAGAAATAGAAAAAATATTTCAGCCTTTTTTCCGCGGCAACAGCGCTATTGGTAAGCCGGGATTCGGACTCGGTCTTCCGTTAACAAAACGAATCGTTCAATTACATAACGGCATATTAAATGCATCCAGCGATCCGTTGCAAGGTACCCGTTTTCATATAGAGTTTTTCTCAAAAGCATCTTCATAATTCTAATGATTTTCTAATCCGGTCTTAGTTTCATCTTAATGACTGAGTGCTATATTGCAAGCACCGTACGATTCATGTACAAATTATTTAACAATATACTTGTTCCGGTGAATTTGTCTGCCGCTTCGGAAAGAACAGTAGAAAAAGGGATTGCACTTGCCAACACTTATAGTTGCAATATTCACCTGCTCTATGCCAATTCCCCGCAGGCTAAGAAACCTGCACTGAAAAAAATATTCAGCTTATATTCTTTACTGCAAAAAGAGATTGATAAAAAGTCGGTGCAGAAGCTAAATGGTATCGCAAAAAAATTTCAAAATTATCTTAACGATGGTTTAAAAATCTCTATATATGCACAAAAAGGGAACCGAAATGATGTAGCAATTAATTATATCGTTCGCAATAAAATCGATCTGGTACTCGAAACTGTGTATTCATGCAATATAAAACAAAATAAGCTGAACCTTGACGTAAACCGGATCGCAGAAAAAACCACTGCCGCCGTGATCACTATCCCGGAAGATCGTGGCATTAATCATTTATGTTCTATTGTAATCCCTGTCACAGATTTTATTCCTTTACGAAAATTAATGTATGGAATTTACCTGGCCCGGTATTATAAAACAACAATACACCTGCTCGGCATCACCTCCGAACAGGACATGGAATATACGCAACGAGTGCAAAAATATCTGAATCGTTCCTACCAGCTCATTCGTGACAACTGCGATGTTCCGATTGACCTGACAATACGAGACGGGTCCAATGTTGCAGAAGTGGTGAAAGCATATGCTTCCAGCAATCAAACGGATCTGGTCATTGTTAATCCCGGAGGACAAAGTCGTTTAAAAAGCCATACTCTTGGATGGTTTGCAGGTATTTTACAAAAAAATATTCATCCACCCGTGCTTACTATCGGCACACCATAAAAAAATATGCTAAAACTATGAGACGTGCTTTTTTATTGATTGCTAGTTCTATTTGTTTGAAGTTTACCCTTACAGCCCAAACCCTGGACCGGGCAAAGCAATTTATTTATTATGAAAAATGGAATTCAGCAGAAACTGTACTGAAGGATATTCTTGCCGCTGAACCTGATGCTTACTACTATCTTGCCGAATTGTACATGACGGAGCACAAAGATCGTGATGCCGGCATCCTGCTTCAAAAGGGAATGGATGCAGAAGAAAAAGATAATTTTTCAGAAAAAGATCATCCGTTGGTGTCTGTTGCCTATGCGCATTGGCTACTGAACGAGGGCAAAAATGATGAAGAAGTCAAAAAAATTGACGACCTGCTTTCAGCAACAAAATATAAAAATGCTGACTTGTTGATGGCTGCAGCGAAAATGTATATTGATAGTCCAAATGGCGATATTAATAAGGCTCTCGACCTGTTAGACAAGGCGAAGAAAAAAGAAAAGAAAAACGCTGACATTTATATGTTGATGGGCGATGCGTATCGCAAACAGCTCGACGGCTCCAATGCTTTCAAAATGTACACACAGGCCCTGGAACTGGATCCTCACCTGGCCGCAGCACATCACAAGTTGGGAGAAATTTTCAAAAGCCAGAAAAATAGTGAATTGTATGTGCCTCAATTTACAGATGCAGTACAAGCAGATAAGAACTATGTGCCTTCTGTATTGGAGTTATACAATTATTATTTCTATGCCGGGAACTTTGATGAAGCAAAAAAATACATGGAGGAGTACATAACTGCTGCTGATCCTTCTTCACAAATAGATTACATGAAAGCTGATCTGTATTATGTCACAAAAAAATATCCTGAAGCGATACAGACGGCTCAACAGATATTACAAAAGGAAGGCGACTCTGCCAAACCAAGATTATACAAGATGATCGCTTATTGTTTTGACGAGCAGGGCGATTCTGTAAAAGCGCTGAAAGCCATCAATACCTATTTTACCAAAGAAAATGAGAAAAATTATGTGATAAAAGACTACGAACTCAAAGCCAGCCTGCTTGAAAAAAATAATCAGAAAACCGATGCGGCAGAATGGTATCAAAAAGCATTAGCACTGGCGCAAAAAGATGAAGAGAAAGAGCAATACATGAGGCATATTGTAGCGCTTTATAAAGAAACAAAAGATTATGCACAGGAAGGGGCCTGGAGAGAAAAGATCTATACGCAAACCAAATCAGCCAATAATGTTGACCTTTTCAATTGGGGTGTTTCCTTATACTTTGCCGGAAATTATCAAAATGCCGATTCCGTATTTGGATTATACGCAACAAGATATCCAACACAGCTGTACGGTTATTTATGGCGTGCCCGCTGTAATGCAGCAATTGATACCACAATGGAGTTAGGCCTTGCGGTGCCGCATTATGAAAAATTGATAGAAGTGGCAGAAGCCGACAAACAGGCCAATAAAAGCACATTGATCGCCGCATACAGTTATCTCGGTGGATATGAAGCCAACATAAAAAAAGATTTTGAAAAATCTTTGAATTGGTTCAATAAGATTCTGGAGATCGATGAGGGAAACGCTGCTGCACTAAGATATACTGAAACAATAAAGAAATGGATCGACCAGCAAAAAGGAAATGGCTCACCAACCAATACAGGTAGTTCTACTGGTAGCACCAATTCAAACAATTGATCAGTAATAAAAAAATTAATAATAAATCAGGGCTTTAAAATTTTTCTCATAGTTTAAGTGATAAGAAAGAAAAGGGTGCCCTTTTGGGCGCCCTTTGGTTTTCAGATGCTAACTAACAAAAAAGAATTTTTAAATTCCCTTTACAATAAGTGGTTGTAATTTCGATGGGATTTGAAAGAACTCAAAAGGACTGGTATGATTGAAATGGAGGATTATCAAACGATCAGTAAACAAGTAAAAAAATCTGAAAAAAGGCTTCTTTTCTTCGATTATGACGGAACGCTGATGCCGATAGTAAAATTTCCATCGCTGTCCGCACCAAATGAAGATGTCATCAGAACATTATCCGAATTAACATCTGATAAAAAAAATAATGTAGTGATCATCAGCGGACGAGACAGCGCAACATTGGGAAAATGGCTCGGTACTATGAACCTGATCATTGTAGCAGAACATGGCGCCCTGATAAAATATCCTGGTGAGAGATGGAAAGAACTGACGCAGGAAGGTGTGGAATGGAAAAAAGATATCATTCCCGCAATGGAACTTTTCTCTGAAAAATGCGAGGGTTCATTTATCGAGGAAAAAAAATTTTCAGTGGCATGGCATTATCGCAATACGCCGGCAGAAACAGGGAATTTTTATTCCAGAAAATTGATCCGTACCCTTTCAGAACTTGTAAATGAGACACCGCTGCAGGTACTGGATGGAAATAAAATAATTGAAGTTCGATTTAACAACATCAACAAAGGGACCATTGCGCACGAGATCGTAAAAAAAATCCGCCCTGATTTTGTGCTGGCTTTAGGTGATGATCAAACGGACGAGGATATGTTCAAAGCGTTGCAACAGAAAAGTGTGACAATAAAGATCGGCCCGGGTGAAACAGCAGCAGGATTTACGTTGTCAGCCCAGGCAGATGTGATCAGTTTTTTAAAAAATATTTTTCTTAGAAACATAAACTAAAGCCCAATGGCGCATAAATACAATTTAGGGATCATTGGCAACTGCTCATACCTGGCATATATCGATACCGATGCCAATGTACAATGGATGTGCCTGCCCGGGTTTGACAGCAGTTTTTTATTCGGAGGATTAATTGATAAAGAAAAAGGAGGTTGTTTTAAGATCAGCCCTGCAGAATCTTATAAGAGCACACAATACTATTTGCCCAATACCAATATTCTCTGTACTGAGTTTGAAAATAACCAGGGCCGGTTCCGGGTTACTGATCTTGCTCCCCGTTTTTTACAATATGAAAGATATTACCGGCCGCTGATGCTGGTACGAAAAATTGAATGGCTGAGTGGTTCACCACATATAAAAGTGGAATGTGAACCCCGTGGCGATTATGGCAATACCATTCCGGAACAATATTCTGCCAGCAATCATATCCGCTATATGAATCTCGGCGGCCCGGTGCGTCTGACGACTGATATCCCACTTACATATATTTCAGAAAAGAAAAGTTTTCCATTAAATAAAAATTATTATCTCGTACTGACCTATGGTGAACCCCTGGAAGCGCCATTGGCAGATACCGCTGAACGATTTTTATTCCTGACACAGCGTTATTGGGAAAAATGGATCAAAAGCAGTTACCTGCCCGACATATTCCAGGAACAAGTGATCCGATCAGCGCTGGCTTTAAAACTGCATCAATATGAAGATACCGGCGGTTTCATTGCAGCAGGGACTACCAGCTTACCCGAATCTCCTGGAAGCGGAAGAAACTGGGATTACCGGTATTGCTGGTTGCGGGATTCATATTATACGTTGCAGGCATTTAACATGATCGGCCACTTTGAAGAATTGGAAAAATATTTTGAATTCATTCAGCATATCCTCAGCGAGGGCCCGGGAAAAATTCAACCCTTGTATTCTATCACCGGTGAAAAAAATATTGTTGAAAAAATTTTACCACTTAGCGGGTATATGAATAACACCCCCGTTCGCATCGGCAATGCTGCATACCATCAATCGCAGAATGATGTGTATGGCCAAGTATTGCTCACCATGCTTCCTCTGATCTTCGATCAGCGCCTGGTGATCTATAATAAATCACATGTAGATTATAAAGCCATTGTATACCGGCTGCTGCAACAGATAGAAAATACATTGGAACAACCCGATGCCGGTATCTGGGAATTCAGGAATACGCTGCAACAGAATTGTTATACATTATTGTTTCATTGGGCAGGCGCACATGCTGCAAAAAAATATGCTGTCGGTGTAAATGAAGGCCCGATGATCGAAAGAGCCGAATCTGTAATAAAAAGATCGGCCACTTTATTGGAACAATGTTATGATCTAAAAGCAAAAGCCTATACACAGGCAATTGGTTCATCAAATATGGATGCCAGCACTTTGAAATTGCTGACCATGCAATATCTCCCATCGGATGATGAACGATCCAAAAAACATCTGCAGGCAATAGAAAAAAATTTAAAATCGTCCAATGGATTGATCTACCGCTATCGTCATACGGATGACTTCGGAAAACCCGGATCTACATTCCTGGTGTGTTCCTTTTGGTATGCTGAGGCATTGGCCTACATGGGAAGGCTGGATGATGCTTTTAAAACACTGGAAACAATTTTACAATACAGCAATCACCTCGGTTTATTAAGCGAAGATGTAAGTGAGGACGGATCACAGTGGGGAAATTTTCCACAGACCTATAGCCATGTAGGAATGATCAACACGGCATTTCGTATTTCAAGAAGATTGAATAAACCGCATTACTTTATTTAAGTAAATGATGAACGAACACGATATATTGATATTGGCCATTTATATTTCCGCCGCATTTATAATTGGATTGATAGTGCAAAAACTGATAATACCATTTTTGTCCAGTGCGGCCAATTATACCCGATGGAAGTCGGATGATATTATCATAAACAGCATCAGGCCGTGGGTATTATTTTGGTTTGTACTGGCAGGCATTTCAATTGCGTTTCCGGCAGCTCATGTTCCCGATACATTCAGCAATATTGGCCAAAAGATCATCATTACCTGTGTGATCTTTTCTATCACCTGGGTTATTGCAAGGATCATTGCTCAATTCATAACTCATAAAACCAGTGCTGAAGGAACAATAGTCCATTCTACTTCTATCATAAGTAATATCCTCCGGATAATAATTTATACAATTGGGTTCTTATTTCTTTTGCAATCACTTGGTATCTCCATTACACCGCTGCTGACAGCTTTGGGAGTGAGTGGACTGGCAGTGGCATTAGCTTTACAGGAAACACTCACCAATCTTTTTGCAGGAGTGCAGATCATTGCTTCAGGAAAAATAAAACCCAATGACTATATACAGCTTAATACCGGAGAAGAAGGCTATGTAGAAGATATTGCATGGAGGAGCACCACGGTCAGGGCCTTATCTAACAACATTATTATTATACCTAATAGCAAACTTGCCGGTACTATAGTAAGAAATTTTTCATTGCCGGAAAATGAGATCGCAGTGTTGGTAAATCTTGGTGTCAGTTATTCCAGTGACCTGGATAAAGTAGAAAAAATAACTATTGAAGTAGCTGCCGAAACGTTGAAAGAAGTGCAGGGGGGCGTGGCGGAATTCGCTCCTTTCATCAGGTATAATAAATTTAACAACAGCAGCATTGATTTTACTGTTATTTTACGGGGAAAAGAATTCACTGATCAATATTTGATACAGCATGAATTCATAAAAAGACTCCAAAAGAGATACCTTCGTGAAAATGTTGAAATCCCCTTCCCCATACGAACTATATATATGAAATAATCCGATGGATAACATGAAAGCTATAGAAAAGATATGAACCTGATAAGACAGATACGCAATAAGCTTAAGAGATCATTTGACAATATCCACAATGAACGACTAAAAAACAATCTGCTGCAGGCAGTTCCGTTCTGGGTGGCCTCATTGCTCACCGGCTTGATCGCTGTGTTGTACACCAAACTTTTTATTTACGCAGAAAATGGCACCGCTTATATTTTCAAACATAGTGCCTGGCTACTTTTTATAATCACTCCCGTTTGCTTTGTCTTTTCCTGGTGGGTGGTCAGTCGTTTTTCCCGTTATTCAAGAGGCAGCGGCATTCCGCAAGTGATGGCAGCCATAGAACTGGCAACGCCCAGAGATGATGTAAAAGTCAACAGGCTATTAAGTCTTCGCATCATAATTGTAAAGATGATGTCCAGCCTGGTATTGGCATTTGGGGGCGGGGTGATCGGAAGAGAAGGGCCCACGATTCAAATTGCAGGATCAGTATTCAGGAAAGTCAATGAATGGCTGCCAAAGTGGTGGCCAAAAATTTCCAAGCGAAATATGATCATGACCGGCGCTGCGGCAGGACTAGCCGCCGCATTCAATACACCGCTGGGAGGAATTGTTTTTGCGGTGGAAGAATTAACCAAGACACATATCAGTTATTTTAAGACGGCGCTTTTCACCGCTATCATTATTGCAGGTCTCACCGCACAGGCACTGGTTGGCCCCTATTTATATCTAGGTTATCCCACCATAACCAATCTTTCGTCTTACATTTTTTTCGGTGTCATCGCCGTAGCTGCTATTTCCGGTTTGCTGGGAAGTATAATGTCGAAAATAATGCTGGGCCTTTTTCAGTGGAAATCTCGGTTCAAATTCCGGTATCAGCACATTTTGTATGTGGTTGGTTGTGCAACGATCGTGGTATTTGTAGCATATTTTTTTGATGATCGCATATTAGGTTCTGGAAAAAACCTGATGACACACACTTTGTTTACATCTGATAAATATTCTGCCTGGTATGTACCCGGCCTCAGAATTGCCGGGCCGATATTATCATTCACAACCGGTGCTGCAGGCGGTGTGTTTGCACCTTCATTAAGCGCCGGCTCCACAATCGGGTCAGCATTTTCAGGATGGCTGCATCTATCAGAAGCTAATTCCAATTTGCTTATCCTTGCAGGGATGGTAGGATTTTTAACGGGTGTGACAAGAACTCCTTTTACATCTGCGATTCTTGTTTTGGAAATGACCGATCGGCACAATGTGATTTTTCACCTGATGCTGGCAGGTATGGTCGCTACTATTGTTTCTTACCCTGTAGATCGCCATTCTTTTTATGATCATCTAAAATACCAGTACCTCCATGAAGTATCTCATGAAAAAGAAAAAGAAGAACCCCAGCTTGCCGAAGAAGAAGAAACATAAATTCCCGGACATTAATAAAACAAAGAAGCATTTCTCCTTACAATGAGGAATGCTTCAACATGTGCCTGTATCGCTACAGTTTAACTATGTGCGATGAAAAGAGGTAACCTATGTTCTTTTATCGCATCAGTTACAAAACTTTTTCGGAAAGATCTTGAAAAGGCTGAACGGCTGAATGCCCCGCTTACCAGGATGGCGCCTTTATTTTCCAGCAACCAGGAAATAAAATATTTTTTTGGATTTGCTTTCAAACGCACCAATGTAAGATCTTTAAAATGCCGGGCCGCCAGCTCTTCGATGCTTACTTCTTCAGGAAATCTTTCATCCCCCTTTTCATTTACATAAATAAGTACTGTCTTATTATCTGTTAGTTCAGGAAAGAGGTATGCAAACTGTTTGATTGCAAATACAGAACCTTCCGTGCCATCATACGTAAGAATATTGCTTTGTGGAAATTCATATTTTTCCGGAACCACCACTACCGGGCATTCCACACCATGCAGCGCATCTTTCAGATAATCGTTGGGCTCTTCCGTTCCGATGTTTTCATAAAATGTTTCTCCACCCAACAATAGCAAATCTGCAAAGCGGCTTTCCTTCCTCAGTTCGGGCAATGCAAAATCATAGAAGTCTTTGTGTACCCGGAACTCGATACCATTCTTTTCACAAAACTTTTCAAATCGTTCAACATTTTTTTTCACTGCTTCAGAATCCTCTCCTTCTACCAACGGAATGAACAACGGCCCTGTCATGCCACCTCCCGAATAACTCCAAAGATTGGCGTAATCCACCTGCGGTAGAAATGCGCCGATCAGCAGAACGGGATTCTTTTCATTCAGGTTTTTTGCAAATTCACAAGCGCCTTCTGAAAAATGGCTTCCGTCAAAAGCAAGGAGGATCTTTTTCATAAAAATTATTTTTTCAAAAACAAAACTATTTTGAAATAGCACCCTTGCCTATGACGGCTGGCAGTACCCGCTATGACCTTTGTCAAAAAAGCCGTTACAAATTACAGACACGAGGCTCCGAGATAAAATTTGCCCTTAAAATCCTTCCCTTTCCAAGTAAATGTCAAAAATCATACAGCCGGTTGACCTAAATCGCATGAGATCGAAAATCATTTTCTCAAGTTTGAATACGTAAACAAATTTCCAGGTCGCATGCAACATACTCCTATATCTAAATCACAGCCTACTAAAAAAAATCAATTGGTGCAGGCTATTTTTAAAGATGCTTCTATTGGAATCATCGTTTTGAATACCAAAGGTATTATCCAATTGGCTAACCCCTATGCATTGAAATTATTTGGATATACAGAAAAAGAATTAACCGGAGAAAAAACAGAAATTCTTGCTCCGCCAAGGCTGAGAAAACAGCATATTCAGCGTCGTAACAAATACATTTTAGATCCGGAAAGTCTTATATCAGAACATAGAAAAACCGGGTTATTGGGATTCCGAAAAAATGGAACCGAGTTCCCAATAGAAGTTAGTCATGGACATTACGAAGATAATGGGGAGTTATATATCATTAACTACGTCAGCGACATTACGCTGAGAAAAGAAGAAGAAGAAGAAATAAAACAACTGAATGAAACGCTGGAAGAAAAGGTGACAGAACGAACCCATGCATTATCGGACACTTTAAAAAAACTGGAAGCGTCCCGCGGAGATCTGCAACGTTCCCTGGATAAAGAAAAAGGATTAAATGAGTTGAAGTCCCGGTTTGTCACCATGGCCTCGCATGAGTTCAGAACGCCATTGAGTACCATACTTTCTTCCGCCTACCTGCTGGAGAAATATTGCAACACCGAAGACCAGCCACGCCGAAAAAAACATATTGAACGCATCATATCATCGGTTAACACACTCACCGATATCCTGAATGATTTTCTTTCTGTTGGAAAAATTGAAGAAGGAAAGATTGCTGTGAAGATGTACAATTTTGATATCACTTCACACATTAACGGCATACTTGGTGAAATGAAACATCTTCAGAAAAAAGGGCAGCACATCGCATACAAACATACCGGAATAAAAACAGTACGGCTGGATGCAGGGATACTAAAGCATATAGTAATGAACCTTTTATCCAATGCTATCAAGTTTTCTCCCGAAGATACACTGATCAGCATCAGCACTATCAGAAAAGGAAAATATCTGATTTTATCAGTCAAAGACCAGGGTGTGGGCATTCCTAAAGAAGACCAGCAACATTTGTTTGAACGATTTCACCGTGGATCGAATGTTACCAATATCCAGGGTACCGGCCTGGGATTACATATTGTTGCCAAATACGCCGAACTACTTAATGGAAAGATTTCCTGCAGCAGTGAATTGGAAAAAGGAACGGAATTCAGAATACAATTTGAACTGCAAGAAGAAAACAAAGACGCGGCAGGCACCGATCATTAAAAATTTTAAATATAAACTTTTAATCAAATCTTTTACTGTGAAAAAAATTTTATTGATAGAAGACAATAATGACATCAGGGAAAATACTGCAGAGATCCTGGAACTTGCCAATTACCGTGTATTTACTGCAGGAAATGGAAAGGAAGGTGTCGAGATCGCTTTGAAAGAAAAACCAGATCTCATCATTTGTGATATAATGATGCCGGTGCTGGACGGTTATGGTGTATTACACCTGCTGAATAAAAATCCGGAAACACATCACATACCCTTCATTTTTCTTTCTGCCAAAACCGAAAGAGCAGATGTGCGAAAAGGAATGGCTCTTGGTGCTGATGATTATATTACCAAGCCTTTCGAAGGAACAGAACTGCTGGAAGCAGTGGAAGGGCGATTGAAAAAAGCCAGTATGATCGAGGAAAAGATCGCAGAAGGATTAGAAGGGTTCAACCAGCTGATGACTGTTGCCGAAGGCAAAGATATCATGCAATCGCTGAGAGAAGGCAGAAATATAAATAAATACAAAAAGAAACAGATCATCTACTCGGAAGGAAATCGACCTTCCCGTTTGTATTATATCCAGAAAGGAAAAGTGAGAACATATAAATCAAACGAGAACGCCAAAGAATTGGCAGTGGGTTTGTATAACGAAGGTGATTTTCTCGGATACATCGCTTTACTGGAAGGAACGCCCTACAAAGAAACTGCAGAAGCGATGGAAGATTGCGAACTGGCAGTGATACCGAAAGAAGATTTTGAAAGCCTGCTGAATAACAACCGGGAGATCGCAAAACTGTTTATAAAATTGCTTGCCAAAAATATTTCTGAAAAAGAAGAACAATTGCTGGGATTGGCTTACAATTCTCTACGAAAAAAAGTAGCCGATGCTATCATCACACTGAATAAGAAATATAATGCTGGTCAGGATCCCGGTTTTTCCATTCATATCAGCAGGGAAAACCTGGCAACTATTGCCGGCACCGCCACTGAATCGCTCATCCGTACACTCAGCGATTTCAAAAATGAACAACTGATCGATATTAAAAACGGCTCGATCAGTATTCTTAATGAAAAGAAATTACTGAATATGCTGAATTGAACTGATTTTTAAACCCAGGAGAAAAAGCAAAGGCCGGAAGAATCCGGCCCTCTTTTTCTGCTATCTTCCTCATTAAAAACTTACATCGGCTTTAATGTTATTTCTTTTTGATTCGACAATATATTATTCTTGACCATATTTTTTACGATCATCTGTCCGTATTCATGACTCATTGATTCGGTGGAACTGGGATCGAACGACTGGCTTTGTACAGAATATATCAACTCATTTGTAGCCATATCATAAAAATTACTTTCCCAGAAATACTTGGTGTCAACACCATAATAGCCATCCATATAGATCCGGTCGTACATGGTATGATAATAACCCCAGAAACGATTGTGATAAATATAAAACGGAGTGTAATAAACCCGTCCCGGAACATAATACCGCTCTCTTGTTTTATCCAGCAACGTAATGGTCAGCACTGCATCCACTCCTGTACTCCGGAGTTTTTCCAATGCCTGTTCTTCATTCATGCCCTCAAATGCTTTAGGATTGTATTCATCGCATGAACATACAGCAGTATATCCAAGATCCTGAAGGTCTCCAACTATATGTTGCTCCATTTTTTCACGAATTGAACGATCTGTCTCCCTGATTAATCCCAACACCACAATTTTGTTATATTTTTTAGGATATACATTTTGAGCTTTCCATGAACTGGTGATCCAGGATGAAGTGCCACAGCCCGAGAAAAGAACGACGGTGACCACTGCTATACTGATGAGCCGTTTCATACATCGGAATTTTATATATGCAAATTAGCGCATTGAAAAAGCATAGATCCTGATAGTGATCAGTAGAAAAACAAATTGAGATCATGGGTGCTAAGCTATTAATCGTTCCTTCTAAGTGCGGACAGTTTCCGGTATACATCTTCATTAAAAGTAATCCGCCCATTAGCATCGATCCACGCAGTAGTATAAATTACAAAAACGGGCAATTGTTGATCGGCAGGAACAATCACAGGAGCTTTGTTTCGAAGGCAACCTTTATCTTCAAGTGTATCCAGTGCTATGCTATTATTTTTTAAAACAATATGTGCCAGCTCCATAGCTTTTTGTACCCGCATGCAGCCATGACTGAAATATCTTTTACTATAAGCAAATAATTTTTTAGCAGGTGTATCATGCAGGTAAGCACCAAATGGATTATAAAAATTCAATTTTACCAGTCCCAATGAATTATCACATCCCGTGGATTGACGAATAATATAGGGAAAATAAGACCTGCTCAAAGATTGCCAATCGATGGCATAGGGATTCATTACTTTTCCGGCCTTGTTGATCACCTGGTAATTGCCGGCATCGAGATAGCCGATATTTCGTTTGATAGCCGGAAGTAATTCTTTGGTGGCAATAGAATAAGGCACCATCCAGTATGGATATAGCACTACGTCGGTAACCTTGCTGCATAGTGTAGAAGTCGGAGTGGATCTTTTTCCTACAATGATCCGTGATTCCAGGATATTTTTTCCATGATCATATACTAAAACTGTTGCGGAAGGAATATTGACGATAATAACAGTTGAAGATTGCTTGATGCAATTCAATGCACGCAGTATATTTATGGTCAATTTTAATTCTTCGAGCCGGTAACGCAACGGCACATTCAATGCAGCAACAAGGTTGCTTCGCAAAACAGAATCTGCCGTAAGATTGAATAATTCCTGCGCAGATCTGATCTTTGTTTTCAATCCTTTCTCCTGCAATTTTTGTGTAGCCGAATCCAACAATCCCAATTGATAGAGTTTTACAAATAATTCCCTGTTGTTGCTGTTTGCATTAGTGGATTTGATAATAACTTCCTTGAAACTGCTGTCAGCCATTATTGCATTCAACCAAATGATCCTGTTTTTAATGGAATTATATTCCTCAGTTTTTTGTTCTGCCATAGCAGGCAGTGTCAAAAGGCGATCCATTTGAATAGCGGCTGCCAACAAGCCGGGAATGTTGCTGCAACCGGAGCGATAATTCAGCCCGTTATATCCCAGTTGCAACGGAGCATTTCCATCAGCAATATCTTTTACAAAATGAATAGCGGCGTCAGTAAGACGCAACTCTATGGTCAATGAATCTTTGCTACTCCATCCCGAGGGATCTTTTCCGATTGTTTGTACGGCGCTGTTTTGATAATCTTTTTTGTTCAAGCCAAGATTGGCTGATTGTTGAAACAACTGCAACAATTCCCGGATGCGGGAGCTATGGCCAAGCCAAATAGCCTGAAACTGTAACGCTTCATATACTTGTTTCACTTCTGCAGGACATTGCAGAGAAAGTTTTTTGAATGCTGCATCGTTTCGAACTAGCTGCACGATTTGTTCAGAGCCAACCTGTGCGAAAGAACCGGAGGACATTGCTAAAACGAACAACACCGGGAAAATGATCGATCCTTTTTTATTCATGGCTAACCGGATTATAAAACTTCTCCCAGGTAATTATTAAAATCAAATTTTAGTTTATTGAATTCTGAAACGGCATTTCTCACTTCCTGGGAAAGTTTTCTATGCTGATGTACTAGATCCCGGACTAATTCTCCGTCTTCATAAATTTCCCTAACCAGTAAAGTATCGAGCTTTGAAATGTCCCTCCGCAATAAATGAATCGCCTCATCTTCCCGTATGAATTCATTCTGATAATGTTCTGCTGCATTCAGAATGTCTTCATCTGCCGAAATCGCCTGAAGCACTTCCGCAAGTCTATTTTTTAAATTCACGTTCTCCTGCATCATGAACTCAAGGTTCCGTTTCCATGTATCGCTTTCATGGCGGAACTGACGGATCTTTAATTCTGGGCTTGTCATTATAAATTTCCTCTTTATACTATCAAAACTATATTGCTCACGCATCCGCAGAAAGGACGATAATCATTTCAGTTAGTGACAAAAATCAGGAATATAAAAATTGAGGGTAGCTTAAGAAGATTTGATGTGTAACAAATGAAAAAACCCTGCCATTTGGGGTGGCAGGGTCTTGCTTAAGCCATACAGTAGCTGGCTTATTTCACAGCGATATGTTTGGTCGCTGCAGCTTTTTTTGATTCTTCCGTTTTAGGAAGCGTAAGTTTCAAAACACCATCTTCATACACAGCATCGATCTGTTCCTTATTCACTTCATCCGGCAATGTAAAGCTGCGGCTGAAAGAAGAATAGCTGTACTCTTTACGGGTGAACTTTGCTTCTTTTTCCTCTTTGCTTTCTTCCTTTTCGCTGCTGATAGTGAGCATGTTTCCGTCCACATCAATTTTAAAATCACTTTTTTTCAGTCCCGGAGCTGCAAGAGATACCAGATAATTGCTTTTGTTATCGGTAACATTCACAGCCGGCATTTTCATTGTCCGTCCCCAAAAACCACCATTGTCAAACCATTCATTCCAAGGTTTGAAAAAATCTTCAAATACAGATGGAAACATTTCACTCGGTTTCATTAATGATTTAGTTGCCATATGACCTCCTTTAATTTGGATTGTTAAAATTGATTTCACGCCAAAGATATTTGTGACAACAGGCCGTTTCAAAGAACGTTCGTCATCAAAAATGCTGAGTGTGGTCAGGAAAAAATGATAATGACTCATACCCGCCGGCGGCGAAATGTTTTATACAATTCAAACCACATCACACTAACAAATGCAACACCCGCACAAAGCCAAAGATCCACAGTGGCTATTCGCTTTAATTGGAATAGTTGATTGAAGAATGGGATAAAAAGAATTAAAGAAAGGAAAAAAACAGATATAGCCAACAGCCACGGAGCCAGGTTATTTTTATAAAAAATGGTTTTGGTAAAATTTTCACTGAAGGAACGATTGGCGAAGGTGAGAAAGATATTGCTTAAAACTAATGTGGTGAATACAATAGTTCTTGTTTCTTCAATAGTATAGTTGCCCTTCATGTAAAAATAGTATAACATCAGTACTCCAACAGCAATGATGACACCTTGTAGAATGCTAACTAACAACTCATTATTCTGGAATAATCCCATCGTCCTGTCTCTTGGTGGCAAAAGCATGATATCTTTTTCCACCGGTTCTCTTTCGAAAAAGATAGAACAGGTAGGACCCATGATCAGCTCCAGAAAAATAACATGGATCGGGGTGAATATATTGGGATATTTCCAGCCAAACAGCAACGGCAAAGAGGCTGTAAGAATAATGGGAATATGTATTGAAATAATATAACGAACCGCTTTTTTAAGATTGCTGAAAATTTTTCTTCCCTGCAAAACAGCTTCCGGTATTTTTTCTATGTTATCATCAGTAAGAATAAGGTCAGAAGCCTGCCGGGCAATCTCAGTTCCTTTTTTTCCCATGGCAATTCCGATGTCAGCTGATTTTAATGCAGGCCCGTCATTCACTCCATCCCCGGTCATTGCCACAATTTCTCCGTTTGCTTTCAGTGCGTCAATAACTTTCAGTTTAGCTTCCGGAAACATGCGGGCAAAAAGATTCACTGATCGCACTGCATCTTTCAGTTCTTCATTCTTCATCTGCATCACATCGTTGCCTGTATAATATTTCTGATATTGCAGCATCCCTGTTTGTTCTGCGATAGTGACGGCTGTTTCCGGATAATCACCTGTCACTAATTTCAAATTGATACCAGCTCCATAAAATTGGCGAAAGATCTTTTGAATATTTTTTTTGGGGGGATCGTACAAACTGATCAATCCTTCGAATTTCCAGTTGAATGCATCCTGTACCAACGGTAATTCTCCATCCCGATGCATAGCGCTGGCAACTCCCAATACCCGGTATCCTTTTGAAGCAAGTTCTTTTATATATATATTGATTATCGACTCTGTCCCCGGATCGGTCTTACAAACATTCAAAATTCTTTCAGCTGCTCCTTTTGCTGCAATTATTTTATTATTATTCTGCTGGTATACATGCGTCATCATCGGTGGCTTCCCTTCCAATGGATATTCATAGACTTGTTTTAGTGCAGCGCTTCCATCGTCCACATATTTTCGATAAGCTTCATGAATGGCTTTTTCCATTGCATCAAAAGGATCCTGCTCACTGGCGAGCATGGCATAATATAATACAGTTCCATCTTTGTATTGTTGCACTTTCTCCATATCCAGTAATTCATTCCTCGCAAAATCATACACCATTTTCACTTCCATTTTATTTTCTGTGATCGTGCCGGTCTTATCCAAACAGATCACCGTCACAGCGCCGAGGTTCTCGATAGTCTGTGGTTGGCGTGAAATGATCCCAAGCTTACTCATTTTGTAAGCTCCCAATGCCATGAAAGAAGAAAATGCAACTGGAATTTCTTCAGGTACTGCCGCCATTGCCAGCGTAAGTCCGAATAATAAACTTTGGATCAGCGAACCTGTTTTCAGATAATTCGCCAACCATATGAGAATGAAAGCTGTTAATCCAAAAAAGAACAATCGCTGCACAAATTTTCCGATCTGTTGCTGTAGTAATGTTTTTGGCGGACTGTAAGCAGCCACCGCTTTTCCCAATTTACCTAATGCAGTTTGATTACCAATTGCTGTAACGCAAGCTATGCATTTACCAGAGTTGATCGTAGTTCCCTGGAATAAATTGTTATGCCTTTCTGATGAATTTTTTTCTACGGGTAAAGATTCTCCCGTGATGATCGATTCATTTATACTCAGGTCATTTGCCTGGATAATTAGGGCGTCCGCAGGAATATTATTCCCTTCTTCGAGGACTATCACATCACCGGGAACCAGGTCTTCGGTATCAACAATCTTTTCTTGTCCGCTCCTGATCACTGTTACTTTCGGCTCGGTGTATTGCCTTAGTGCCCTTAAAGCTTTAGCGCTTTTGTTTTCCTGGTAAAGTGAAATGGCTGCGACAAAGATCATTGCCGCAGCCATCAAAAATCCTTCGCTGCTTTCGCCAAGAATAAAATAGACCGAGCAGGCGATTGCCAATAAAATAAACATGGGCTCCCTTACAATGTCCCATAATATGCGGAAAAAAGTTCCTGAACGTTCTTTCCCGAAAATATTTTTCCCATACTGCTTCTGTATCGCAGGAATATCTTTTTCATCCAGCCCTTTGATATTTTCGATATGAATGACCTTACCCGGCATTTACCTTACTAAAATACCGCTTTCCCTTCTCCTATACTATCACGAATGAATTTTTTCAATTCAGCCGGCAGCATAGCAGTGAAATCATCAAACTCACCTTCTGATAAATAATAGGTAAGATCTTTAAATACTATACGCACAATATTCCTGGCTTTTTCATTATTGCCGAAATCATAACCTGCTAATCTTTTATCTTCCGAACGAATTTCATCAAGAAACTCTTCTACTGTGTGTATGCGCTGATACGATTCTGAAGGATCCCACTGATCGACATAAACCCCTTTCAATGCCATTGGTAATTGAGACAATAATTGAAATGATTCATCGATGCTCAGGTGTTTACGCAATGCATGTAACACAGACCGCAAAATGCGTCCGGCATTATCAGGCGGCATTTGCAGATCCTTGGCCAGCATATTGACCAATTCGTTTCCCTTGGCAGCGTATTTGTCAAAATCAAGTGACATAGAATTATTTTTTTGACTTACCACTGTGTTCTATTTCAAAACATAATTTGGCTGTGACCCGGTACTCCACGATCTTATTGTTCTTTACAACAGCGCTATGATCCTGAATGTAAACAGAACGAACATTGCTGAGCGTTTTAGATGCTTCATCAACAGCCTGCTGTGCGGCATCCTCCCAACTTTTACTGGAATTTGCCATTAACTCGAGAACTTTTAGGACTCCCATACATTTTAAGTTTAATTGAATTGAAAAAAATTGACAGTCTAAATTATTTTTAAACCTATGCCGGTGAAATGACGGGTATCAATAAAGAAGATAATTAACGTCATGTTTATAAGTAAGCCCGGATCAATTTGAAAAATTATTATTGGTATCACTGGTCAGTGTCCTTTTACTTCCAGGTAAACTAAAATTACTGCTGCAGCAGTCATCAGGACCAGAGTAATAATTCCGCCAATGTTGGAGATTTTTGAATTGGTATATTCTCCCATTACTTTTTTATTATTACTTATATGCAGGATAATGGCAATGAGAACCGGCGCCGTCAATCCATATAATATGGCCGAATAGATTAAGGCTTTTACAGGACTGATGCCAATATAATTCAGGGAAAGTCCAAGTATCAATGAAATGGCAATGATAATATAGAAGGTCCGTGCTTCATGAAATTTATTATCCAGTCCCTCTCTCCATCCGAAGGTCTCGCAAAAAATATATGACAATGAGCCACTGAGTACCGGTATTGCCAAGAAACCGACACCGATGACACCGATCGCAAACAATAAATGTGCTGCTTCGCCGGCAAGTGGTTTCAAAGCTTCCGCAGCTTGTTCCACCGTATCAATCTGACGTACTCCTCCATTGAACAAAACAGTTCCGGTAGTGAGAATAATAAAAAACATGACCAGGTTGGAGAACAACATACCCAGGTCAACATCCTGTTTCATATCCTTAATAATTTTCTTGTCCACCACCAGGAAATTTTTCTTTTGCTTTACCTCTTCCACTTCCATGGTCGCCTGCCAGAAAAAAAGATAGGGAGAAATGGTAGTGCCTAAAATAGCAACAATGATCCCGATAAAATCCCTGTTGAATTTTATGGCAGGAATGAATGTGCTTTTGAAAATGGCTCCCAAATCCTGCTTGTATAAAAACGGAACAATGAGGTATACGAATAAAATAAGACAGAGATATTTTAAAACAGATGCAATTTTCCTGTAAGGCAAATAAATGATCAATAACAACAATACCAGCGTAAACACAACGCTGAAAAAAGTGGCATCGATAGAAGGAAATAACAGGTTGCCAACCGCACCCATTCCAGCAATATCTGCACCGATATTCATTACAATTGCAGGAAAGCTGAACAAGAGCATAAGATATAGAACAGTGCGGGGATAATATTGCTTTAAAGTACCAGTTAATCCTTTCGAAGTAACCAAACCAATTCTTCCACACATTTCCTGGATAGATGCCATCAACGGAAAAGTGATCAACGCCGTCCACAATGTAGAGAGTCCAAATTGTGCTCCGGCTTGTGAATAGGTGGCAATGCCTGAAGGATCATCATCGCTGGCGCCTGTGATAAGTCCGGGACCGAGCCTTCTCCAAAACTCAATGAGTTTGCGGGCAGGCTTTTTTATTTTACTCATAATGGTTTAAATGAAATCCCACATTTCACATTTGATCAATACAATTTTAATCCTTAGAAATAAATTTCAATATGATTGTTCCCATAGATTTTTATAAACAATTAAAAATCGCTTTGTTTCTACTTGAGAATTATGATATTTATCAGCTGTGAAAATGATTTCCGGAAATGAGATTATTACAATTTCATCCTGTTAAACGACCAAGTGCCAATGAGGATCATCAACAGGTCAAAACCAATCAACACCAGCAGGTCATACCCTAAAGGCATGGCGGAGTTTTTCAGTATCACTTTTCGAAGTCCATCTACCGCATAAGTGGCGGGATCAATATGAGTAAGCACTTTCATCCAGGAAGGAAGTTTATCCAATGAATACAAAGCGCCGGATAATAGAAATAACGGGTATACTACAAAACTGGAAACAAGACCAAAACTCTCCGGGCTTTCCAAAAAAGAACCAATGATCAATCCCAGGCTTACCAAGCCAATAGCAAAAATAAAAAGTATGAAGAATGAGATCAGAATATTTCCAACTGTGAACGGAATACCAAGAAAGCAACCGATAATGATGAGAATGATCGCCTGTAATAACGCATCGGTCATTCCGCCGGCCACCTTACCGACGAAAATGGTAGTTCGGGATAATGGGGCAATAAGTACTTCTTTCAGGAAATCAATTTTTTTATCCCAAACGATATATGCACCATTGAAAAGTGAACTGAAAATAATCGTCATAGCCAGAAAACCGGGAAAAATAAAATGCTGGTAATTGGTTCCCGTAGTTGTCATGCTGCCCACACCTCCGCCAAATATAAAATACCAGAACATCGGAAGAAATACGGAAGAAATAATACGGCTCCGTTCGTTGAGAAATACCCGGAACTCACGGTACCAAACCGCATAAATACCTTTTAATATTTTTGTCACACTCATTTGCTTTGTCTTGCCCTTGTTATGGTGCGGATATGTTCGATGTTGCTTCCTTCACTTTCACGGATCGCTTCGCCGGTGAAATGAAGGAATACATCATTCAGATCAGGAGAATGTACTTCCACCCGTTCAATTTCACCGGCTACCCGCAATAATTCCTGAAGGTTCTTGCCGGAATCTTCTACGGTGATTTTTGCTATTCCATTCTCAAGCTCCACGCTTTTTACGAACGGAAGTTTTTTGATCGCCTCCATAAAAAGATTTTTTCCTTCTAAAGAAACAATATCGCCTGCCAAAGCATGACGCAAATTTTCCGGCGTATCTAATGCAATGATCTTTCCATGATCCACAATCGCTACACGGCTGCAAAGTTTTTCAGCCTCTTCCATATAATGAGTGGTCAGCACAATGGTCATTTCCTTTTTTTGCGCCAGCGATTCAATGTATTGCCAGATGTGTTCTCTCGTTTGAGGATCGAGGCCAAGGGTAGGTTCATCCAGAAATAACACTTCGGGTTGATGCAATAATCCTCTGGCGATCTCCATTCTCCTCCGCATTCCTCCGGAATATTTTTTTACCTGGTCATGCTTTCTTTCCAGCAGCCCTACCAGTGACAACACTTCATCAATTTTAGTATCGATCTGCTTCAACGGCACATTGTAGAGCAGTGCATGGAGTTTCAGATTTTCATAAGCGCTGAGCAATTCATCCGAGCTGGGATCCTGGAAAACCATCCCGATACATTGCCGCACTTTCAATGGCTGATGCGTTACATCAAATCCATTTACCTTTGCTTTGCCCGTCGTCGGTTTCAGCAATGTAGAAAGCATCATGAGCAATGTTGTTTTTCCGGCGCCGTTGGGACCCAATACCCCGAAGATCTCTCCTTTACCAATGCTCAGATTGATATCATCAACCGCAACAAGGTTTTCAAATTGTTTACGCAGATTTATTGTTTCAATGGATGTCGTCATTTTTTTTAAAAATTAATTTACCCCACTTAATTCTATCCCATAGCCGTTCATGAAAAAAATAAGCCAAAGTGGTATAAATATTACTCACCAACATAAAACCAAAAGCGATTTTCACCTGTTTAGTGAAAATATAAATAGTGATAAAGTCAAGGATCAAAATAAGAACTCTGTAAGAAACTGTTTTTGCCAGGCTGCGTGATAAAGTTTCTTTTGTGTGATGTGTTTGATGTGAAAGCGCTATCATAATCAGCTTTTAAAAATTTGAGAAACGTATGGCAACATAAATAACCGCTACTCCAATCAATGTCGTGATCGTTGTCCACAAAGAAGGATGTTCATGCTGGCTTTCGGGCAGCAGGTCACTGGCGCCGATATAAAAGAAGAAACCGCATAATACTGCCAACACAATGGAAAAAGCATTTTCAGGAAGATGAAAAAAGAATGTGGACGCTACGCCAAGTACCGGCGCTATGGAATCTGCCAGCAACCATTTGAAAGCATCCTTTGTTTTACCATTATTCCTTAACACTACAGAAACGGTATTCAATCCATCGGAAAAATCATGAGCGATGACCGCTACCGCCACAAAAATTCCCACCGAATGAGATATCTGGAAAGCCAGGCCGATCGCAATACCATCAAAGAAACTATGTATGGATAAACTACCGGCAGCCAGATTTCCCTTGCCTTTCATTTTTGGTTCATTTGAATGAGTATGAAAATGCAGTAACGCCATTCTGTCCAGTATCATGTAAAACAGAAATCCCAGTGCCACAATAGCAGTAATGACCTGCAAACTGTAATAGTTATTTCCCAATGAAAGAGCCTCTGGCAACAAGTCAAAAAAACTGACAGCTATAACCGCTCCGGCGCTGAATCCCAGTATCAGGTGCAACTGATCTTTAAATCGCAAAGCAAATAATCCACCTAATAAAGTGGAACAAAATGTGATGATGGTAAAGACTATGACCACTTGAAAGTTTGATTTTGTTTATAATAACAGGCAGACCCTGATCATAAAGCGGCATCAAAGGTATAAAGCATTCTACAAGATCAGCAATGAAAATTATCAGTGTAATTGCCGACCATGACCCAGAGAAATTATCTGATATGCCGCTCGATCAATTGTATGAGTTCATCGGAATCAAAAGGTTTTACGATGTAGGCATCGGCGCCCATCTTCAGGCCTTCTTCTAATTGTTTTTTTTCGCTGGAGGCTGTAAAAAATATCAAAGGAGTGTTACGGATCGGAGATTCATTACGAATATATTTCAACACCGCATAGCCATCCATTTCAGGCATCATAATATCACATAAGATCAGATCGGGAGTTTCAATGCAGGCGATTTCAATTCCTTCTTTTCCATTTTGTGCAATGATCACTTCATAATCCGACAATTCCAGGAGCTCCACTGTATTCTCCCGGATCGGTGCATTATCTTCTATAAGCAGTATTTTCTTTTTTACTGCCAAAGGAATTTGGTTTAATTTACTCTAAGCTAACAAAAAAGATGAGGACTGCCAATAGGAATTATTTTATCAGGCTTTATTATTTAATTTTTGGCAAAGTAATTCCACATCTTCTTTCCGGCAGAGTTCGGTGCCCGGATTCATAGTAGCGGCGGTGCCGCAGGCAACGCCGAAGTGCAAAGTCTCTTTCAGGTTTTTTTTCTGCGACAAAGCCAACACAATTCCGGCCACCATGCTGTCCCCGGCACCCACTACACTTTTTCGTTGCACTACAGGAGATACAGCCCGATGTATTTCATTATTGGTGATCAATATGGCGCCCCCCTCACCCATTGATATCACCAATACTTCACAATGCCCTTTGGTGATCACTTGTTTTCCTATTTCTTCAATTTTTTCAACATCGATTCGCTCCACTCCCAGTAAGGAACTCAATTCTCCCAGATTCGGTTTCATCAGATATACGCCTTCATTCGCTGCATGGTTCAATGCCTCGCCGGAAGTATCTACAACCAGTTTGGCTTTTTTCTTCTTTGCGATCACGGCAAGTCTTGCGTAAATATCCAGCGGAACTCCCGGGGGCAAACTGCCGCTGGCAACAATAAATTCCAGATCGCTCATCCCTTCCACTACTTCAAGCATATTTTTCCATTCGGACTCCTGCAATGCTGTACCCGGCATTCCAAACCGATATTGCTGGTTGGTGGATTCATCAAGCACTACAATATTCTCTCTCGTTTCATTTTGTGTTTCGACAATCACCACCGGAATATTTTCTTTTTTGAGCAAAGCATTAAAATATTTCCCGGTGTATCCTCCAGATGGATAGATCGCAATAGCTTCACCCCCCAGCTTTTTTATCGCTCTTGCCACATTAATGCCGCCACCTCCGGGTTCCAGTTTTGGGGCCGCACATCTTAATTTTTTTTCAGGTAATATTTTGGGTACTGAAGTGCTTCGGTCAATGCTGGGGCTGAATGTAAGAGTGATAATTTTCGGCATGAGAAAATAATTTCAGGTAATAACTCTTTTATACAAAGCGCCTCCAATAATTATCAATACTACAGATACTGCTATTAATATTCCGATATCGGGCAAAATATTGATAGCACCCTGCGACGGCAACATACAAGACCGCAATGCATTGATCATATAAGTAAGCGGATTGATGTGTGAAATTGTTTTCAACCAGGCCGGCATGATATCAATCGGGTAAATCGCATTGCTTGCAAAAAACAAGGGCATCGTTAATACCTGGCCTATGCCCATGAATCGTTCCCTTGTTTTCACCAGACAAGCAATGATCAATGAAAAAGTAGAGAATAAAACTGAACCGATAATTACAATTAGTAATACTAACAAAATATTTATTGGATCCCACGATAGGTTTACCCTTAACAATAAAGCCAGTACATAAATGATGATCATTACCGGTATAGATCGCAGGCTTGCAGACAAAGCTTTACCCAGCACCAATGCTGCACGGGGTGTAGGCGTCACCAAAAATTTATGCGTGAGGCCGAGATCCCGTTCCCAAATAATTCCGATGCCGTAAAAAATTGCGATGAATAAAACACTTTGCGCCAATATTCCCGGAGTCATAAAATCTATGTACCGTACCGGTCCATTCATCGGGTGCATTTGTTCGAACACCTGGCCGAAGATCAGGAGCCAAAGAGCAGGTTGCACAGCCCTCGTGAAGATCTCAGTCGGGTCATGAGATATTTTCCGTGCTTCCAGTTCGGTCAATACCAGTGTTTTTTTTATAAAACGGAGCATATGTAATTATCTTAATCGTGAAGTTGTTTTGCGGCTGATCCTCACATCCCGGAAACTTTTTTCACTCTCCAATGATTCTTTTGTGTAATAAATGAAAACGTCTTCCATGGTGACATTTTCCCGGTTCAATGAACTCTTTAATCCCTCCGGGGTTCCGAGAGCGGCTAATTTCCCCCTTGATAAAAAAGCAACATGATTCGATAATTTATCTGCTTCTTCCATCACATGCGTGGTCAGCAATATCGTTGTATTGAATTGCTCTTTAAGTTTCAGAATATGTTCCCACACTGCTTTCACGCCGATGGGATCAAGGCCGGTGGTCGGTTCATCCAGAAAAAGCACTTTAGGATGATGCAACATGGATTGAGCAATTTCAAGCCTTCGTATCATGCCGCCTGAATACGTTTTTACCGGCTTGTGGGCAAACTCCGACAGATTCATAAATTCGAGCGATTCGTTCGCTCTTTTCTTTGCCTCCCTGGTGGGTATGTCATACAATTTTCCAAACAGCAAAAGGTTTTCATAACCGGTAAGTGTGCCATCAGCGGATAGCATTTGCGGCACGTAGCCGATAAGGTTTCTTACTTTGTAAGGATTTTTTTTGATGCTGACGCCATCAATTATGGCATCGCCGGAGGATGGTTTTAATAATGTAGTGAGCAATTTAATAGTAGTGGTCTTGCCTGCGCCATTGGGCCCCAGCAATGAAAATATCTCTCCTTTTTCCAGTGATATATTCAGGTTGTCTAATGCAACGAATTTTCCAAATCTTTTTGTAAGGTCAATGGTCTGTACAATAAAATCCATAAAGAAAACAATTTTATCATCGGTTGAATATCTGCCATTTTAAGGTTATTCATATCTCAATGCTTCTATTGGATCCAGCTTTGAAGCCTTTAAAGCCGGGTAATAGCCGAAGAACACCCCGGTAATAAAACAAACCAGGAATGAAAGCAAAACGGAGGATTGTGTGATCAATGTAGGCCACTGCAAAAACATTGTTACCAATTTAGTAGCTGCAATGCCCAATGCAACGCCGATCAATCCACCTGTAATACTTATCAAAACTGCTTCGACGAGAAACTGCAAAAGGATATCAATGCCCCGGGCACCAATAGACATTCTCAATCCGATCTCTTTGGTGCGTTCTGTTACTGAAACATACATGATATTCATGATGCCGATACCACCAACCACCAAAGAAATGCCTGCGATAACTGCCAGTAAAATAGTAAGTATCTGGCTCGTAGCAGTAAAAGTGCTGATCAATTCTGCCTGTGACCGCACGGAGAAATCATCATCAGTCCCTTTCTGGATCTTATGGCTTGCTCTCAGGATATTGGTGATTTCATCGGTGGCTTTATCAGTTGATTTTTCATCAATAGCGGAAGCAAAAATGGTTTGATAATAAATGGTAGCAAGAATTCTTTTTTGTACAGTTGTTACCGGTGCCAGCACTATATCATCCTGATCCTGCCCAAAAGTGTTCTCTCCTTTTTTAGATAAAATCCCTATGATCTTAAAAGGAATATTCTTAAAACGAATTGTTTTTCCCAATGGATCTTCTCCGTTCGGAAAAAGATAGGATATAATAGTTTGCCCGATCAAACAAACTTTTGCTGCAGTCTTTACGTCCTGGTCCGTAAAATTCACTCCATCCTGCAATGGCCAGCTTCTGATCGTTAAATAATCCGGTGAAACTCCCTGGATAGTTGTAGTCCAGTTATTAGATCCATTGATCACTTGCCCTCTCGACGACACCTGGGGAGAAACGGCATTGTAATTTTGCGGATCTTTTTCCAATGCGATAATATCGGCTTCGGTCAATGTTTGCACGCTGGTATTATCCAACCTTGCACCACCCTGAATATTACTACTGGGCCTTACCACGATCATGTTGCTGCCCATTCCTGATATCTGGCTTTGGATACTTTGCTTGGATCCCTGGCCAATAGCGATCATGGCGATCACAGCGGCGACACCAATTATAATACCCAACATAGTGAGAAAAGCTCTCATCTTGTTGCGCTTGATTGCCCGTAATGCAAGACGTAAAAGGTTTACAATTGTCATGTCGTTGTGGTTGACGTTTCAGCTAATGGTGGAAGGCTGGCTAATAGTTCTTTTGCGCTCTTTACATTAGCGTTTACTGCATCTTTTATCACTTTGCCATCTCTCAGTGTTATTGTTCGTTTGCTGAAAGCAGCTATATCCGATTCATGTGTAACAAAAACGATCGTTTTCCCATGCACATCATTCAATTCCTGGATCAGCATCATGATCTCGTATGAAGTACGTGAATCAAGGTTGCCGGTAGCTTCATCTGCCAATATCATCACCGGATCATTTACCAATGCTCTTGCAATGGCCACTCTTTGTTGCTGCCCGCCTGAAAGCTGGCTGGGCAAGTGATGAATTCTGTTGGTAAGGTTGACAGCGGCCAATGCCTGCAGGGCTTTTTCTTTTCTTTGCTTTGCAGAAAAATCTTTATTGTACATCAGAGGTAACTCTACATTTTCAATAGCGGATGTTCTTGCAAGTAAATTGTACGCCTGGAAAACAAATCCAAGTTTTTTATTGCGATAGCCTGCCAACTGAGTCTTTGATAATTTGCTTACATCAACACCATCGAGAAGGTAAGTTCCGCTGCTTGGTTTATCCAGGCATCCTAAAATATTCAACATAGTTGTCTTACCGGAACCACTGCTTCCCATGATCGTAACAAATTCTCCTTTGCTAATGGTAAAACTGACTCCATTCAAAGCATGAACGATCTCCTCGCCCATCCTGAACTCTCGTTTCAAATCTTTTATATCTACAATAAGTGAACTCACACTATTTCATTTTTTATTACTGATTTCTGGGTCCGCCGGATGAACCGCCGCTGCTGCTACCTGTGGTTCTTCTTCGCATCTGAGGCATGAAAGGACTACGCTGTGTATTATCAGCAGCCGATTTATTTTGCCCGGTCACAATGGCCGTTATAACTTCATCACCTTCTGATAGACCTTTGACTACTTTTACATTGGTATCATCATTCATTCCTGTCAAAATCCTTTTTTCAGTCAAAGTATCTCCGTTTTTAATCCAAACGAATGATCTTTTAATATTTGCATCCTGCTTTCGCATCTGATTGGTCGAATCTTTTTGATGCATATTTTTAGTCGTGTCCATTTTATTGGCTCCGGCTTCGTTTCTCATTGCACGTCTGATCACATAGCCTTTCAGCTGATTCGTATCAGGCTTAAAATTTATTGCCCGTGACGGTATCAGCAATGCATTACTATCTTCCTGGGTATAAATGTTAATACTCGCCGTCATACCAGGTTTTAATTTTAGATCTTTGTTGTCAACATCGATAAGTGTCGTATATGTTACCACGTTGGAAGACACCTGCGGGTGCAACAATATCTGATTAACCGATCCACGAAAAATGTCATCCGGAAAAGCATCCACCGTAAATGTTACATGTTGTCCGGCTTTAACACCACCTATATCTGCTTCGTCCACCGCTGCACGAACCTGCATTTTGGTAAGGTCTTTTGCAATGACAAATAATGTAGGCGCACTAAAACTGGAAGCAATAGTTTGGCCTGCGCTCACATTCCTATTTAATACTGTACCGTTAATAGGAGAATATATATTGGTATAATACAAATTCCGTTGAGCAAGATTCAATTGGGCTGTTGCATTAGACACAGAAGCCTTAGCTGAATTAAATTGATTCAAGGCCAACTGATAGTCTGCTTTGCTGATAGCGCCAAGATTATACAACTGATTTTGCCGGTCAAAATTGCTCTGCTGGTATTGCAAATTGCTCTGAGCATTTGCCAACGTGGCTTTTGCCTGCTCCGCTTGCTGGTTGATTATGGAAGGATCTACTTTTGCCAATAATTGTCCCGCTTTTACCACATCATTAAAATCCGCATAAACATTCTGCACTACACCCGAAACCTGTGCGCCCACTGAGACCGTATCTACCGGTTCTACGGTACCCGTAGCAGTCACACTTATACCAATGTAACCATATTGAGCTTTGCCCGTTACAAAACTGATCGTTTGAGACTCTTTCTGCTTTCTGAAATAAAAATAATAAACAGCTGCGGCTGCTAGAATCAAAACAATTAATATTATGACAGTTCGTTTTTTCATTTACTTGATTTTATAATGTTACAGGTTTGCCCAGATAGAATTCATAGATCTTTTGCTGCAATACTGCAGTATACTTTGCTTGTGTGTATGCCTGAACAGCTTGTACATATTGATTCCGCTGCTGCAACAAATCATAAATATTACTGGCGCCCAGCTTGAATTGCTCATTGGAAATACGATAACTTTCTGCAGTTGCCTGCAATTGTTCCTGTGCCGCAGCATAGGATTGCATAGAATTGGATGCATTCAGGTAGGCCTGCTCCACTGCCTGCGATAAAACCAGCTGGTCATTCTGCCAGTTCAAATTAGCTTCTTTAAAAGCAATATTTGCTTTTTCAAGATTTGCTTTATTCGAACGGTTTGAGAAAATGGGAACAGACAACGTCATGCCCAAACGTTGATAAAAATTATTACCTGTTTGTTTGAAATAATTTGTTTTGGGAAAAATAGAATTCGTGATCACATCGCTGTACCCGCTTCCCATTGAACCGCTTGCCGTCAAGGTTGGTTTAAAACCGGCACGGGCCTGTGCAATATCAAGCGAAGCAATATCAACACCCAACTTCCCAATTTTTATTTCCGGAAAATCCCTTAAAGCTGCCTGCTGCACTTCCTGCAATGGCATCAACACCGGCGCCGGAATCACCAATGCAGAATCAGGTGTAACAATATCAAATGTGGTATCAACCGGTAACTGAAGAATTTGTTTCAACGAAAGAACATTCTGACGGATCGCATTTTGCGTTTGTACCAATAAATATTTATCACTGGCCAGTTGAGCCTGCAATTGTAATAAATCATTTTTGGCAATGGTGCCTGCATCGTAAAACTGCTGACCCTGTTTCACTCTTGCTTCAGAAGTACTGACCAGGTCAGTGATATATTTCAGATTCTCTTTGGACAATAAAATATCCAGGTATGCCTGTGTGATAAGTAACGTGATATTATTCACCGATTCCTGAACAGACAAACCTGCCGACTGTCTCTGTAACTCCCTTTGCTGAATTGTATTGTTGACCGAATTGCCACTCCATACAACAATACCCGAATTCACCGAGTAAGAACCACTGTTGGTTAATTGATTTACCAATCCGCCACTGCCATTGGAATTATTGGCATTATTGAAAGAATTGCTTACCGATGCCGACAAACTCGGGATCTTTAAACCTTTTGCTGCCCAAAGATCCTGGTAAGCGGATTGCTCATTTAATCTTAATGTACTTATTTGAATATTGTGATCAGAGGCATATTTAAAACAATCTGTAATGCTCCAACCTTTAGTGGAATCTGCAACTTGTGCATCGACGTTATTTAAAAACAAAAATGTAAATAAAGAAAGTATACAAAAGATCGTTTGCTTCATTAGTAAAAGTTTTAATCTGCCCGCCTGTACTATGATTGCCTTAAGAAGCAATCATAGCATACAGGCTTTGTGACTGGTCTGTTGCACTTAAGGCAGATTTATTAATTAAGGGTTACCATGTCCCTTTTTTCTTGGCTTAGACTCTTTCATCTGTGGCCGTACCTTGACCGGTTGACCAATTTTTTTACCATAATAATTGGGCTTCTGCGGTGGCCTGGAAGTTTCCATTTTCTTTTCCACTTTCGGTTGCGGCTTTTGATTAGTTCGCACATTATTGATGCGGTTACGATCTTCCTCTTTCCAATAAAATGGTTTGCGTTCGTTTTCATTAAATCCTCTTATTGCAGCAATATTATCATGATAAACATTATGATAATAATACCGAGGATAATGCGACACATAATATTGATGATGCAACCATGGTTGATATACGCCTACGTTCAACGCCACCACAAAACCATTATAAAGATCGTAACCGCTATACATTGGTGGTAACACTGGAGAAAATAACCATTGTCCATTATCCAGATAAACAAATTCCTGATCGGAAAGATCATAATAGGTTTCAATATCAGGAAGATAATAATAACGCACTCCCGAATAATAAGATGGCGCCCATACAGGATTAGTGTATTGAACCCCTGCAGTGACATAAGCACCGGGACCGCATCCTGACATTCCATATATTGAAAAAATCAGTGCAGCTATTAAGCTGACTTTTTTGATGAAATTCATATCAAAACTTTTTAATGAATAATTTAAGGTAAGGATTCCTGTTTGTTATATCTAATTTGACGAAATATCAGATAATAACTTTCCCTCTTTCGGTTCTTAACCATTAATTTACATCTGACAATTATTTTGCCAACCTTGCTATTGAGCTGTCCAACCTCCATCCACCGGTATCGCATTGCCGGTTACAAAAGATGAGGCATCAGAGCATAACCACATCACAGCCTCGGCCACTTCTTCCGGTTGTCCCAGCCTTCCAACCGGTTCCTGGCTGGCAAATTGTTTTTCTATCTCTTTATCTTTCCCGGTAAAGCGATCGATCATTGGAGTTTTGATAACGCCGGGACAAACTGCATTCACCCGGAGATTTTGTTTCGCATATTCCAATGCAGCATTTTTTGTAAGTCCGATTATTCCGTGCTTGGATGCCACATAAGCAGGTATGCCAGGGAATCCCACTAAGCCGGCAATGGAAGCGTTGTTCACAATAGCACCCTTTCCATGTTTCAGCATTTGCGGGATCTCGTATTTCATACAAAGCCATACACCCTTCAGGTTGATGCCGGTTGTTCTATCCCAATTTTCCATAGAACACTCGTGTGTAATGGCGGATTGGCCTTCCACACCGGCATTGTTGAAAGCATAATCTAATCTTCCGTATTGTGCAATGGTTTGCTCCACCAGTTTTTTCACATCGGATTCATTAGACACATCACATTTTATGAAGATCGCATTCCCATTCATGGATTTTATCATGTCCAATGTTTCGTTATTTTCTACCCAATCAGCGATCACAACTTTTGCACCTCGCTCTGCAAAAGCAATAGCAGCAGCCCGGCCAATACCAAAGCTTCCGCCGGTAACGATCGCTATTTTGTTATCAAAGATTTTTTCCATGATTTCATTTTTTAATTAACAAATAACTTCTTTTTTATTAACATCACTCACCATCCTGATGTTTTCGATTCCTTTCAATAAGGCATCCGGATTAAATGAGATACTATCGATGCCATGCTGAACCAGGAAGCCAGCGAAGTCCGGGAAGTCACTCGGCGCTTGTCCGCATAGGCCGATCTTAGCACCTGCATCTTTTGCTTTTTCGATCATTGTGGCGATCATTTGCTTGGCAGCAGGATTTTGTTCGCTGAACAAGTTGCTTATGATAGCAGAATCCCGATCAATGCCCAGTGTTAATTGTGTCAGATCATTAGAACCAATGGAAAATCCATCAAATACCTGTGCAAATTCTTCTGCGAGCATTACATTACTGGGAATTTCTGCCATCACATAAATTTCCAATGAAGGGTCTTTACTACGATCCAGCCCGTTTGCTTTCATTACTTCCACCACTTTTTTTCCTTCTTCTACTGTGCGGCAAAATGGTATCATCACTTTCACATTACTCAATCCCATTTCTTCCCGTACTTTTTTAATGGCTTCACATTCCAGGCGGAATCCTTCTTTGTAGAGATCATTATAGTACCTAGAAGCACCGCGGAAACCCAGCATCGGATTTTCTTCTTTTGGCTCAAAATCTTTTCCCCCGATCAGGTTTGCATATTCATTCGTTTTAAAATCGCTCATCCGAACGATGACTTCTTTCGGATAAAAAGCAGCAGCAATGGTGGCTACGCCTTGCGCCAGTTTATCTATAAAATATTTTTCTTTATCAGGATAGTGATGAGTGAGTTCTTCAATTTTTCTTTTTACGACTGCATCTTTCAATGTATCAAATTTTACCAGCGCCATCGGATGCACCTGTATGAAATGGTTGATGATAAATTCTATCCGCATCAAACCCACTCCATCATTGGGATAAAATGATAATTTAAATGCCTGGTCAGGGTCGCCTACGATCAACATTGCTTGTGTACGCTCAGGCTTTTTTATTCCGCGAAAATCATATTCCGTTTCTTTAAACTTTAATTTTCCTTCGTAAACAAAACCTGTTTTCCCTTCTGCACAGCTTACAGTAATTATACTTCCGTCTTTTATTTTTTGTGTAGCATCACCGCAACCCACTACAGCCGGCACTCCTAATTCCCTTGCCACAATAGCGGCATGGCTGGTTCTTCCGCCTTTATTGGTAATGATGGCTGCTGCTTTTTTCAGCACAGGATCCCAATCAGGGCTGGTGCTTTCTGTAACAACGATCTCACCGCCGGATAATTTATCAGCTTCAGCAGGTGATTGAAGTAGTCGTGCGGTCCCGGAAGCTATTTTGGTTCCGATCGCATTTCCTTCGGCGATCCCTACTCCTTTTTCAAGCAACTTATATTCTTTGATGATAAAAGGATTTCGTTGCGAATGCACTGTTTCTGGCCTTGCCTGGATCATGTATATTTCATTACTGTTACCATCCTTCGCCCACTCGATATCCATCGGTTTGGCATAATGATCTTCAATGATCAATGCCCATTTGGCCAATTGTATTATTTCCTGGTCACTTAAAACAAATTGTTCTCTTTTCTCAACAGGAGTATCAATATTAATTGTTGAGGACGCTGCATGTTCATCGAAAGAATAAATCATAGTTTTTGATTTATCTCCCAGCCGTTTTTGAATGATGGCATTTTTACCTTGTTTTAAAGTCGGTTTGAAAACGAAAAATTCATCGGGTGTTATTGTTCCTTGTACTATATTTTCTCCCAAGCCCCACACTCCACTGAGATGAATGATGTCACGAAAACCTGATTCGGGTTCCAATGTGAATCCAACGCCGGAACAAGCGAGATCAGATCGGACCATTTTTTGTACACCCACGGACAATAGAACCTGTTCGTGCCTGAAGCCGTTATCTTCCCGATATTTAATGGCACGGTCAGTATATAATGATGCAAAACATTTTTGAACAGCCTGTATCAATTCTGCTTCACCTTTTACATTGAGATAGGATTCATGTTGCCCGGCAAAACTTGCCTGTGGCAGATCTTCCGCAGTAGCGCTACTGCGAACCGCTACTTCAAAATATGTTTGCCCAGAGAGCTCTTTATAAGCTTTGATAATATCCTCAGAAAAATCTGCGGGCATGTTAGCAGACAGCAAAAGTTGTCTTGCTTTCAAACCAATCTCTTTCAGGTTTGAATAATTCTTATGATCCAATTGCAGCATCAATTCCTGCAACGGTTTATTCAGGTTGTTATATTCAAGAAAATATGTGAAAGCCTGGGCGGTGGTTGCAAAACCATTGGGTACTTTAATACCCTTGTTTGAAAGTCGGGTGAACATTTCTCCCAGCGACGAGTTTTTACCGCCCACTACTCCTACATCGGCGATGCCGATCTCGTTGAATTTTTTAATGAAATTTTCTGGCTTCATAACTCACAAATTTGATTCATTTACAATGGGGCCGAAATGATAATAGTCAAATTTGCATGTGATAAACGTCAGTATTATTGCGACTGCGATTGTGACAGCTGTTCAGCTTCTTTCTTTGTAATAAATTAATATTACCTGCTGGTATTTCGATTCATATAATTATTGACCTGAAGAGATCCACAAGTGTTGTTTGATTCTTGTATATGCCATTTTGAATTATAGTCAGTTGTCCCGATGACGCTAATCATTCCACAGATCTGCTTATACTATTACATTTGGATGAATTTCAGATTCTCAGACAACGAAAAAACATAAATGTGGAAGAGTCATCATTGAAAAAATCTTTTTCTGCAAAAATGAAAGATTTCTTTTCTAACATTCACGACGTATATGCATTTATAGTTCGCTTTTTTAAAGAAATAATCCTGCCGCCATATGAATTCAAAGAAATCCTGCGGCAATGTTATTATATAGGTTACAAATCGCTGGCGCTTGTTTCTTTAACAGGATTCATAACAGGAATTGTTTTTACCAAGCAGTCCCGTCCTTCCCTTGCCGATTTTGGCGCCACATCATGGCTTCCATCTTTAATCGGAATTGCGATCATCCGTGCATTAGCTCCCTTGATTACTGCATTAATAGCTGCAGGAAAAATCGGCTCCAATATTGGTGCCGAACTGGGTTCTATGAACGTAACAGAACAGATAGATGCTATGGAAGTCTCGGGCACAAAACCTTTTAAATTTCTGGCCGGAAGCCGCATCGTCGCAACCACTATTATGGTGCCTGTGCTGACCTTGTTCAATGGCTTTGTGGGTATAGTGGGTTCTTATCTGAATGTACATAGTAATGAAATGACCAGTTTCCGGTCTTTTATACAGGACGCATTTTCCAGCATCTCATTCCTGGATATTAATGCATCAATGATTAAAGCAACTGTATATGGATTTACTATTGGCGTAACCGGTTGTTTCATGGGTTACAATACTACGCAGGGCACGCAAGGTGTGGGAAAAGCGGCGAATTCGTCAGTGGTTATATCCATGTTTCTAATTTTTATTGAAGAAATGATCATTGTTCAGATCGTAAATACTATCAGGCCTCCATTTTAAAATATGAAAAAAGAGCCCGTACAAATAGATAAGAATAACGTTGTGGTCTTTATTAAAGGGCTTGAAAAATCTTTTGGACCATTGAAGGTCCTCCGCTCCATTGATTTGGAACTATACAAAGGAGAAAATGTTGTTGTGATGGGCCGTTCAGCAAGCGGAAAATCAGTTTTGATCAAAATCATTGCAGGACTAATGTTTCCCGATAAAGGAATAGTGAATGTTTTGGGCCGGGAAGTTGAAAAATTAAAAACAAAAGAACTGGATGAACTGCGGCAAAAGATTGGTTTTTCATTCCAGGGAAGCGCATTGTATGATAGCATGACGGTAAAAGAAAACCTGGAATTTCCGCTTACAAGAAATAAAAGATTCCTGCACAAACAGGAAGTAAATAAAGCTGTTGAAAATGTTTTACAGGATGTTGGGCTGATAAATACCATCAACCAATGGCCATCTGAACTTTCCGGAGGGCAACGAAAAAGAGTGGGGATAGCCCGGACACTCATCCTTCAACCTGAAATCATCTTGTATGACGAACCCACTTCAGGACTGGATCCCATAACCAGCATTGAAATCATTAAGCTGATCAATGATGTACAGAAAAAATATAAAACCAGTTCTATCATTATTACCCATGACCTTACCTGCGCAAAATTCACCGGCGACCGGATCGCCATGATCGTAAACGGAAAATTTGCAAGGCAAGGAAGCTTTAAAGATGTTTTTGATACTGATGATCCGGATGTCAGGGGTTTTTATAATTATAACTTTATAAATCAATCATAATGGAAGTACGAAAAACCAGGCACGCCGTAATTGTAGGAGTTTTTGTTTTAACTGCCATTGCCATCTTGATGGTAACAGTTTTTACATTAGGTGGTGAAAAGAAAACTTTTACCAAAAAATTTCCGATTAAAGTGGTCTTCACGGATATTAATGGCTTGAAAATAGGTAACAACATCTGGTTTTCAGGAGTCATAATCGGAACAGTACGATCAATCAACCTGAAAGAATATTCAAAAGTTGAAGTAACCCTGAGTATAGAAGAAAAAATGCGCTCATTTATTCATCAGGATGCTGAAGCAAGGATCAGCACCGATGGCTTTTTGGGAAATAAGATCGTGATACTTTACGGCGGTACACCCGGAATGCCGGAAATAAAATCTAATGATTTGATCAGCGTTCATAAAATAAATCCTGAGGAAGATATGATGTCATTGCTGAACGCCAGCAATAAAAATCTTCTTGATATTACAAATAATGTAAAAATTGTTGCTAAAAAAATAGCAAGCGGCGAAGGAAGTTTAGGAAAACTGATCAATGACCCGTCACTCATGAATATGCTGCAAACCACTATACAAAACCTTGAGGGTTTTTCCGCAAACAGTAAAAAAACAATGGCAGAGGTCGATGCGTTTGCCAAACGCATGAACACAGAAGGATCTTCTCTAAACAGGCTTTTTACCGACAGCACTTTACTGGATAGCATCAAATCATCAGTATCACAAATACAACAGGCTTCCCATACCGCTAATGAGTTGGTCAATAACTTAAATGCTTTTTCTGCTGACATGAAAACTGCGGGCAGCACACTAAAAGATTCTACAAAGCCGGCAGGCATGGTGCTGAATGATAAAGAAGCCGCTCAAAAAATAGATGACATTTTGCAAAACCTGGAATCTGCGAGTAAGAAATTAGATGAAGATCTTGAAGCCGTGCAGCACAATTTTTTATTTAGAGGTTATTTCAGAAAGAAACAAAAGAAGGATCCGGCAATTCCCGATTCAACAAATCATCAATAATCCCACGATAATAAGTCTAAACTAAATTTCTATTAAAAGAAATGGTTTTCACCAATAACCGGTTGAAGGGAAATTCAGCCTACCTGTTCAATCAGGTAATTTTTATTCCCGATCCGACCAATCAGGCTGAGTTGTGTTTCCAGCCAGTCTAAATGTTTCTCTTCATCCATTAAAATGGATTTAAGTAATTCCATAGTGCCGTTATCGCCGGCATCAGAGCAAATGCTGATACTTTCATTGTAAGATTTGTTAGCTTTAATTTCTGCATTACGGTCATTTTTGAACTGTTGCTCCACGTCGCTACCGATAAGTACTTTTTCCATTCCGGAAACATCCGGGGTTCCTTCCAGAAAAAGAATACGTTCGATCAATCGCTCCGCATGCTTCATTTCCTCAATAGCTCTTTTTTTATAGCGTCATGCAATTTAGCATAGCCCCAATTGTCGCACATTTCTGAATGAACAATGTATTGACCCACAGATGTAAGTTCATCAGCCAAAAGCATGTTCAGCCTTTTAATTACTTTTTCATTTCCTTTCATAACTCAGCTTTAAATAAATCAATAATACAATATCAGAGCAATCCTGTCATAATTCTTCAGTACATCCGGATCCACAAATTCTACATCACCTCCATTCTCAAATACTTTCTCGATCACATCATCCACAGCATCTTTGATATAAAAATTTTTTTCCGCTTTGTTATCCTCGCTGTAAATAACATCCTGGCCGCCTCCAAGGTGAGCAGGATAAATATAATTTTTCTCTACGATCAGCAATTTCCCTTTTTTATGCATGGCTTCTCTCCATACATTTTCCATCCCTACAACCAGTTTTTTATTTCCGGCGGCGGCATCCAGCTGATACAAAAGATCCTGCTGCTTTACTTTCTTCCAATCTGCTATTTGGGGTTCCAATGCGTTGCGCAATTCTTCTTCCGTGGCATCTTCATAATTACCGTGCACATATCCTAAAATTCTCTTTTCGTTATGAGTGATCTTTTTGAAATGTCCGATCACACGGTCAGCACCGATCACAAAAAGCGGCAACGGATATGATTTGAGTAAAATACTTAAACCGGCATCTGTGTGCCTTAAAAATTTATCCAGCATAATTTCTTTACGATCTGAAGGATCAGAAAAATTTGCCACACGCTCAGAAATATCATTCTTATAAGCGGCAACATGATCCGGCACATTAGAAACAATCCGCACAAATGTGGTAGTGTTGCCTAAATAGATCCTGGTTTTTTTGGCGCTCAGCACCAGTACAAGATATTTGTGCATTTCCTTTTTACTGTACACCAGGTCGCGGATCTCAAAAGAATCGTCAATGATAATTTTTTCTTCAACAGGAATATCGAGATAAAAAATTTTTTCTACTACCGGCGAAACAAAAATGGCTATGCTTTTCTTATAAGTACTATAATCAAGATTTTTGATCAATGAATTCAATTTACGAAGCACAGTCAGTGCTTTATCTTCCGTATAACTGGCCATCAATTCACTATCCACTTTTCCCACTGCAAGTTTGAGCTTATACTCCAGTTCAGATTTCAATGACATCTTAGGCTCAAATGGCATAATAATAGAAATACATGGCATATATTTAACAGCCTGTAGCATTTCTTCGGCGCCTGACATTAACTTAGGAGACATAAAAAGAGATTTGATTCAAATGTATTACGAACTCCATGCAGAAACCACTGACCATCATCACCTCAGGTTTTGATTGTGCTCATTGATTTCAATAACATTTTCTTAGTTTTTTTGATAAATTTTATGAGTGCGCATACGAAACATATTGAAGAGCCTGTTCAAAATCAACAAAGAGCGGGCATCGGTCATAACGCAGAACTGGCAGATATCTTTCACCGGATGGCATCCTGCTATCGCTACAAAGGCAAAGAAGAACGGTTCAGGGCATTGGCGTACGACGGCGCTTCACGAACATTGAATAACCTGAAAGAAGACATCAGCGTATATGCAACAGATGTGAAATCGCTGGATCAACTCAGCGGTATCGGCGAAAGCATCGGAGAAAAGATCATGGAATTCCTGGAATCGGGTAAAATAAAAACATATGAGAAATTAAAAAAAGAAGTGCCGCAGGAATTACTCGATCTTATGGATATCAACGGGTTTGGGCCTGCGACTATAAAAACATTACATGAAAAATTAAAAATCGATAATCGTGACGACCTGATTGCTGCCATAGAAGCGGGTAAACTGGAAAAACTAAAAGGTTTTGGAGCAAAAAAGATCGAGAACATGAAACGTGGGCTGAAACTGTTCAAAGAATCGCATGCACGAATGTTGCTTCCGGAAGCATTGAGAACAGGCAATGAGATGCTTGATATCGTTTTGAAAATCCCTGGTATCAAAAAAGCAGAACTTGCCGGCAGTCTTCGCAGAAAAAAAGAAACGATAGGCGACATTGATATTATTGCAAGCGCTGAAAGAAAAAGCTGGAAAAAAGCAGTGGCTAAATTTATCGACATTCCTCAATGCGAAAGAGTGCTGGCAAGCGGAGAAACCAAAGCCAGTATTTTACTTAAGAAAACTAATACGCAGGTGGATCTGCGGTTAGTCAATGATTATGAATACGGATCTGCATTATTATATTTTACCGGCTCCAAAGAACACAATATCAAACTACGCTTGCTGGCAAAAGAAAATGGATGGAAACTGAATGAATATGGTTTGTTTGATGAAAAAACAGAGAAACGACTTGCCGGAAAAACGGAAGAAGAAGTATACCATCATTTGGGGTTACAATTTATTCCCCCGGAATTGAGAGAAGTTAGAGGCGAAGTTGAAATAGCGGTAAAAAAGAAATTGCCTGAATTGATTGAATTGAAAGATATGAAAGGTGATATGCAAATGCACAGCACCTGGAGCGATGGCACTGAAGAAATTGAGACCATTGCAAAATATATTCTGAAAGAATTCCCACAATATGAATTTATAGTCATGACGGATCACTCGCAGAGTGAAAGAATTGCCGGGGGCCTGAAGCCCGCAGAATTCCGGAAACAATTTGTTGAAATTGACAGAGTAAATAAAAAGATCGGAAAAGAACTGGTGAAGAAAGGGGTTGAAGTGGATATCCTGGCAGACGGCTCCTTGGATCTTCCCGATGACCTGTTGAAAGAATTTGATTGGGTAGTAGCCTCTATTCATACAGGTTTTAATAAAGATAATACGGAGCGTTTATTAAAAGCCTGTGAACATCCCTCGGTTCATTGTATCGGCCATCCAAGTGGAAGGTTGATCGGCAAGAGAGAAGGATATCCTTTAGATTGGAAAAAGCTCTTTGAAAAAGCTATCACTACCGGCACCGCTATCGAGATCAATGCGCAGCCCGACCGGCTGGATTTAAAAGACGACCTCGTAAAAGATGCCATTGACGAAGGAGTTACTATCACCATCAGCACCGATTCACATGCGTTAACTCAATTCAAAAATATGGCACTTGGAGTGGCGGTGGCAAGAAGAGGCTGGTGCTGCAGGGAAAACGTACTGAATACCAATTCGTGGAAATCGATTGAGCAGTTTAAAAAGAGAAAGAAAAAATAAATCCGCTGACTATTTTTGATTGGCCACTAATTGCACAAATCCGATAAAAGTAAAAACCTCTTGACTTATTCAATCAATTAGTGCTAAAGATTATTCGTGATTTCCGTACCATTCGTGGCAAAATCTAAACAAGGTCATTACGGCGGGTGAGCAGGGTCATGCTTTTAAGTTGAAAAATGATTTTATTTTTATAAAAAGTTTGTTATGAGCGACAATCAGGAAAATCTCGGTTCCTTTTTTAAAGAAAATACAAAACTGCTACGGGAGTATTTTGAAACACGATTGAAAATATACCGGTTACGTGCCGTGCGGTTATTATCTAAATCAGCAGGCTATTTTATCTGGATCATCATTTCATTATTCCTGCTATTTCTTTTCATTATTTTCCTTGGAGTAGTGTTAAGCTTGTGGTTCAGTCAAATGACCGGAAGTTATATTGCCGGATTCAGCATAACCACCGGTATCATTTTGCTGGTAATTGTTCTGCTGGCATTGTTCAGAAAACCATTGTTTGTAAACCCGATCATCAAAGCATTCATCAGCCAGTCAGAAGAAAATATCGAAGAAGAAGATCAACTTTAATTTTTAATTGTATGTATTATGGCAACGAAGATCAAAAACCTGGATACACTGGAAAAAGAGATCTACCGGCTGCGGCTGGAAGCAAAGAATTATGAAAGCAAGCTGGAAGATAACCTGGATCATTTACAAAAAAACTATGCGTCCATGGCGATCAATTCTGTTTTCAGCCGCTCTTCTGAAAAAGAATCCGGTAAAGAAAAAATAAAAGAAAAGATCTTCAGTTCCATCTGGGATAATGAAAAAATCAGAAATGGTATTGACAAAATCATTGGCCATCTGGCCGACCGGGCTTCGGAAGGTATAGAAAATCTTATTGATAAGATATTACACCGCAAAGATTGATCTTAAAATAAATTTACCTGATAAATCCCGGCAATTCGTCAAAGTATTCAGCTTCCTTTTCAGAAAGCAGCAAATCTTTCAGTGCAAAAAGAATTGACTTTTCCATTGTGTACATTTCCCGGTTGAAGTTAAACAAAGTAGAAAACTCTACTTCATTTAAATGAGTCACATATTCTTTTTGATATAAATTTTTCAAAGTATCGGCATATTCCAACTGAACTGATTTATACAACGAACTCAATGATTCAAAAAACCTCCCCTGTTCTTTAGAAGGCAGCATCTGAATAGTTGCTTCATAAAATGCTGCAATCTTATCGCTTGTCATTCTATAAAAACCATACTTGATATCATTGGATGATTTCTTAAATTGATCAATATCCGGAAGTGCGTCTTTCAGATTTTTCGCAGCATACATAGTATTTCGTGATGAAGAGATAAGTTGTTGCAGCCGAAGAGAAAATTCTTTATCATTGTTAAAGCTTTCCATATTGATAGCATAGCTGTAGAGTTCCCCATGTAGTTGTTTTATAAATTCATATTTCTCCCTCAGGTTTTTAGATTCGAAATCCCTGTACAATTCCAGATCATTGGCAGGAACAGGCTGCCGGTCAAATCCATCGAGTACAAACCTGGCGACATGATACATAAAATGCCGGGTTTCTTTTTCCAATGCAGCCAGCGCCAGTTCAGAATCAGCTGCTTTCACTTTATGAATGAACAATGTTTCTCTATCAGACCCGGAGAACTGTTTTTCCAGCAATATTCCGATCCGGTTTAAAAATGGTAAAAAAAGAAAAACGCCGATGAGATTTACCAAACTTTGAAAAAACACCAAAGCAATCAGGTTGTCTTTAATGCCGAACACTTCTGTGATCAGCCTGTTTACCGGTAAAAGAAAAATAAAAACTAGCAAGGTATTTATGACATTGAACAAAAAGTTAGCTAGCGCCACTCTTTTTTTTGATGCCGTTCCTTTCACTGATGCAAGCAACAGTTTAACAGTCGTACCGGTTTCAGATCCCAATACAATGGCAGTAGCAGCAAAAAGGCCGATAGCATGCGCAAATAAAGCGCTCAGCACAATAGCTACTGTTGCAGAACTCGATTGTATCAGCGCCGTGATCAAGAATCCAGCAAGCACAAATAATACTGCCGGTTGCCGGTTGAACAGACTCAGGTCCAGATGTAAGACAGCATTTCCAATTCCCTCCCGCAGATAGTTTAACCCTAGAAAAAGAAAACTAAAACCCAAAGTCATCTTGCACCATTGACGAAAACGGCTTTCCTTATCAGCAAGGATCATTAAGATACCAAAGATGCCGGTTAGAGGTAATGCAAAGTTCTCAATATTCAATTGAAAACCGATAGTGGCAACGATCCAGCTGCTGAGTGTTGTTCCCAAATTTGCTCCCAGAATAATAGCCAATGCATTTTGCAAGCCGATAACTCCTGTACCGACAAAAGCCAGTACTATCAGGTTAACCACGGAGCTACTTTGCAAAATAGCAGCTGCCATTGTTCCACCGGCAACTGCTTTGCTTCGGTTGGATGTTTGTTTTTTGAGAAATAATTTAAACGGTCTTCCGACCAGTTGATGCAATCCGTCTTCTAAAAAATTCATGCCGATCATGAAGATGGCAACACCCGCCAGCATTTTCCATATATCAGGAGTGATCGGCATATTCTATCGAAATAAAATTCAATATTGCAGCAATTAACAACCGTGATGAATCGGCTTACGCTATTAACTGATATAGATGTTCAGGTGTTGCAGAATTTCATGTGCCGGAGTGACACCACTTTTACGCCAGAGGATCTCTCCTTCTTTGAATATAATAAGAGTGGGAACTGCACGAATCTTATAAGAACTCACACAATCAGGACATTTATCAATATCCATTTTTAAAATAATAGCCCTGTCTCCCACTTTTTCTTTTATCTCATGAAGAACAGGCTCCATCAATTTGCAGGGAGTACACCAATCGGCAGAAAAATCAACTACTACAGGTTTGTTACCTTTTATATGTGATTCAAGGGTAGTCATATTAAATCATTAAAGTGGTTTTTCTTTTTCAAATGAACGGTCCGTTCCGTGCAGTAAATCCTGCGTGGCATTGCGTCCGATCTCATTTTGCTCTTCCAGTGTCAGTTCATCTGTCCCAGCTGTCTGGATCCATTCATCTCCCTGGCGACGAAGGATCTGGACATTCAAACCATACAATCTTTTGAATTCTTGTTCTACAATTCCGGTCTTATGCCAGGAATGAATTTCCAGCATACCCGGATTATGTCGTCTTCGGATATCCCGGATCGCTTTGTTATGTGGCAACAGATGTTTATATGATGATGTTTCCCCTGACTTGTGTGGCTCATCGTAAAATTCAATACTTAGAAAAGGATAATATTCCGTAAACTCATTCCGGATATCATCAATGGTTTTTGTGTCGTTTACTTCCAGGATCATATATTAACTGCATTACGTTGAATAAAAAATTCATAGAGTTTCATCAGCACATATGCGATCACTTCCTTGATCCGTTGAAAACCCGTTATCAACAGAAGAATACCCACCAGCCATGCGCCGAACCCACCGAGCCTTATTTATTTCACTATATAGCTGAATTATCTTGCTATTCTTCATAAAAAACCTGAAACCTGGATTACAAGGATCAGAACAAATCTATCATCATCCACAGCCTCTGAAAATGATCGATATCATCCGGTAAGATGATTTTTCATCATAGAATTTTTCTACCGGGGAAATTCATAAATCAGTTCCCTATCTTTTATTAACTTGAAAAACATCAGCTCAAAAAATAAAATGCATGAGTAAGAAAAGTGCAGGGTTGTTATTATATCGGAAACGGGATCACTCACTGTTATTTTTCCTCGTTCATCCCGGAGGTCCGTTCTGGAAAAACAAAGATCGCGGCGCCTGGTCTATTCCCAAAGGAGAATTCACAGGAGAGGAAGATCCATTAGCAGCAGCAAAACGGGAGTTTGAAGAAGAAACAGGATTGAAATCACCGGAAAAATTTTTACCGCTTACTCCAGTGAAACAAAAAAGCGGCAAACTGATATTTGCCTGGGCGGCTCATGCTACTATTGAACCTGAACATATACAGAGCAATTTTTTTGAACTGGAGTGGCCTCCGCATTCCGGCAAAAAGCAATTATTTCCTGAAATTGATAAAGCCGATTGGTTTGAATTTAAAACCGCAAAAGAAAAAATAATTCCCGGTCAGCTTCCTTTCCTTGAAGAACTTGCCCGATTATTACATAAAGAATGATTCAGGTTGCAAAAAAGGTTCCGGCCGCACTTTTTTCAAAACGCCCGGTCATCTTTTCAACCCGGATGCGAAAAACAACGCCTTTGATACTTCCTATTTCTTCTGGGGGAAAAGGCCAATGCGGAGAAAGATGTACTGTCTCGCTGCTGATAACCGGCAAGACACGGTCCATTAATTTTTTTAATGCCTGCACCCTTTCTTCCTGGGATTTCAATTCTTCATATTCACCCCACACAATGGCACTTTGCCAGTTAGCCATATCCAGCATTTTATCCGTTTGAAAACAAACTTTTGGATTTTTCCGCATCATTTCAACTTTCATTCCTTCCTTAGCATGAGCATAAATATATTCTCCATCATATACATAACTCATCGGCACAATGTATCCCATACCATCTGCAAAGCAAGCCAGCCTGCCCACGATCTGGCTTTTGAGCAAAAATTCTGTTTCCTGGGGTTTTAATTCACCAAACATGATCCTTATTTTTCTCAAAATTAAAAAAGAAAGACTGAAAAAGTGAATGATCCACCTCACCGTGTGAAATGATAACTATCAGCAATACTTCGGCCCGGTAGCCAATGGCATTACTGTGGATAAATATCCAACCTACCAAAATGGTAGTTTTTTTGACGCTTGATTAATTTGATAAATAATTCCAGTTGTTGCAGATTATTCCTGCTCCCGAACATCGGGTCATGTGCCAGGATGATGATATTGTTGGGCATAAATGTTTTCTTATTTCTGAAAAAATCTTCTACTTCTTTTATCATCAACCCCGCTGTTTGTACTTCCAGGCTGCTATCCGAACAGTAACGCCACTCCAGGTCCCATCCAAAAACTGAATAGCCTTTCGCTGCCAAAGAATCCGCTGCAGCATTCGCATCAATAAGATCCGTTCTAAACCTGTTATCAATGCGCCACGTATTTCTCCCCGGTAGCCGGGCAATCTTTTTTGTAAGATGCAATGTATCAGCATTTAATTTAAAATCTTCCAGTACTCTCTCCGCACTTTTGTAATACTGCTGGTATTTTTTATTAGCATGCGTGAAACTATGATTTCCTATTTCAATGAATGGATTATTGAAATAAGAATGAAAAAGTTTTTTCATTGTATCGTTAGCAAAAACTTTTTCTCCCACTATAAAAACATTGATCGGTGTACTGTCTTGAGTTGCTATGCGGATCAACTCTTCACTTTCTTTTACAGGCCCGTCATCAAAAGTCAGGTAAATGGTAAAGAATGTATCTGCCGTATTTTTCTTCTTCGTTATTGGTAATGTGTCTGGAATACTAACATAAGGAATTGATAAAACACTTCTTGCGGCAGTTGCATAAAATGCCCCAGCAATGATGCTCATCACTGAAACGACGCCCAGCAATAATTTTTTCACCAGAGAAATATTTTTCACGTACTAGCCAATTTCCATCTTTTTAACCGGGGCAGCAACTCTAATGACTGTTGCAGTACTGCCTGCGGCAAATTCATTTGTTTCATTTGCGTGGCCACAATTATTTTCATTTTTTCCAATGTCAAATCAGGATCGGTAAATTTTCCATGCTGATAGCAGTACTTGCAATACTCACTGCTTTTCGATCCGTCTTTTTCAGTACCAAGATCTTCCATTTTGTCTATCGGCATCGTACAACTCTGACAAAATAATTCAGGTTCCATAAAATAACATATAAAAAAAAGAATATGATCATTACCATTGTTCCCAATGAATATTGGAGGCTTCAAATTTATCCTGCGCTTTATCCTCACCGGTGGGATAACCTATCGGAATTACATTTAATGGAATTACATCGGAAGGAATGTTAAATTCTTTGCGCACAAAATCCATTGCCTGTTTGTTTGGATATACCGCCGTCCAAACAGCTCCCAATCCCAAAGCTTCTGCTGCCAATAAAATGTTTTCGCTGGCACAGGTGCAATCAATAATAGCAAATGCTTCATTACTCATCGCAGCTTCCTGTGGCGCCGCACATACTATAATGGCTGTACCTGCCTGCGGCAACATTTTAGCAAATGTCAATCCATCAGACAATGCCTGGATCCTGTTCTTTTCTGTAACTACAATAAATTTCCATGGCAGCATATGCACTGCTGCAGGAGCTGCCATACCAGCACGAAGAATTGTCTCAATATCTTCTTTACTTACTTTTTCGCCGGTGAAATGACGAACGCTTTTCCGTTCCTGTATCACGGTAAGCGTATCATGAATAATTGTTTCCATAATTTTTATTTTTTTCTTTGATACAATCCGATCAGTTCTCCAAATGCAAGAATGTGTCCGCTCATGGCCCGTTCCAGTTGTTTTTTATTAGTAGTAGCAGGCAATTTGAGCGTTTCGTCCAATGCATATATTTTAAAAAAATACCGATGCGTTCCGGAAGGCGGACAAGGCCCGCCATAAGTATGCTTTTTAAAATCATTGATGCCTTGCGTACCATGAACCGTGTTTTCTTTTAAATGATGTGTCACCGGAATATTCCACATTACCCAATGCACCCAGGTACCCATTGGCGCATCCGGATCGTCAATGATCAACGCCAGGCATTTAGCTTGTTCAGGAACTCCTTTTATATCAAGTGGTGGACTGATATTCACTCCGTCACAGGTATATTTTTCCGGGATCATTTCATTTTGACCAAATGCAGAACTGCTTATTGTCAGTACTTTGAAATCCTTTACGCTTGAAGCTTCATAACGCAATGCAGGGTCTTTCATTTTTTTAATTTTTTGAATTATACAATCAATTACTCTTCCGGTACCGGGATCTCTGAAGGTTCATCCGGTGATGAAGGTTCTTCTTCCGGTGTGACCTCCGGCTCTTCCGGCGGTATTGGATTCTCCGGAGTCGTTGAAGGCTTCACTTCCGGCATTTTTTCAGGACCGGGAATTTCGGAAGGTTCAATTATTTTCTTTTTCCTGGCCATAGTTCAATTATCGCTTTGAATTTTACTTTTGAAAATATCTATTATTGACAAACCAATGCCTATACCTAACAGGAAATTCCCGATCAGTTTTTGATCTTCCAATAAAAATCCAGTCAGCATAAATACAAGTGCTAATCCAATCAGAGTGAAAGAACTGGCTGATTCATGAAGGGGTTTAACAAGTAAGTAAAGCACTATAATTATCAACAACGCAGCAAGAATGACGATGATATAATTATCCATAAATTTCATTGATTGATTTTTATTTTAAACTCCGAATGGATATGTTTCCGGCATCTGGTGGCCATCCGGTTGAATGTGCAACGGATGCAAGGCTGTGGTAGCATCTACATAAATAAATGCATCATAGCGCAACGGAAGAATACTCGGCACATAATTTCCGTACTGTTCATATTTGGGATCGTACACCACTCCGATAGCACGATGCCCGATATGATTTTCCATAAAGACATCATTATTGGAAAAATCATCCATGATCAGCAATTTGTTTTCTGTATTGGCTTTGCGCAGCAAATACTCCCAGCTTCCCTTTGTTGCCGGCGGCACAAACATTCGCTGCATTGTTGCCCCCCAGCTTTTTCCTGCCACCACTGAACCTTCGAAAGAACCAAAACCAACCAACACTACACCTTTATCATGATGTTCTGTTCTTGCCAGTTCACCGATATTATACATGCCTTCATCTACCATATCAGTCGCTCTTGCATCACCGATATGCGTATTATGTTCCCATACAATTGCTTTTGAATTTGGACCGTGAAAATCCAACAGCCTTTGCAATGTATCCGCCATGTGCCTGTCACGAACATTCCAGGAATGAGGCCCGCCAAGGATCATAGCCCGGTAATATCTTTCAGCATTCACGGCTACCATCGCATTTTGTTCCGCATTGAAAACATTTTCATGATCAGTGTTGTATTGCGGCATTCGGTTGCGGATCTCTTTGAGTAATTCAACCACCTCACTTTCGCAGAGTTCAGGAACGAATTGTGAAGCTCTTGCATAGGATTGACCTTCTTCTTTGCGGTAAGGTTCAAAACAACGATATGCATCTTCAGCAACCTTTAATGCTTTTGGATCCACTCTTTGCAGGTAATTCATTATGGAATCCATAGATTCCCATAAACTATAAACATCCAAACCATAAAAGCCGATCTTTTTCTCACGGGAAATTGTTTTGTTGTATTTAAACAACCATTCTGCCAGTGCAACTATTTCCCAATTAGCCCACATCCATGTCGGCCAGCGGTTGAATTCCCGTAAAACATCAATAGCATTTTTTCCGGCATCCGGATAATTTTTTATATAGCGATTCAAACGATAACAATCGGGCCAATCACCTTCTACCGCAATAAAGTTGAACCCTTTTTCCTGAATCAACCGCTGCGTGATATAAGAACGCCAGCTGTAATATTCACTGGTACCATGAGAAGCTTCGCCAAGCATCACGATCCTTGCATCTCCGATGCGATCCATCAGCGGATCGATATGGATATGATGTTCCATCGGGTAAGCCCATTGCCTGATTGCACTGATGGCTTCCACTTCATCAATCCGTGTTTCTTTGGTAAAATACCTGCGCATGATTTTAAATTATCTCCAAATCACTGTCAATTATCGAAAGCATTCTATGATGCCTGTCACGGATTTTATTGATGATCATCATTGATACAGGAATATGACAAACAGAACTTTGATAAAAATTGTTTATGGAATTACGTTTTCATGACGAAGTAGAAATACCGGTAGGAAAAGTTGTTCTGAAAGGTGAATTGACCGTTCCTCTTAAAGCCAGTGGGATTGTGATCTTTTCGCATGGCAGCGGAAGCAGCCGGCTCAGTCCACGCAATAAAATGGTAGCCCATTACCTGCTTCAAAGAAATTTCGGAACACTTTTGTTCGATCTTTTAACAGAAAAAGAAGATGAACAATATCACAACCGTTTCGATATAGAACTACTTACCCGCAGATTGATCGGTGCCACAGAATGGCTGGAACAACAACCGGCAGCTGTGGGATGCAGGTTAGGATATTTCGGTGCCAGTACCGGAGCCGCCTCTGCATTGAAAGCAGCGGCATATCTCACACAGATCGCTGCGGTGGTCAGCCGCGGAGGAAGGCCCGACCTTGCAATGGATGTATTGAATAAAGTAGAAGCGCCGACTTTGTTCATCATTGGCGGATTAGATTATGATGTGATAAGAATGAACAGGGAAGCATATTCGCATTTGACAGGTGAAAAAAGACTGGAAATAATTGAAGGTGCCACGCATTTATTTGAAGAAAGAGGAAAAATGGATGAAGTGTGTGAACTCGCCGGAAATTGGTTTGACAAATATCTTCATGCATTGCCAACGGAAGCAAACAATAATAAATTATATCAATAAAATTTTATGAAAACGACTACTACAAGGGAATATAAAAGATGGACGATTCAATCCCCACAGGAAGTAATAGCAGAAGAGGCTATAAAGAATGTATCCTTTTTCCAGAAATTGCAACGATATATTGAAAGGCAAAACAGCGGAGAAAATCGTTTTAAATGGACCGGGATGAGCATGATAGCGCAATCAGTCTTTATCACACCACTAGTTGGGTTGGTGATAATAATGACAGGAAATTATCCGGCTTTCTGGTTCCTCGCAACTGCAGCAATGTATTTAACTTTTATTCCTTCACTTTCGGGTGCAACTACAAGGGCTATTATAAAAACCTTTTTTACAAGTATGATTTTAAATATAGGTATCATTTTTTCAGCGATCCTAGTTTATTTATTGTAAACTAAAATAATTTCAAATGTTCCGCAACCGCACAGAAGCCGGTTTGCTGCTGGCTTCAAGATTAAGAAAATACCAGAATGATCCCGGTGTGATACTTGCTGTGCCGAGAGGCGGAGTTCCTGTGGCTTACGAAGTAGCGAAAGAATTAGGATTTCCACTAGAAGTGATCCTCACCAAAAAAATCGGCCACCCGATGAATCCTGAATATGCGATCGGTGCTGCAAGCCTTACAGATTATTTTGTAATTCCGCATGATAATGTTTCACAGGATTATATAGACAATGAAGTAGTGAAGATCCGCAAGAAGCTGAAGGAAATGTATGTGAAATTCATGGGCAATAAAGAACCTGAAGATCTGAAAGGCAAAACAGTTATTGTAATTGATGACGGCGTAGCTACCGGAAACACATTGCTCAGTACCATTGATGTGATCCGCAAAAGCGATCCTCAAAAAATTGTAATTGCGGTACCAGTGGCTCCGGAATCTGCGGTAGGTAAACTCAGCAAAGCTGTGGATGATGTAGTGGTAGTGATGGTGCCGGAAAACTTTTATGGTGTAGGTTCATTTTATGAGGATTTTGAACAGGTGAGTGATGAGGAAGTAATTTATTATCTGAATAAATTAAGAGAACTGAAAAAAACAGGATGATTTAAACATATCTTTTGTAAAAAATATTTTGATACCAAAAATTCATTTCACAGAAATAAATTTTTATGAATGTACAAATCGAATCCCCACAAGCAGAACGGAATGTTAAACTGGAAAACCTGATACAGGAGAAATTTGAACACCTGGAAAAACAATTTCAGCGCATCACAAATTGTAAGGTGCTATATCACAAACAAAAAAATGATGTGCAGCAGCGTTATTTTATCGAGGCAAAAATGGAAGTACCCCAAAAAATCCTTTTTGCCAGTGATAAAGCAGAAACATACGAATTGGCACTTTCCAAAGTAATAGACGAACTTGATCACCAGTTACGGCGATATAAAGAAAAATTACTGGAGCAGCGGTAACAAACTATTTTTTCGAAAAAAATATATGACTGAAAGCGCTACTGTAGGAGTCAAAGAAGTGCAACAAGAAGTGATCCCACTTCCCGAACCATTTTATAAAAGCGAAACCTCCATTGAAGAAGCCCTGCTGAAACGGAAATCGGTGAGAGAATACAAAGACGAACCGCTGGAATTAAATGAAATTGCGCAATTGTTATGGGCAGCACAAGGTATCACTTATACCAAACTAAGGCGTACGACCCCTTCTGCCGGTGCTTTGTACCCGTTAGAAATTTATTTAGTAAGCGGCAATATCAAAACAATTGAGCCCGGAATATATTCTTATCAACCTGCTGATCATGCTTTGACGCTCATAAAGAAAGGTGACAAACGAAAACAATTAAGCGCTGCTGCTTTGATGCAGGAAGCACCGAGGATGGCTCCGGCAACAATTGTGATCGCCGTAGATTATCACCGGACAACCAGGAAATATTTGAAAGAAGGGAACAAGTTTGTACATATGGAAGCAGGGCATTCAGCACAAAATATTTATCTGCAGGCGGTTTCTCTGAAACTTGGTGTAGTTTGTATGGGAGCATTCATCGGGAGTATCGTAAAAGAAATACTTAAACTTACCAAAAAACAAGAGCCATTGTACCTGATACCGGTTGGAATCCCTCAATAAAAATCAAATTGAAACTTCAATGCAGATCAGAAGGCAACGGAACTTCTTCGGGACCTTCTTCCATATTTTCAAGAATAAATGCATCAGAAGAACTGCGGCCCATTTCGTTTAGTTCTTTTAGTGTAAAATCATCCATGTTTGTTGTTTGTTCCCACTGATTATTTTCTTTCCATAAGACCTGAACAGAAAGCTCGAATCGATGCAGGAATTCTTTTTCTACACTTGCAACAGTGAACAGAGGCCGTATCTCCAGTATTCCTGAAACATGTGTTTTCTTTATCTCACTGATCCTGGCCTCCGGTGATAGGAGATCTTTTTCATCAGATGCCTCATATTTTTCATGTGATCTTTTATAAAATCCAATCTGCAAATAGGGATAAAAATTGGAAAATGCCTTTTCTATATCACTGATCCGGGTAGTATCGTTAATCTCTATATACATATACTTATTTTATAGCTTTAACCAAAACAAAAGAACCTTCGCCAAAGCCAGGTTTAGCCGGTTCAAATTCTTTGATATCATCCAGCGGATGAAAAAGAGTCTGGCTGAACTGAAGATCTCTAAAACGGAGCTTTTTCATTTCAGAAACGACTCGTTTGACGCTGTAGAAATTGGCATTTTTATAAAATACGCTTTGAGGTTTCCGCTGCTCATAAAATTTCCCGATGGTACTATCCTTATCTATGAACCCTACAATAAGTGCTCCGTCGTTCTTCAATACACGGTATGCCTCCCGGAATGCAAGAGGCGGATTTTCAAAATAACTGATACAAAAAACCATCAGCACAAAATCAAATTGCATGTCCTTATAAGGCAGATGTTCTGCCTCGCCTGCCATCACTTCAATCCCTCTTTTCAAAGCTAATGCTCTCATGTTCATAGCCGGTTCAATGCCTTCTTTGATGCCCAGTTCTTTTGCAAACCGCCCGGTACCAAGGGCTACCTCCATTCCGCGAATGGTATCACCACCAGGTAAAAGATCGCGAATTGCTTCCACTTCACTCTGAAAAACGAATGGATATGTATCAAACCATTCTTCATATTCTGCCACATGATCATTAAAAGGTAGTGTCTGTATCATAAAATAGAATTGAATTAGAAATACTGTTCAAAGCTATTTTTTTCAGCAGCTTATTTCAATGACAAAGATTAGCCGGCGGGATGATGGTGGTCAAAAAGTCTCCTCAAGCATGTAGTTATTTTTATTAAAATAAAAAATTAAAGTATGACAAACGAAACATTGATCGGTGAAGCGTTATTGACACTTCAAAACGAAAAAGGTAATATCTGCATTTCAGTAATTGTGCCTACGCACAGAACCTCACCCGATCGGAGATCAGATCAATTGAATACAAAAAGAGCGATTGAAAAAGCGGAGCAATTATTGAACATGAAATACACTGCAGATATAGTTGCCCCATTGATGAATAAATTACATGCTCTTTTTCAATCGATCGATTTTGAGCACAATGAAGAAGGATTAGGATTATTTGTATCCTCTACTATTCAACTTCGGCTATCATTCCCATTCCGGGTAGAAGAAAAGATCGTTGTGGGAGATAGTTTCGAGATCCGGGATGTATTGTATAAAGTAAACTATTCTGATCCCTATTATGTACTATTACTAACAGAACATGGCACTCATTTTTTTCAAGGCTCCTGGAATGTGCTTGATGAAATCAAAGACAAACATTTTCCCATTGAATATAAAGAAGAGTATGCGTATAATCCACCCAGCCGTTCCATGTCCTATGCAGGGCAAGCCCATGTAAAAAGCTTTGAAAAAGATAAATCCGAGTTAGAAGAGATCCGGTATAAAAACTTTTTTCACAAAGTAGATAAAACGTTGCATGGATACCTGTTCAATAATGAACCCATGATTTTATTAGGTACTGAAAAGCTTTTAGCTTTATTTGAAAATACATCGACTCATCAAAAAAATTTCGCAGGAAAAATATCAGGCAGCTACAGTTATCTTAACCTTAAACAGTTGTCGGATCTTATTTCACCAATAATATTCAATTACCTGCAAAATAAAAGAACTAAACTGATTGAAGAATTTATAGAAAAGATTGGGCAACATTTGGGTACCAGCGGTATCCAGGATATCTGGAGTGCTGCAATGGAGGGAAAAGCATTTAAATTATTAGTAGAAAAAGATTACCGTTGTCCCGGGTTCTTAGATGAAAACAATTATCATCTTTATTTAAGACCACCCCAAAAACAGCATACCGTTTTGGCAGATGCAGTTGACGATCTCATAGAATTGGTTTTAAAAAAAGAAGGAAAAGTATTTTTTGTAGATAATGGATTGTTGAAAGATTATGAAAGGATCGCATTGATCACACGATATTGATCCATCAGGCTGCTATTCTCAATCAGAAAAAATCCTGACGATGATCATTGTTATCTGTTATTCGCTGATCATATCTTCACAGCAGTTTTAATCCGGGTTAGGTCGGTTGAGAAGGAAAATAGATATAGCTGTTTAAAAGACAGTAAACTATTTGACCGGAAGACGGAATAAAAATCGTTGACTTAACCAGGACAATAGCCGGATTAAATAGAGTGGTACAGAATAACGGTTGTAAAAAGCTATAAGCTGTATCAATCGGTTGCAGGGCGAGTTCATTGGAACCCGCCCTGTTTGTTTTACAAAATAATTTACCGTCCTGCTCCTTCAATTTTCAGTTTGCTCTCTTTTTATTGTGTCGATCTGATTTAAAGCGGCAGTGATGACAATCATGATAAAATAAAATTACGGTCATTCTTGCAAGCTAATTGTTACACTACTTTTATTATGAAAAAATGCTGGAATTTGTTTATGAAAAAGAAGCCATTTATTTTATTGGTTATTTTAATCCTAATCGGTATTTACCTTCTATTACAATCACGGAATGTACATTTATTAAAAAACGAAGCAGAACTTAACGTTTTTCATCCTACACCTGTGAGAAGTATTATACCTTTGAATGCGGCCAGGAATTTTAGTCCGGTTACTTTTGCCTGCATAAGCAACAGTAATCCTTTCTCTGCAGAATATACTTTTTTTGATATTCAATTGAATTCAAACAAAACAGTATCACTAATATGGAAAACAACTGCTGAGACCAATAATGATCACTTTGAAATTGAGCGCAGCAGGGATGAAAATAAATGGATTAGTCTGTCAAGCGTCAATCCGCAATCATCACATGAATATTTTTACACAGACTTGTTCCCGGAAGATGGAATAAACTTTTATCGCATTAAGGAAATAGATCTGGATCATAACATTTTCTACAGCGATATAAAATTTATAAGAATTGGAAAAGCTACAGCTCTCAGCATTTGGCCGAATCCTGTTAGTGATAATCTGCATGTACAAATCCCATTTACAGGCGGCACTATAGAACTAACTGATATCAGCGGCAGAATGATAGGGAAATATGTCAATACCAGTTCTATCCTTATCATACCGGTGAAAAAGCTAAATGCGGGTGTATATATGTTGATAATTGAATCAGATAGAGAGAAAATCGTGCAAAAGTTCATTAAAGAATAAAGTGCTGTATTGGAATATTCTGACTTGCTGAATGGAAAAAAGAGGGCGAAGATTTTGCCCTCTTTATGTATTCTTTGTATAAGTTAATTCGGTTTAAAAAAAAGTATTCATAATATATTTCTGTTTCGAACCAAACCTGCTTCGATGCGAACAAACGTTATGCTCTTTCTTTTATACCGATCCAGATCAATTCCTGCATTTTTAGCAAGTTGTTTTGTCGAAGACAATGGCTCAGTGTCGCAATTTTCCATAAATGGTCTTAACTCTCTCAAAAAAATATTTGTCCGCACCGGGCCAATTCCATAAAACTCCATTAGTTTGCTTTCCACTTCAGTAGTATCAGCAGAAGAAAGTATCAACCTTTTCAAACTTCCATGGTATTGTTCCAATAGCATTTTGCAGTTTCGCAATAATTGGGTGGAAGTCTTTTCATCAAACCGCACATAATGTCCTTCCCGCATTACAGAGAATACCAGGAAATCCCAGCCAGCCTTCAGTATCTTTTGGGGAGTTAATAAATCAAATTGTTCAAAAGAATGATAGGTCCTTTTCGCAACTGATTCTTGTATCGGCGCTCCAAGAAGAATACTTGCCAGGAACCATTTGAACAATTCTTCATCATTTGCTTTTAGTAATTGTATTCCGAGTTCTTCTGAATAAAGTTTTGTTTTCTTTAGCTCATCCAAAAAAAGTTTTGAGTTGGAACTATTTTTCAGCTTTTTCATTACGTAAACTCCATATAAAAAGGAACCGGCGAATAGCCGGTTCCGGGATACAGTAGTTTTCATACCGTTTTAAGAGTATTATCGTCTACTTTAATCTTGCCGGAGTAAGAATAAATTCTGTTGTCCGGTTGAAACAAATTTATTATTGCCTCGTTGCCAAAAAGAATGAAGGAAATCATGCATTTTCCTGACAGTTATCATCTGCATAGTCGTATACTGGTATAAACTTTACATACTATTTAAAAGAAAGCAATGTCAGACAATCTCAATCCGGAAAAAAATACGCCACAGAAAAGACAATTTAAGTGGTGGTGGATCTACCTGGTGTTGCTGGCAGCATTATTTTTCCCTTATTTATCCGGGCTTTTTTCCCCGGTAAAAGAAATCACCTGGCAACAATTTCAGAATAATATATTAAGCCGCAATGCTGTTGAAAAAATTGTTGTTGTGAATAATGAAACGGCAGAAGTGTATATTAAACAGGAACTGGCTAATGATTCGCAATTCAAAGATGTGTTCAAGCCATCTTTTGGCAATGGAATAAAAGAAGGCCCACATTATGTTTTTAATATTGGATCAGTAGAATCATTTGAACGAAAAATGGACGAAGCACAAAAAAATATCCCAGCGGCGGAACGGATCAGTGTGAGTTATGAAAAAAAGAGAAGTTGGTTTTGGGATGTTTTGAGTTGGGTACTTCCGTTTGTATTGTTACTTGCATTATGGAATTTTATATTCCGCAGAACTACCGGGATGGGAACGGGCGCCGGCGGTGGAACTTCTATTTTCAATTTTGGTAAATCCACTGCCACATTAGTTGAAAAAGAAAAAAGCAGCGTTACATTTAAGGATGTAGCAGGGCTGGAAGAAGCTCAAACAGAGGTAAAAGAGATAGTTGATTTTTTAAAAAACCCGGAATCCTTTACAAGGCTGGGAGCAAAAATTCCGAAAGGTGTAATACTTGTCGGTCCTCCGGGCACCGGTAAAACCCTTTTGGCAAAAGCTGTGGCCGGGGAAGCACAGGTGCCTTTCTTTTCTATTTCCGGATCTGAATTTGTCGAAATGTTTGTTGGAGTCGGCGCATCAAGAGTACGGGATCTTTTCAGAAGGGCAAAAGAAAAAGCACCCTGCATCATTTTCATTGATGAAATTGATGCTATTGGAAGATCAAGAGGAAAGGGTGCCTTTTTAAGTGGAGCTAATGATGAAAGGGAAAGTACGCTCAATCAATTACTCACGGAGATGGATGGTTTTGGTACAAATAGCGGAGTAATCGTCTTAGCCGCCACTAATCGTGCCGATATGCTGGATCCGGCCTTACTTCGCCCGGGAAGATTTGATCGTCATATTTATTTAGAGCTTCCAAACATGAAAGAGCGGGAAGAGATTTTTCAAGTGCATTTGCGTCCGTTGAAATATGATGAATCGATCGATGTTCATTTTCTGGCTGCCCAAACTCCGGGATTTTCCGGCGCCGACATTGCCAATATCTGCAATGAATCGGCTTTGATCGCTGCACGTAGAAAAAAAGATAAAGTAGGAAAAGAAGATTTCCTGGAAGCTATTGACAGAGTTGTAGCAGGCCTCGAAAAGAAAAGCAAGATCATTTCACCGGAAGAGAAAAAGATCATCGCCTATCATGAAGCGGGTCATGCTTTGGTAAGTTGGTTGTTGAAAAATGTGGACCCTTTAGTAAAAGTTTCCATCATCCCCAGAGGAAAATCATTGGGTGCTGCCTGGTATCTGCCTGAAGAAAAACAATTGAGAAGTGAGTCGGCTTTTACGGATCATCTGTCAGCTACACTTGGAGGTAGAGCTGCCGAAGAGATCATGTTTGGTGAAGTATCGTCCGGCGCTTTGGACGACCTGGAAAAAGTAACCAAAGAAGCTTATATGATGGTGGTATATTATGGCTTCAATAAAAAACTCGGCAACATCAGCTTTTATGATTCCACCGGCCAAACAGATATGAGCATTCAAAAACCTTATAGTGAAGAAACCGCAAAATTGATCGATGAAGAAGTCCGCAAACTGGTAAGCAATGCGTACGAAAGAACGAAGAACATTTTGTTGGAAAATAAAGATAAACTGACAAAAGTAGCAGACCTTCTTCTGCAAAAAGAAATAATTTTTAAAGAAGACCTGGAAAATATTTTGGGAAAACGAATGGATCAAAAAGAATCGAATCCATCATTACCTCAAGCACAAACCACTACTACAGCAGCTGCTTATATTGACATTACACCTTAACGGTGCTGGTAGTAATGTCAGGAGGATCATTTTGATGTTTCACCTGTTCCTTCACGAGTTTTTTCAATTCCTTTAAAACCTCTGTTGCAGATTTTTTATACTGACCCGATTCCCTGCGAACAAATACTGTTTCGCCAAAAATGTCTAATCGTATTTCACATACTTTATTTTCCTTTCGCAGCTCCTTGTATTCATGAAGATATACTTCTGCCCTGGAAATATGGTGATGAAGATGCGATAAAGCCACTAATTTTTCTTTTATATAATCAATGAGCTTTTCTTCCGCTTTTATCTGCCCCACATGAAATTCAATTGTCATAACTGATAATTTGATTAGTGAATAAATTATAATAACTATATTCAAAATTATTATTTCTATGCTACAGAGAAACTGATATCGGTCAGTGTAAAATATGAATCCTGAATAGATTTTCCTCCTGATCATCATCATTCTTATGATTAACCTTTATCATAGCAAAATGATATGCATAATCTTATTATTAAAAGTTACTGATAAATTTGCACCAGCATGTCCACAGCTAAGCCCAAAGCAAACTTTCATAATTATACTGGCAATAATAAGGTCAGGCTTATTCGTGGTGGCAAAGATTATTTTGATCTGATGCTGGAGTTGATCGGCCGGGCAAAAGATACCATACACCTACAGGTCTATATTTACGATGATGATGAAACCGGAACCAAAGTAGCCAATGCGTTAAAAGCGGCCGTACAAAGAAAGGTACAGGTATATCTCATTGCAGACGGATATGCTTCGCAAGTGATGTCGCAAAATTTTATTGATGAACTTAGGTCAGCGGGAATTCATTTTCGTTTTTTTGAGACTATTTTCCGCAGTAAATATTTTTATTTCGGAAGGCGGCTTCATCATAAAGTGTTGGTAGTAGATACCCATTACGTATTAGTTGGCGGATTGAATATCTCTGACCGCTACAATGATATGCCGGGACGGCCCGCCTGGCTGGATTTTGCATTATATGCCGAAGGAGAAATTGCAAAACAATTATGTGTGCTTTGCTGGAAAACATGGAAGGGATTTCCCCGACGAATGGGCATCACTCCATGTGAACAAAAAGAATTGGAGTTTAATTTTTCGGAAGGAGAAAAAAGCATGGTGCGGATGCGACGCAATGACTGGGTACGAAGGAAAAACCAGATATCCCGCAGCTACATCGAAATGCTGAAGACCGCAAAAACTGAGATCACGATCTTATGCAGCTATTTTTTACCCGGACGGATCATGCGTAAAAATATTATGCAAGCTCTTAGCCGTGGAGTAAAAATAAAAGTAGTACTCGCAGGATTATCTGATGTAAAGCTGGCAAAATTCGCAGAGCGATATATTTATGACTGGATGCTTCGGTATAAAATTAAAATTTTTGAATACCAGGGTACTATACTGCACGGGAAAGTGGCCGTATGTGATAATGAGTGGCTGACCATCGGATCCTATAATGTCAATAACATCAGCGCCTATGCCAGCATTGAGTTGAATCTCGATGTATATGATCCTTCCTTTGCCGTAAAAGTGGATGAAGCTTTGGAACAAATCATTAGAGAAAATTGTGTAGAAATAACTGAAGAGCGACTCGCCAAAACCACTACAATTTTCAAACGCCTGGCACGATGGAGTTCTTACCAAATAATAAAACTCGGTTTTTATCTATTCACTTTTTATTTCAGGGAGAAAAGCTGAAATAGCAATACTCAATTTCCTTCTATTCTTTTGATCAGAGATTGGGTTGTTTCCCAGGTCCAGTTTGCAAAGCGTCCACGCTGAACGACAAATTTATTTCCTTCTTTATGCTGGAGGTAATAATGAAATGCAAATTTCGCTTCGGGCCGATACCATCCTACAATTTGTTCAAAGCGAAGGTCATTGAATACAAGCGTATCATGCCATTGTTCTACTGTATAAAATCCTTTTGAAAACCGGATCAACCGTTGCACTTCATCATAATTACGAACCGAGTTTAGCAAGGAATCGTTCTTGGGATAAAAATTCAGATTAATTTTTTTTTGGCTGTCAAAAACAGAATAGTATCCAATATAATAACCATTATCATTTCCTGCCACAACATACCACATCCAGTTATTCAATGGCGTAGGAGTTGTTATGTAATTGGTATAACTGATCTGTTGTGTTTTCAGCATATTTCTTATATCAGAATCCGTTTTAAATTTATTCACCACACAATACATGAAATACAACGAGCTGATGCCTAAGCCAAATTCCAGCCAAAATTTTCTTTTGGGGTGATCATTTTTTAAGATCAGTAAAACAACCATTGCAATACCAAGCCATATCGAATAAAAAGGATCTACTACGAAAATAGAATTGAATGAGATCCTGGCATGGCTGAATGGTTCGAACCAACCGGTGCCGTAATTATTAAAAGCATCAATAAATAAATGCAGCAATATTTCGATGAGAAAAAAAATGATCCATGTTCTGAATGCGATATTGAATCTCTTAAACCATCGTTGAAATAAATATCCCAGTAAGGCAGCAATTAATATTGCAAATAAAAAGGAATGGGTGAACCCTCGGTGAGCTAACAGGCTGCGATCAATACTCATCCAAAAAGAAGTCACAAAATCAAAATCAGGAATGCTATTGGCAAATGCACCGATCAGCAGGGCCTTTTTCCCTAATTTCTTCCCAAGCATGGCCTCGCCTACACAGGCGCCAAGTGCTATATGAGTTAGTGTATCCATTTTTTAAATTGATCCATCCTTATTCAATACAAACTTTACAAGCTTTGATCCCTGATCTAATACCGGTTTCAAGAGTAGAACGTTTTTTTGAATTATACCGGAAGATAGTGATCCCTTTCACCTTTTCTTTCCATGCCTGCCGATAAATTTCATCCACATCCTTAACAGTAGCAGTTGCCGTCAGGTTAATAGTTTTGGAAACGGCATTATCAGTGAATTGCTGAAAAGCTACCTGGTGCTGCAAATGCCAATGAGGATCAATATCCATAGCTGTCTTAAAAATATTTTTTACATGAAGTGGAATATCTTTTATCTGCGCTATCGTCCCTTCTTTTGTCGCTTGTTCCAAAACTTTTTCTGAAAACAAATTATTTTTCTTCAGGTAATTGATGAAAAAAGAATTTATGGAAAGCAGGCTTTCATCATTTAATACATGATGCCGTTGATATACCAGTGCAAACAAAGGTTCAATGGAAGGAGAAGTATCTGCAATGATGGAAATGGTTCCGGTAGGAGCAATGCTGGTACGGGTAGCGTTGCGTATTGGAGTATGGGGATCATAAATACTTTTATCCCAATTAGGGAAACTACCTCGATGCGTTGCCAGTTGAACGGAAGCGTCTTTGCTTTTTTGTTCGATGAATTGCATTAATTGCTTAGCCAGGGACACCGCCTCCTCTGACTCATATGGAATTTCCAGTTGGATCAATAATTCAGCCCAGCCCATTACGCCAAGGCCGATCTTCCGGTTTCCGGTTACAATTTTTTTAATTTCAGGAATGGTGTATTGATTCACTTCGATCACATTGTCCAGGAAACGGACAGCTCCGTTGATAATTTTTTCAAGCAAATTCCAGTCAATAGTTTTTTCTTTAACCAGTTTTGAAAGATTAATAGAACCGAGATTGCAACTTTCGTATGGCAACAAAGGAACTTCACCGCAAGGATTGGTGGATTCAATTTTACCTAACGCTGGTGTTGGATTCTTTTCGTTAATTGTATCCAGAAAGATCAAACCCGGATCGCCGCTTAGCCACGCATGTTCGATGATCTGATCCCAAATTTTTTTAGCAGGAATTTCTTTTACTACTTGTTTTGAATTGGGATGAACTAAACGCCATGCTCCTTTTTGCTCAAGTGTTTTCATGAAATCATCTGTAATTCCTACCGAGATATTGAAATTTTGCAGAGAACCTTCTATTGTTTTTGCGCTAATGAATTCTTCAATATCCGGATGATCAACATTAAGAATTCCCATATTAGCGCCTCGTCTTTTACCACCTTGTTTTATATGTTCGGTAGCTGCATCAAATATCTTAATGAATGAGACCGGCCCGGATGCAGTCCCACCCGTCGCAGTAACAATATCATCTTTGGGACGCAGGTGTGAAAAATTGAAACCCGTTCCGCCGCCACTTTGCTGAATCAATGCCGCTTGTTTCAACGTAGTAAAAATTCCATCCATATTATCTTCTACCGGTAATACAAAGCAAGCGCTGAGCTGATTCAACGTAGTTCCAGCATTCATTAAGGTGGGTGAGTTAGGAAGAAAAAGCGAGTTGCTCATCATCTGATAAAATTCTTGTTCCCATTTTTGAGCATCTTCTTGTTTTCCCCAGAATAATTCAGCGGAAGAGATCGCTTTTGCTACACGATGGAATAATTCATCAGGAGTTTCTGCAAGATTTCCAGACCTGTCTTTGCGCAGGTATCTGAGTTGTAAAACTTTTACCGCATTATCAGATAGGTTTATCATAAGCGGCATTTATCTTATTTTAAAAAATAAAGTACTCCCAGCCCCGACAAATCTACCAAAGTATGAGAGATCACACTCCAGAAAACAGACCTTGTATAAAAAGTGACAATGCCCCAGCATAATCCCATCCCTATCGCCGCCAGGATAAAATAAAAATTCCCGATAGTTGCAGGATGAACTGATAAAGGAGCATAATGCCAGATGCCAAACCAGATAGAAGGAACAAAGACAGCATAAAAGAAATTAGCCTGATGGTGATCAAAATACAATCCCCGCCATAAATATTCTTCGCAAATAGCATTGACCAAAGCAAAAAGCAACGACAATAAAATAACCATCGGCGTCGCTTCACCTATCCTGTTTTTGAAAGGGCCAAATCCAAAAGCAAGCACCACGGGCAGAACAATCAGGATTGCCTGCCACCAGTTAATTCTTTTTATCCTCAATAGTAATCGTCGGTTTCTCCTGTTGATCCATAAAAACACCGGCATGATACAGAATAATATCCAGTAAAAGATCGTGCCCGATAAGTAGCCTTCTTTTGCATTGAATGCAGCAGCAAAAAAATTAAAGGCAAAATAGTTAGCGATGATCAGTAACGGAGGAAATAAATAAACAATAAAATGTTTCCGCAACGATGTTAATTGATCAAAAAGATTCATGCTTAATTTTTGTTATCCGGAATATTCAAATTTCCATAAACCATGATCATTTATTATGGGCAATAAATAAAGGAAGCTCTATGTCTTTCATCAATACATCTGCCATACTGGGTTTGAACCATCGGGATACCATTCCCCGGTCGTAAGCTCCCAATACCGCCATACTATTTTCGTTTTGCTCTTTCAAATAATGCAGGATCTCATTTTCCGGTGAGCCTTGCAGTACCTTATAATCAGCATCGGGAAAATGTCTTTTCATAAACTCTTTCATCAGGCGGACGTCAGGAAGATGTAAAGACGCATCTGGTGCATTGACAGAGATTACCTCTGTTCTGATCTTTTTTAAAGATGAAAAAAGGTAGCTGAACATTTTGATAGCATGCACAGAAGACGGGCCGCCATCATACAATAAAAAGATCTTTTTGACCGGCAAGTACACTTGTGGTACGACAACTACAGGGCATTGTACTTCAGAAAGCAGATCCCGGGTAAACCGGGTAGGAATATTTTCTGTGTAATTAGTCAGCGTTTCTTTACTATCTATGATCAGAAGATCTGTATAAATACTTTCATGCAGTAATTCAGTAATGGCAATATTCCGGTCATGATGTACCGAATAATTCAGATGAAACTTTCTGCAAACGTCCTCAAAATCCCCAACTGCTTTTTCCCGGATGCTTCGGTCTTTGTTTTCAAATTCAGCAATTTTTTTCTCAAATGTTTTTTTGTCTTTCATAAAATCAGAGATCCTGTATGTGTGATAACTGAAGTCATCAAGAAAGATACCTATGAGGTGTGCATTAGCTTCGCTGGAAAAAAATGCAGCATATTGAGCTGCGCTGTGAGAATATTTCAAACCATCAATAGCAACTGCAAACTTGATCATTGCTTATTATTTGATAAAACTGACAAGACAATAAATGCCTTCCGGCATAATAAACTTACTTTCAAAATTACTTCTCTCAATAATCAATTTTACTGACAGGCATTAGCCCCTTTTGTGATTTTAATCAAAAAAGGAATGAAAATCACCCAAGCTGAAGCAATTCTAAAGCTGACTGAATTTTCAGATTATTATTTGAAGAAATGTTTTTAAAAAAAATAAGAAAGAAAAACTATTGCAATACTTGCTGTTTGATTCTTAAAAAAAGAAAACAGGGGATAAAATAAAAGGCCCAAAACTGAGCCTTTTCCTGTAGCGGGGATGGGACTTGAACCCATGGCCTCCGGGTTATGAATCCGACGCTCTTACCACCTGAGCTACCCCGCCAAAATGGGCAGCAAAGATAATTGATTTGGCCTTTTTTGCATTAATAATTCAGCAACTTCTCTAACGCCAACGACAGCTTTTCTGAATTCGGAAGCATAGCCTGCTCCAACCCCATATTCATGGGAACTGCGGGCACATTTAAAGCACCAAGCACTTCTACCGGTGCATCAAGGAATTGAAAACAGTTTCTAGAGATCCTTCCGGCAAGAGCTTCCGCAAAAGAATTGTTCTGCTGTTCTTCTGTAAGCACCAGGCATTTTCCATGCAGCTTTACACGTTCGAAGATCAGTGCTTCATCGAGTGGAAACAATGTTCGGAGATCAAGAATTTCTACCTGTTCATTAAAATTTTTTGCGGCAGCTTTTGCCCAATACACACCCATTCCATAAGTGACGATCAAGCAACTTTCTCCATTATTAATTGCATTGGCATCTGCATGCAACACAATATTCCCTTTGCCAAACGGAAGGATATAATCCCTGGAGGGTTCTGTAGTTTTGGCATCTTCAGTGCCCGGCACTTTGCTCCAGTAAAGTCCTTTGTGTTCCAGTATCACTACAGGATTCGGGTCATAAAATGCTGCTTTCATCAGGCCTTTCATATCTGCCGCATTCGATGGATATGCTATTTTAATTCCCTTTATCGAGAGAAGAGTTGTTTCCACGCTACCGCTGTGATATGGTCCGCCACCTCCATATGCTCCCACCGGAACACGAAGTACCATCGATACCGGAAACTTTCCGCAACTGAGATAACAGCTTTTCGAAATTTCAGTTACCAGCTGGTTCAGTCCCGGATAGATGTAATCGCCAAATTGTACTTCAACAATCGGCTTTAATCCAACAGCACTCATACCCACAGTAGAACCGACGATATACGCTTCCTGGATCGCAGTATTGAATACCCGGTGATCGCCGAATTGTTCAGCTAATGTTGCAGCTTCACGAAATACGCCACCCAATCTTTTACCAACATCCTGTCCATACAAAATCGCTTCGGGATATTCTTCCATAATTTCACGGATCGCAAATAAAGCCGCATCTACCATAATGATTTTTTCAGCGCCAGCCGGATTTCTTTCACCTTTTACTTCAGTAACAGGCGTGGGGACAAAAACATGATCTTCGATTGTAGTTGGATCGGGGTCCGGCGCCTGCACCACTTTTTCAAAATCTTCAGCTATCAATGCAGCCGCTCCTTTTTCTATCAATTGAATTTCTTTTTCACTAACTCCTCTTTCCAAAAGTCTTTTTTTCAATTTCGGGCCCGGATCATTTTTCAAATGTGTTGACCAATCTTCATCCGTCCGGTAAAATTCCTTTCTCACTCCGCTGGTGTGATGGCCCAACAGCGGAACCGTTGCATGAATCAAATATGGCTTTCTTTCTCTGCGTACAAAATCAAAAACGTTTTTTATCACATCATAAGAAACTTCAAAATCACTTCCGTCCACTTGTATCCGATTCATTCCTTTAAAGCCTGCGGCAAATTCAAAAGCATTCATGGCTCTTGCTTCTTCTGCCGATACACTAATACCCCAGCTATTATCCTGAATTAAGTAAACAATAGGCAACTGTTTCAACACTGCAAATTGAAATGCTTCACTCACTTCGCCTTCGGTTATGCTTGCATCACCCAATGAACAAACCACTACCGGCAAATCTCCTGATGTACCTCTTTTTAATTTAGGAGAACTTATCTTTTCCAGGTATTGAACTCCCTGAGCAATACCAGTTGTTGGAATAGCCTGCATACCGGTAGCACTACTTTGATGGGTGATCGTTGGTTTATCTGTCCCCTTGTAATTCGGATGAGAATAATATTCTCTGCCTCCTGTGAACGGATCGTCAGCCTTTGCCAGCAATTGAAGCATTAATTCATAAGGTGTGAATCCTAAACCTAACAACAAACTTTCATCGCGATAATAAGGGCTGACAAAATCCTGTGACTGCAGGTGAAATGCAGTAGCTAATTGAATCGCTTCATGTCCGCGGGAAGTAGAATGAACATATTTGCAAACAGTTCGATTGGCATCATAGGTCTCGGCCATTGCTTTCACCTGGCTCATGAGGCGATAAGCTTTTAATAGTATGGATATATCTGTCATAATAGCAAGCAGAAAGAACAAATTTAATGGAAAGCAATTGCAGTTATAAAACGAAAGCCACCCGCTATTGCGAATGGCTTCTTAACAGTTGGTTTTGGTTGCCAACATTTTTATGATTCGTTTATTTCACTTCCAGGGTAAACATGCTGTCGTCTTCGATGAATGCTTCCAACTCATCACCCACTACTACTTCGCCCACACCAGCAGGAGTGCCGGTGAAAACCACATCGCCGATATTGACAGAAAAATAATTGGAGATATATGAAACGATCTTATCAAAACTATGGATCATATTCCCGGAATTTCCCTGTTGCACCAGTTCTTTATTCTTATACAAACAAAAATTGATATCTTTTTTATTCTTGATATTGGTAAAAGGGACCCACTTACCGATCACGGCTGAATTATCCCATGCTTTTGCTTTTTCCCAGGGTAATCCTTTTTCTTTTAACTCCTTTTGAATATCACGGGCAGTAAAATCAATTCCTGCTGTAATGGCATCATAATATTTACTCGCAAATTTTTCCTGAATATATTTCCCGTTTTTACTGATGCGGAGCACCAGTTCACACTCATAATTCAATTCGTTGGTGAATTCAGGATAATAAAAAGGAGTATGCGGTTGCAGCATTGCACTTTTTGGCTTCATGAAAATTACCGGTTCTTCGGGAATCTCATTACCGAGCTCTTTCGCATGAGCAGCATAGTTACGGCCAACACAAAAAATTTTCATACTCAGGAACTATTTTAAATAAATACATCGGATACAATACTCATAGGCTTTTTATCCCATATATTCATACAATCAATATGTTTATTGGATTTTAAACCGCTGAAGATTTCACGGCCCGCTAAAATAAGTAATCAATCTGACTTATCATAAGGAAAATTCTTTATTATTTATGTCGTTCATTACTGCGGTAATGCCTTGTGTGGCAAAGGTTTCAATCGCTTCGACCGCTTTATCAATTTTCAACTTTACCAACGGCTCCTCCTCTTTTTTCCAACGTCCTAATACAAAATCAGATTGATGTCCTTTTGGATAATCGTTGCCAATGCCAAAACGGAGCCGGGGATAATCTTTTGTCGCCAATACTTCCTCAATGTTTTTTAACCCATTATGGCCACCATTGCTTCCCCCCGGCCGGATCCGCATCTTATTCAATGGTAGTGCTACATCATCAAGTATCACCAGCAATCGTTCCAACGGTATCTTCTCTTTATCCATCCAATATTTAATTGCTTTACCGCTTAAATTCATATAGGTGGTGGGGCAAATGCATACAAAAAATTTTCCTTTCCATTTTAGTTCTGCAACATAAGCCAGCCGATCTACCCGAAAACTACTGTCATGTTTTCGCACAAGCGCATTCACTACATCAAAACCAATATTGTGTCTTGTATGCGCATATTCGTTACCAGTATTACCAAGTCCGGCGATCAGAAATTTCATAGCAATCAATAGTCAAATATCGGCTGAAGCCAATAAAAAACCCGCATCTTATGATACGGGTTGTAAAATGATTTCAGATATCTTATTTTTTCCCTTTTTCTGCTGGTTTCTCTGTTTTCTCCGGAGCAGCGGCAGCAGTAGGTGCAGCAGCGGCAGGTGCAGCAGCAGCCGGAGTGGCGGCAGCTTCTTCCTGTTTCAGCTCCCTGGTAAGCGTTACTGACGCAATTGGAATACGGGGAGAATTCAATATCTCAAAATTCTCTTCTTTTACGTCTTCTACCCTGATATTTCCATTCAGTTCAAGATTATCAACATTCACTTCTATCTGCTCTTTCAGGTATTTAGGAAGTGTTTTAACCTTCAATGCTTTCATTTTGACATGAAGCTTACCTCCGTCTTTAACCCCTTTGGCAGTGCCTGTTAAGTGCAATGGAATGCTGGCAATCATTTTTTTATCCTCTACCAGTTCCAGCAAATCCACATGGGTCAATGCATCAGAAACTTTATCAAATTGCAGATCTTTCAAAATGCATTTGTAGGATTTTCCATCAATTTTTACTTCTGCCAGCTGAAATTTCGGAGTGTAGATTAAAGGTTTGAATGCCGCAGCAGGAGCAAAGAAATTGATCTCCTGTGCACCCCCGTAAATTACACCGGGCACTTGTCCCTGAGAGCGGAGTTGGCGGGTGGCTGTTTTGCCAAAGCCGGTCCTCAGTTGTCCTTCGATTGTAATTGTGTTCATTGTTTATTTTTATTTGTTGATTACTTATTCTTTCTTATTTGTCTCTTCTTTGTGAATGAATGAAGAGATTGGTGATACTTTTATTTTCAAATGCGTTTCTGATTGCTACCGCAAATAATTCAGCTACTGAGATCACTTTGATCTTGGAACATTGTCCCCGAAGCGGAATGGTATCACAAACCACCAGTTCTTCCAGCACACTGTTTTCAATGTTCTCGTAGGCTTTGCCGCTTAGCACCGGGTGAGTGATCAATGCCCTTACACTCCGGGCGCCTTTTTCTTTTAAAAGAGCTGCACTTTTTGCCAGTGTTCCTCCTGTATCACAGATATCATCAATAATCACTACGTCCCTGTCTGTAACATCTCCTATCACCACCATACTTGCTATTTCATTAGCCCTTTTGCGATGTTTATCGCATATTACCATTTCTGCATTGAAGTAGCTGGCAATCTCTCTGATGCGGTTGGTAGCTCCCACATCAGGGGCCGCAAAGGTAAGGTTTTCCAGCCTGAGATTCTCAATGTAAGGGATAAAAAGTGCGTGGCTATCCAGGTGGTCAACCGGTATATCAAAATAGCCTTGGATCTGAGGGGCATGAAGATCCATAGTGATCATCCTGTCTGCTCCAGCAGCCACCAACATATTGGCGACCAGTTTACTGCCAATAGCTACTCGTGGCTTATCCTTTCTGTCCTGGCGGGCATAACCATAATAAGGTATTACGGCAGTCACTTTATAAGCGGATGCCCGGCGGGCAGCATCGATCATTAAAAGAAGTTCCATCAGGTTATCAGCAGGAGCATAAGTGCTTTGTACCAGGAAAACAAAATCGCCCCGAATGCTTTCCAAAAACACGGGGCAGATCTCTCCATCACTGAAGCGTTGGATATTTACTTTACCTAATTGAGTACCATATTGTTTGCAAATCTCTGCAGCTAATTTCTGCGAGCTGGTTCCGGAAAATATTTTAGCAGCCATGGATGAAAGATGTGCCGCGAAGATATTAAATAAGGACGCATTCCTTCCATCCGGATATGTAAAAATATTCGGCTTCGATAAAATTGAATTGGATCAATGATTCATCATCACTGCAGCTGTGGATTGCGACAAAGAAACCTGTTGAGCCGGCGCCTTCTGCTTTTGCGTCACCTCTGCTTTATTAGCATTGCAGCTATAAAATAATGACGAGCAGATGAAAATGGAAAATAACAATGCAATAGCATAAACTACGGCAAAAAACAGTACTGGATGCAGCGCTCCGAGGGAAGAAACTGATCTGGTCTTCATAACATTGGTTTTAGTTTTTCAAACAGGTGGATCTTAGTGACAGATACAACTAAAGTGGTATTGTCAGGGATAAAATTATTGTCTAAACTTGTTATATGCAAGCGCAGAAATACTCGATTAAAAATTGGGCAAAAGACGATAGGCCAAGGGAAAAATTACTATTCCATGGGGCTGCATCATTAAGTCATTCCGAATTGCTGGCTATTTTGATCAATCATGGCACCAAAGAAAAATCAGCTGTAGACTTGTCAAAAGAGGTTTTAAAACTCGGAAAAGATAACCTGAATGAACTGGGCAAACTTTCTGTAAAAGAACTAATGAAAATAAAAGGCATTGGACTGGCAAAAGCAGTAACCATAGCGGCTGCATTGGAATTAGGAAGGAGAAGACAAGTTTCTTCAGCATTGGAAAAGCAAGCCATTACCAGCAGCGATGAAATTGCCCGTTATCTGCGACCAAAACTAAAAGATTACCGTCATGAAGTATTTGCAGTACTCTTTTTAAACCGTGCTAATAAAATAAACCATTTTCAAATTGTAAGCGAAGGCGGAATCACAGGAACAGTAGCTGATCCAAGGATCATTCTGAAAAGGGCATTGGAAGAAGATGCTGTTAGTATTGTTCTTTGCCATAATCATCCTTCCGGCAGTTTGAAGCCAAGTCATGCAGATGAAGAACTTACTAAAAAAATAAAAGAAGCCGCCCGCTTTTTTGATATAACTGTTTTAGATCACATCATCGTCAGCGAGGATGGATATTACAGTTTTGCAGATGAAGGGCTGTTGTGAGTCGTTAGTGAGTAGTCTATAATCATTAGCCACTTTTGTAACAATAAAATAAATCTATAGGAGATCATAGAATTTTATAAGCGTTTTAAAAATCGTTTGCTATAGCAATGCGAATCCAGAATATTTCAAAAAACTGCCCCCCGGAAGAAAGATTTGGTTTGACTGTACAAATCAGGAATTCATCCAGTTCAGTTTATGTAAATATCGTTGAAGCATATAAAAGACGGAGCTGCTAAGGCTATTTTATTTCAAAATTAAATGACTAAGAAACCGAAAATGCGGAAACACCTGTTTGGCTTGATTTTGTACTTGCTTGAAATTGTATTAGTAAGAAATAGTATCATCAATTAAAAAGTGAAAATAATGAAGTTGCAAAACTTATTTTATAAATGATAAATAATCCAGACAAATTTCTGCAATACCAAAGAATAACGACTATTGACTAAGGACTTCTATCAAGCCTGCGCCGTAGGCCCGCCAAAATTTAATGGAAGCTGAATCTCTTCCAGGTCTTTTATTGGACCATTCACTGCCTCATATTTCCCAATATTTTCCGTTATTGCCCTCATCAAACGTTTGGCATGCTGCGGTGTCAGAATGATCCTTGATTTCACTTTGCTTTTCGGTGTGCCCGGCATCACGTTTACAAAGTCGATCACGAATTCCGCATGAGAATGTGTAATGATAGCAAGATTAGCATAAGATCCTTCTGCTACTTCTTCAGAAATTTCGATATTAAGTTGATTAGGTTGTTGATTTTGTTCGGGCATAAAAATTTATTTCGCCCCAAAAGTAGTGGATTATTTCCCAATATATCAATAAAGAAAAAGGGATTGATTTAAAGCATTAAATCAATCCCCCGATATTTTATTTTGATAACTATTTATACCAAACAATAAAGTTTATCTCCATCCTGCATTGGATGTATTTATTCCATCTTCCGTTGAATACAAATCTCCAAATGTGTAATACGGTGGATTTTGGCCAAACTTCTGCATTTCCTGGGCAGGAATTGGGAAATGCAAAGGAGTACCTTTTTGCAATAAATTCAATTTTCGCATTTCAAAGAATTGAAGTCCCATGCCGGTTGTATACATTTCTACAAATCTCTCATGATGGATAGCATTAACTATCGAAGTTAGATCAGCAGCTACATCCGGTAACCCGCCACGGGTTTTCCAGGTACTGGCATTAATGATCGCAGCAGCTCCAGCCAGGTCTCCGGTGTAAGCTCTTGCCTCAGCTCTCAACATATCATTTTCAGCCTTCATGATTTCCGGCTTAGGGCCTATGTCTGATATATAAAGCTGATCATACCTGTTGCTCCTGTAATTTGAAAAATGATAGTAGCCTCTTGTTGGGTTTAACCAATTAGATGAAACATATTCAAAGTCGGTATTCAGTCTTTTATCAGCATTTGGGTTAGTTGATACAGGAGGATATGGGAAGGTAGGAGAATCGTCCCAGTGTGCTGGTTCAGTAGGATCCATTAAATTCACCACATACATATCTGTAAGTCCCCATCCGTCATAAGTAAGATAATCACCTGCTTCATCATACCAATTAGTATATGAATCTCCCACTACACTAAAATCAGTTGTTATACCCGCATCCGCATAAGTTTTCACTTTTGCCCAATTTACTGCCTGCAATTGTGTTTTATTTCTAGGAGTATAAGATAAAATCCTTGCAGCACAAGTATTACACAATTTCACAAAATCTGAGGAACTCATATCTGATGCCGTGCCGAACCATGAAGCCGGGATAGTAAAACTAGATGATGAAGCTATTGCTATTGCAGAATCCAGATACCCTAAAGCTGCATTCGCTACACTTGTATAAGGACTTGAATTATCGTACCCGGGGTTATGTACGGAACTAAGCGAATCAACAACGTATGCTTTGTCAAAAAGCAATGCTAAGTTCCCATAAGCCACTCCTTGAGTAAACCTGCTAACTGATCTTGTCATTGCCTCATCGCCCGGATTGTCAATTTTTGTTCCGCCATAAATTGCTTGCAATATATTTGCTGCGACCCCAATCGTGCCATACATCTGAGCCCATGTAAATTCTGTAATACCCGCATAGCTATATGCGGCTGAATTGTCCCAGGCATGATTGCGAGGCTCCCATGACATATCCCTCATTGCCTGGTTACCCCAAGAGCAGGTAACATTATCGGCTGCTGTGGCTAAACACATTTCTACTCCATTATAGGCATGTTCTCCTACGTAAATAGTATTGAATAATCCACCGGCTACTTTTACCAATGAAGAACCATCCGAATAAACGTCTTTAAAAGTCGGAGTGTTTTGATCAGTTACCTCAAGCACACTTTTCTTACAACCAAGCGCTACAAAAATGGCTAACGATATAACTGAAAGAAATTTAATTTTTTTCATGTTTTTATCTTTAAATATTTTAGAAATCAAATTGCAATGAAAACGCTATGTTCCTGAAGTTGGGATAATGATTGATTCCATCATAAGGAGTTCGCAAAGTACCTACTTCCGGATCATACCCGGAATAGTTTGTTATTGTAGCTAAATTCCTGCCAATTGCTTTTGCAGTGATCCCTTTAACTACACCCTTAAAGGTTCTGTCCAGGAATTTATTAGAAAAACTATATCCCAACGAAACTTCTCTCAATTTGATATACCCGGCATTTTCAACCCAGTATCTATTTATCTGGTTCACATTGTAAATACTTTGGAAATAATCGTATGTCTTCTTTTTACTTGGGTCCACTCCATACATATCTTCAATGCCGTTCCTGTTATCACGGGTTATCCATTCCGATCTCGCATTATATACATCTCCCCCGTCTTTAACATCAATAAGAAAATACAAACTGATACCTTTGTATTTAAGTGTATTGGATACACCCATATTGAAATTTGGGTTGCCATCTCCTATTTTACCATACCATAAAGATCCATCAGGGCTTTTCAATTGAATAACTGCTTCTTGGGGAGTTCCTTGAGTGCCTTTTGCTACTACGAATCCATCTGAATTGACTTCATAATCAGAAATTGATTTTCCGGCAGGTAGTTGATGAGACATCTGGTCCAGTGTTCTTACATAATCATACCCATACATGGCTCCATAGGTTTCTCCTTGTTTGATGTAAAACATCTGGCCACCGCCACCGTCCGTACCACCATACAAATAAGGCTTAATGGGTAAACTGGTAATTTTTTGTCTTATTCTTGAAAAGACAATATTAGTGCTCCAGCTAAAGTCTTTGTGCTTTACCCAATCAGCTCCCAATGTGAGTTCTAAAGTATTTGATTTAACTGTACCTGCATTCTGCCATTGTTGGCTATGTCCGTTATTTAAAAACGCAACTAAAGGAACGTTCAAGTATTGATTAGTAGTTACCGAGCTTGCATAAACAGCTTCCAAAGAGAATTTTTTGAGAAAATTAGCATCCAAACCAACCTCTGTTTCTGCGGTATTTGAAGGTTTTAAATCGTTATTGCCTTCTTGCAACGCAGTGGCCACACCGTTTGACAAAAGAAAAACTTCATATTGCCAGTCGAATCCCGGGCGAATACCGGCAGTTCCGTAGGCGGCTCTAATCTTGAGTTCATCAATACCGGGAATTCTAATATCCTGAGTTATTCTGTATGCACCGGAAATTCTGTAATAAGAATTCCAACGGGCATTTGAGCCAAATAACGAAGAGCCATCCTGTCGAAACATTCCATCCACAAGATATTTATTTTTCCAGTTCAATGATGCAATAGCAAAGTAGTCCTGAGTCCTTGAATCCGTGATGCTTGAACCTCCACTTGTGATGTTTGTGAAATTAGCAAACACAGGAACATCAGGATATTGAAATTGTGATGCATATTCATTAAACCCTTCATAATGGGCATTCTCGTATAAATATGAAAGTTTTCCTTTCACATCTAGCCCTCCAAATTTTTTCGTCAAATTCAAAGTTACCTGGGTATTCTTATTTATGGATTCAGATGAGTTTTGAGATAAGCTACCGTTAGTATATGCTTCTCCATTAGTGGCAGCCGTTCCTCCAGAAAATGTCCAGGTGTCTTTTGGCACAACCAAAGTGTAACGGCTATCTTCTATTTCTATAGTTTGATTTAAATCCAAATTTGCCCATGATGTGAATTTTACATTGGCACTATAATCGCCTATCCAATGCCTGTCTTTGCTGTCCGGTTTGTATTTCCACAGATCATAAAGCGGATTCGTATTATTTCCTAAAAATTGCTCTGTTCTTAAATAATAAGGTTGTCCATCAGGATTTGCCTGGTATAAATTCACATCCGGAGTCATTAATAGAACATTGAAAAATGATCCTGCATCACTTGGCTGATTGGTCTCAGTAGTGATATATAAGTTTGAGGTGGAAATTTTGAGCCATTTTGCGATCTGTTGGTCTAAATTTAACCTGAAGTTTTGTCGTTGATATCCGCCGGTAAATACCACAATCCCCTGCTGCACATTATTCTCAAAAGAAGTATATAAATTAGTTTTTTCGCTTCTTGAAGAAACACTGACGAAATTGGTAAAATTATTTCCGGTTCGGAAAATTGCCTTTTGCAGATCATTGGTAACTCCAAAAGGATTATCCATATAGTGATCGGCATCCGGAGTTTGGTTGCCCGAAATTAGCGGACTATACCCGGCACCGGTGTAGCCTGAGGGATAAGTAACTCCTGCATATTTTGTATACTGACCCTGGTATTGCTGCCAGTCGCTGGCAAGAGCATATTGATGATGAGTAGCTAAACTCAATTCTTTAGGCAAATTTTGAAACCCAATTTCATTACGAACTGTTACTGCAACAGTATTTACATTAAGCCTGCTGCCTCTTTTGGTTGTAATTGCAATAACACCATTTCCTGCTCTTGAACCATATAATGCAGAAGCAGCTGCACCTTTCACCACTTCTATGGATTCAACATCATCCGCATTGATATCCGCCAAACTGCCATTCAAAATAACGCCATCAATTAAAATTAGCGGCCCTGAACCCACATTCGGTAAGTTATTATCTGCTCGCAATTGAATGTCCGGCTCAGAACCAGGATTACCCTGGGGAGAAGCCATTTGCAGGCCGGCAACTTTTCCCTGCAATGCTGAAGCCATTGACGTTGCGGGAACCTGTGTCAGCTTATCTGCATTTAATTTAGTTACCGACACCGTCATGTTTGCTTTGGTAGTCGCCCCAGCTACGCTGGTCACGATCACCTCTGTAAGATCGGTACGCTGCGGAATCAAGTTAATATCAAAGGAAGAAGAATTATCTACAGAAACTTCTCTCTGTGCATAACCCACGGCTGTAATAACCAGCGTGTTTCCGGTACTAACAACCAGCTTAAATGCTCCCTTGGCGTCGGTGCTGGTTCCGCCTTTCTTTCCTTTAATAGTTACACTTGCTCCGGGAATCGGTTGTCCGTTATCATCTTTTACAGTTCCGGTGACTGTTCGGGTTTGTGCAAATGCCAATGTACAAAGCAGCATAAGCACCGTTAGGAGTGATGCAAATTTTCTCATGTGACAGTTAATTTTAAAAAATTAATACTATAATTTTCAACGAAAGCCGTCCAATTTTCAAGGAAAAGGTTCTAGGTAGACATTCAAAAAATCCAGAATGCTGCGGAAAATTAATGTTTTTTTAACAATTTCAGTAAACTCTTTACATAAAAATAAATTACAATCATTTTTATAAATAAATCAATATTTTAAAAAGCGAACCATAAAAAAAAGTTAACGCAATTCTTTTTGTACTGGTACAATCGCACTGTTTAATCTCCAATGCAGGTATTTAAATTATTCACTATATCGACTTGTTTAATCCCTGGATTATCAGATTTGAGCAACAGGATCACATAATTTAAAGCCTACACATATTTAATCCTGCCATCATATTTTATAATAATTTATAAGCAAAAACAACTGAATTATCTTTCATCGCAACAATATTTGTAATTGCGAATACATCCGATATAGTGGCAATCAGATCTTTTCTTGCCGACTGTAGAATTGCAAGCGTGAAATGAGAATGAAATAACTTATGCTATAGATTTTTTATCCATCCTGTGTTTGAAGAATTTTAAGAACGACTAAGTAACCAAACTTCAAAAATCTTGTTTTCACCATAATTAAAAACAAAAAGGATGTCTTTTCAGACATCCTTTTTAAAATATTTCAAACGATCAAGTTATTAAGGACGTGGGCCTAAATATTTAAAATGTTCATTAAATGAAGTACGAATATATGGAGCCACTGTGATGACGCTTGGCTGTAACATGAAATACGAGACGTCTCCATTTAAAGTAGATAGGTTAAAGTGATTGATCCCGGATGGATCCAACTGTCCAGATCGGGTATTGCCAGCTGGCTGCCCATAATAGTTTGTAACACTGGTAATATTACCGGTATTCTGATCGAAAGTAAATATGGGACTGAACGAACCATAATAGGATAGGCTACTACCACTCATAATCAGATGCGCAGGCCCGCCAACAGTTACGTCATACATATAGACGCTATTAGGCCCGGCTGTGATTAAATAAACTTCATTTGGATAAGCACCTGTCAAAGTTGCACTGGCTGCATCCACCATCGGGCTGTTACCTGTAAGCATATAATCCCCATCTAAATGATTTTTTACCTGCGGGCTGATAATTGCATGACTCCATTGCTCAATAGGCACAGAGGCAGACCCAATAGTAACCGGAAGAGCCCAACTTTGCGAAAGATCAAATGTAGAAAGATTAAAAGTAATATACATACTATCCAATCGTTGACCTGCAGCAATAGTTCTGTTTAAGCCATTATGAATAGTATAATAACTGCTCGGCATCACCTGATAGTTTTTGCCGTTATCAGCATTATACTTAGTAAGATAAGCAGTGTCAATAACAAGGGTGGCTGTAACCGGAACCTTTAAAGTGCTTGGAGAAGCCAGATTTACATAAAGAGGAAAATCAAAAGTGGTAACCGGGGGAGTAAAAGCATACACAAGTTCTGGTCCGCCATTAGAAGCCACCAGGGGAAAATCGATAGATGGCGCTACTGTTGAAAAATCAACATTATAGTTACCATTTTTTAGGCAAGATGTAAAGCCACATGACAACAGCAACAGCAGAATGATATTTACTATCATCGGCACTTTATTTACAGTTCGATTATTTTTTTTCATTGCTTATATTTTTAGTCTTTACTTATTGTTTATTTCATTCCGGAACAATACTTTATTTCATCCAGAATATTTTGTCATTAAATGCATCGGTTGTCGCACCGCCGGCTGCGGCCCAGGCAATACCATTACTGTTCTGCTCTGTCACCGGGTATAGATATCTAAATGGCATGTGTGCATGTGTGTTGGTAGCACTATTAGAAACCGGTACAATGGGGTACCCTGAATTCATAGCCGGATTAAATGTTCTTCTCCAGTCATTATAGGGCTCAAGAATATTTATACTATTCAAAGCTGCCCATTTTTGTTGAAGGATAGTGTGCCTCAAGCTGTCGGCGCTTACACCTGTAGGAAAAATTACAAATGACGTACCCTGGGAGGTGCCTTGATTATAATAAGCATCGGCAGCAGCATCAGCAGCAACACCCCCACCGGCAACACCAAGAAATTCATAAGATTTCTCAATACCTTTTACATATAAACTCTGCGCAGCTGCATTTCCGCCCGGTAACCAACCGAGAACAGTGGCTTCAGCTTGTAAAAAGTAGCTTTCAGCAGCAGTCATCATAACAGCGGATTGACTGGGACTTTTAAGAATACCGGGGCCAATATCAGATGATCCACCGGCGACGGTAGCCTGGGTGCCACAATAATTTCCGGCAAAATGCCCGGAACCAGAAGCTGTAAAATTCGGAGGTAAAACAACTGAATAAAAACTAGAGCTTGCAGGCGTTATTGTAACCGGAGTATAAAAGTAAGCCAACCTGGAATCCTGTGTTTTTCTATAAAAATCAATCGCAGCCTGGTTAGCACCATACTCACCTGTACCCACATTTAAACCACCAGTTGGGTTTGTTCCAAAAGCTGCCCATATATTGCCGGGCTTTGAAGAATTATAACCCGGATTTACTAATGCATCCGTAGTCAGGTAACCAATAGATGCGGTATTGCTGATCTCACTTGCAATATAAGAAGCCTTAGCGGAAACATTTGATTGCATAACCAGAAGTCTTAGCTTCAAGGTATTCGCAAACTTTATCCAATTTGACATATTTCCACCAAACATTACATCCTCGCTTGAAGGAGTAGTAACTGCTGAATTAGACAAATTCGCCTGCATATCAGCAATGGCTACATCCAACTTCGCCACAAGGCTGTCATAAATTGCACTACCATTGTCGTAATTCGGATAGAAATCTCCCGAACCCTTCAAAGCCTGGGAATAGGGAATATTGTTATAGAGATCCACCAGGTTCTTAAAACAAATTGTTTCCAGCACATTAGCCATATCACGATAATTAGAGTTTGCCACACTTTGAGATTGTTGAACCAATGCATTCAGGTTGGTCAATACTCCGTAATAATTATCCCATGACTGGGGACCGGTGTTTGTCATGACGTAATTAAAAACATTTGTAAATGCTGAATAACCGGGTTGCCCGTTCCAATAACCCATCCATACCGCCATTGAAGAATACGTACCCCAATCGTTGATGATATTGGTGATACCGGTTATTGTTGCCGGCAATATCAACTGAGGTGTTGCTACACCCGTAGTGGGTGCGTTGGGGTTGTTTTGAAGACTTGAGAGATAATCTTTCGAACATCCGGTAATCAGTGCTATTGCTATGCTAAAAATGACTATTTTTTTCATGTCTTTAGTATTAGAAGTTAGTTTCAATTAAAAGGTAAGGTTAAGCTTTAAGGTATATTGTCTTGTAGAAGGCAATTGGTAATACGTATTATACCCTAAACCATTGCTATTACTGTAATTGAACTCAGGATCAGTAAAATTATTTTCTTTAGGTCTGAACATAAGCGCATTGTTACATAATGCGGTCAAAGAAGCAGACTTGATAATCTTTTGAGCCGAGATCAATTTAGTAAAGTTGTAACTTAAACTTATCGTGCGTACTTTCCATGCTGCAGCATCTTCTACATAAGTAGTACCAGCACTGCGGAACTGACTACTAACCCAGAATCCGAGGCCACCGTCTTGTACATACACCGATTTATTCGGAATATATTTACCTGGATTATTTGGATCAGCAATTTCAGAATTAGGGAAAATGAAGTTTTGACGTCCATTTTCTGTGGTATGTGTGGTTGCCCCGGTAAAGTCAAGGTTCTGTTCTGCATTATTAAAGAACACATATCCACCTCTGTAATCACCAATGATCTGCAGACTAAATTCCTTGTAACGGAAATTTGGAGTAATACCCCATATATATTTAGGAGTAGTTCTTCCTGCAGCAACAAGCGTAGAACTTAGAGAAGGTAAGCCGGTAGTAGCATCAACAATGATCTTACCATTTGCAGGGTCACGTACCAGATCAGAAACGTATAACTGCGGAAATTCCATTCCTACTATAGCTTCATTAGCATTTCCAATACCTGTTTTGGTAGTGGCATTGGCACCTGTTCCATACAAGGCTATGCAGGTAGTAGTTTGAATGGCAAGATTTGTTTGAAGGTCAAAGGAGAAATTCTTGTTCTTTACCACCGTTCCTTTTGCATCAAATTCCCATCCTTTGGATATGGTATTTGCTGCATTCACATTAGCTGAAGTGTAACCAGTAGCAGAAGTTACTGTTACAGGGAACAATTGGTTATAGTTGTTGTCATGATAATAAGTGGCGCCTACATTGATCCTGCTTCTCAAGAAGCCTAACTCAATACCTGCTTCAACTTCATTAGTTGCTTCCGGAACGTTTGCAGGATTATTGTATTGACCGCTAAGAGAAAGAGAAGCAAGGCCTCCGTAAGGATATCCTGAAGCAACATTGAATGTATTCACTGTACTATAAGGATTCAAAGTGATCTGACCTGTATGGCTGTAAGCAGCTCTGATCTTTCCAAAGCTCAGAACATTACTTGATTTCAATGAAGGAATCATATCCGTGAAAACAATAGCAGCGTCCACACCATATACATTGTACGCATTATTTCCGGTTGCGAGTAATGAAGAATAGTCTCTTCTGAAGTTACCATGAAGGAAGATATAATTCTTATAATCAAGAGACAGGTCCGAGAAGAATCCGATCAATCTTGTATCCTGAACGTTGTTGCCCACATTGGCAATTCCGAAAGAATAAGCGATGTTATAAACTCCCGGCAATGTTAACCCACTTGTTTGTGATTGGGGATTACCACCGATAAGTCCACCCACATTGTTTCCCACGTATTGTTCCTGGGTATTTGAAAATCTGTCCCAGATCGTACTTCCCAATAACAACTTGGCATGATAGTCATTAAAGAAGGTATGGCTGAATGTAGCCAATATATCCTGCTGCAATCTCTTTTGCAATACAGTCTCGTTTACCACAGCACCCTGTATACTACCACTATAAGGCGTTCCATAAATAGGAGGACCGAAATTAGCAATAGCGAAGGGCGTGAATAATGCTGCGTTTCTATAACCGAATAAAATATTGTTTGTTACCTGAGCACTTATCCTGTAGGTCAGGTCCATCCATTTTGTCGGTTTCAGATTCAAAGAAAGAACACCCTGCAGATTGTCTTGCTTTTGTATATCTCTTGAATTAGCAATCTGCCAGTAAGGATTGATATAATAAGCGTTGGGGTAATTATTAAGGTTACCAAATGAATTAGGATTTGACCAATCCTTTAAAGTTGTAATAGGAATATTAGCTGGAGTGTTTAATAATGTCCAGTAAAGCGGCCAACCGGCAGTCATATCATTACCTACCTGGTTAGTATATTTATGTGAATAGCTGAATGAATAATCATAATAAAAAACTCCGTAGGTTTTTTTGCCCGCAAGTCTTACGCTGGTTCTTTGAGCTTCATCATCGGGCACAATACCTGTGATCTTGGCGTATTGGATCCCTAAATAATTTGAGTTCTTGGCGTCACCAGTCTGAACAGAAACATCTGTTTGTGAAGTAAAGCCTTTAACCATGAATTGTTTAACCACCGATTTCGGTTGTGCAGCATAAGGAACTGAATCTACCTGGCCATACTGATTAGGTATGCCAATGAATGACGGGGCACCGTTGAAAGCTGGCCCATATGACTGATTCTCGAATGGAATATAATTTGGAAATCCAGTATAAGGATTAATTGCATTAAGCTGGTAAGGTGTACCGGGGAAGAAAATACCAGATTCTCCGCCATATCCTCCAAATTGGCTTTGTAATGAAGGAGGATACGCTAATTCTTCCATAGTAGTAGTTTGACTAAAATTGATCTGAGTATTATTGTTTTTAGCTCCCCTTTTTGTGGTAATAGCTACCACTCCATTACTTGCTTCAGAACCGTACAATGCAGCGGAACTGGCACTTTTCAAAACGGATATATTATCTATATCCTCTGGGTTTAGCGTTGCAATATAATCTGCTCTTACTTCCATACCATCCACGATATACAGTGGCTGGTTATCAGCGATCAAATGTCTTTCACCGCGAAGCTGAACACGTATCTGAGGGTCAACACTGTTATTGATGATACTGACTTGGGCTCCTGAAACTTCACCAATCAAACCCTGAACCGGGTTAATGGGTTTTGATATATTGAGCACATCGCTGTTAACAGTTGCAGTGCTATAACCCAAAGCCTTAGAGCTTCTGGAAATACCCAGGGCAGTTGTAACGACAACCTCCGAAAGTTTATCGTTTGACCTGACCACTGTGATACTCATTTCAGATCTGTCTGTTACTTTGGCTTCTTTAGGAGTTAACCCAACCCCTGTTACAACTAAAACATCACCTATTTTACCATTGATAGAAAAGACACCATTCTGATCTGCAGCAACTGAATTTTTTGTGCCTTTAATTGTTACTGTAACATACGGTATTGGGGTACCGTCGACATCAAAGACCCTTCCGGAGATCTTGATGGCTTGACCAAATACTAATGAAAACATTAGCAATTGCACCACTAGCAAGAGTGTGATTTTTCTCATATGAGCGTCAATTTTAGAATTTAAAGCAATAATTTCCTGTAACGACCTTGGTTCCGAATGTAATAAGATGAAATCTAATTGTAACCCTTTTCCAAAGACATTCGTATTTTTGAAAATGCTGCGGCAAAATAAAGATTTTTTTAACAAATGCTAAAAAAATAGAAAATAAATCTTTAAATCTTCATTATATTTAAAAAAGCAATCTCGTTTCCGCCCTGATTTCACTCCGTTTGTCGCCAACAATTTGATCAAGGCCGGAACCGATGGATGTAACTCCCGGATAAAAAGTTTGTGCCCAACGCATCCATATAGAAATTTTTTTATTAATATCATAATTAAGGTTTATATAGTACCGGTACCCTTTCCCGTAAAAAAGCGGAATAGAAAAGCTATAGAGAACATCATCTTCAAAAGCGTATAACCTGGAGTTATAACCGTCTGTTTCAAAGTACTGAAGCCTAAGGTTAGCTGCAAAAGGCCGAAACACCGGCTTATATATAAAATCGAAAAAAGTCAGAAAGCCATTTTCCTTGCCAGGACTGTTCCTATCATACCATAATAATTCTACCCTGCTTCTTAATGTGGTTGCGGGGCTTATTTTATAACTGATCTGTGTACGCCAGCTTTGTTTTGGTAAATAAACAAGGTAATTAGTGACCGTTGTATTGGCTGCCTGATTCCCTTGTTTTGCTTCGCTGCGGAACCTTGCATACACCTCAACATTTTTCACTCCTGAATAAGTCAGTTGGGCCAGAAAATCTTTACCATAACTTGGAGCATCCACCAGATATTTCAGCCAGGGAAACCTGTACAAGTCACCATATGCATCAAAGCGTAGCAAAGAATTCGGACGAATGCTGATGCCGGCATACAATCCGGTTTCATTGGTAGGATATGTGTTTTCTGTAAATGAATTTCCATTGATAGATTGAAATTTGGGGCTGATCATTCGCTGCACAATTGAAACATCCACTTTTGGATCTACACTAACCAGCAGGCCATTTACCATTGCTTTATCGAAGTTTTTGTCCGCAGCGGCTTCGCCAAAAAAATGAAAATTCCTGTATGTATAACTATAGTCTATACTCATGTTGCTCCAGTTATTTCCGCTTATTGCATACAAATTGTATGGTTCAGCTCTCTTTTGTATAGGAACAGAAAAATGATAATAAATACCATTGATGCCGATATGCCAGCGATCCGTCCGATACGTGACATTGCCTCCGAATGATGTTTGAGTAAGGTCATTGCGATCTTCGATTTCGCTGGGAGTACGATTGTAGCCGGAAGTCAGAAAGGAGGAAAAGAAATCAGTACTGTTAACTGTATCTGCAACAAAGTTGGCGCTGATCTTTCGCAGAGATGCAAATCCGGTAGCTTCTATATTTCCCTTTTGAATTGTGATTCCCATCCCACGATGAAAATTGTACTCTCCTGCAGAGTTGTAGGGACGTAAGATCGTGGACTGTCTTTTCACTCCCATTACATCTGCACTTTTACCATACGCAAGCCCCTGCCATTGTATTAATCCTTGTCCCATGTTCACAGTGAAATCACCCAATGCCAGTGATTGAATTATGCCAATCTTTCTTGTAAAAAAGTGAAAAGAATAAAAATCGAATCCCTGCCTCTGAGCTCCACGGAAAAATTGTTCCCCTGCATCTTTATCTCCCGCCAGCCCAAACTGCAGTAAATTTTTATACGAATACCGATAGCGGAAAAACAATTTTTGCGGACTGCCCAGGTATTTAGTGCCTGAAGTTGATTTATCAAAACCAGCAGAGCGTTCGAGTATTTGCGAATAACGCATTAATAAACTGTTATCGCCGCCCTTTAATCTTAGTGCAATATTTTGTGGCAGAGAAACCGGAGAAGAGATTGTGACAAAAGGCAAAAGTCTTTTTATGGTAAATATATCCCATGTAGGTACGGATTGTAATTCATAAATGCTCACAAATCTTCCAAACAATTTTCTGTAAGAAAGCAAATTCCCGATCTGTAGGTCAGTGAGTATCCTCAGCTCTTTCAATTCATTTTCATCTGCCGTATTAAGGTTCACCGGGTTTTTTCTGAACTGTGCCAATTCCTGCAAATAAGAATCGTCTTCGGTTTCCACCTGGTCTGCATCAGCAAGATTTTCCAGTTTCTCCTCGGTGACCGGTGTAATATCCTGTGCCTTGCATTCCAAAAAAGGGTGATAAAGGAATAGCAATATGATAGCTATTTTTTTCAATCTTTTTCCTGGTTAAAATTGAAAAGCACCAATAATCCCGGAGTAACTCCTAATTGTGGATGATAGGTTGTTGTTACATCAATTCGAAAAACTTTCCATGATACACCAATGCCTGCCCATGCAGACGATGTAGCTGTTTCCATTCCCACTCTTGCCAATAATTGTGGAAGTATTGTATACTGTAATCCGACATTTACATTCACCGGTTGATCTTCCTCTTTCAATATTTCAGCGCCGAAATAAAATTTTTCAGATGCATCATATCCTATTCCAAAGCTGTACACAGAAGGCAATTTTTCTTCCTGGTCTTTTCCAAATTTTCCTCCCACAGGGTTGTTGGCATGGATTCCTATGTGAAGCTGATCTGTAAGATGAAGCACCGTTCCGATCTCAAAACTTATAGCAGAAGAATTTCCATATCCGGGTATCCTGATGGCATTATAATTGAACTGAGCGCCGATGTCCAGTTTTTCTCCCATCTTTCTGCCATAGGCTAAACCAATTTGGGTTTCATTATAATCAGCAGAACCAAAATAGCCGGTTTTTAATCCGAAATTTCCTGAACTCGTAGGAATTGCCAGCGCAGCAGTATAATTATTAAGATCACTGAGCAAAAATCTTCTTTCGCCATAAACACCCACTGCAGCATTGTTGACTTCCGCCAACGCCGCCTGGTTTGAAGTGAAGGAAAAAATATCCTGGTGCCTTTTGCTATATGCTCCCAAACCGATATAAGGAGCCGCTACCGGCCTGCGGATGATCTGAGCTTTTGAAAAAAATGGTACAACAAAAAATAAAACAATGATTAGGGTGAATTTTCTTTTCAATAGATAAAATTTTTTAGAAAGTTACAAGTATGAATGTGAGTAACAAAATAAAAGGGAATAAGTGGTTTGGCATGCATAGAGCTGCCTCGTACCTTTGCGCCATGCAAAATTTAGACGGTAAAAAAGCAGCGCAAGCCATCAAGGATGAGCTGAAAATTGAAGTAGCACAAATAGCCATCGAAGGTAAAAAAACACCACATCTAGCAGCTATTTTGGTGGGAAATAACGGCCCCAGCGAAACTTATGTAGCCAGTAAAGTAAAATCCTGCGAAGAAGTTGGTTTTAAATCAACATTGATCCGCTTCGACGAAGATATTTACAAAAGCAAATTGCTGGATGAAATCGAAAAATTGAATAACGATCCTGATGTTGATGGCATTTTGGTGCAGCTTCCATTACCAAAACATATTTCTAATGAAGAAGTGATCAATGCAATTCATCCGTCTAAAGATGTAGATGGATTTCATCCTATCAATGCAGGCAGACTGATACAAGGGCTTCCTGCTTTTGTTCCGGCAACTCCTTATGGCATTATGTTATTACTGGAACATTATAAAATTGACACCGATGGAAAACATGCCGTAGTGATCGGCAGAAGTAATATCGTAGGAAGACCAGCAAGTATTTTACTCAGCAATAATTCAAACCCGGGCAATTGCACCGTCACTGTTTGCCATTCTCATACAAAAAATCTGAAAGAACTCTGTTTCCAGGCCGACATCATTGTAGCAGCTCTGGGTAAACCCGAAACTGTGACTGCAGATATGGTAAAAGAAGGCGCTGTGGTGATTGATGTAGGTATTACAAGAGTACCGGATGCCACAAAAAAATCGGGATTCAAATTGAAGGGTGATGTACAATATGAAACAGTAGCGCCAAAATGTTCCTGGATTACACCAGTGCCCGGTGGCGTAGGACCGATGACTATTGCTGCATTATTGAAAAATACTTTTCGTTCCTGCATATTGAAGAATTAAAATAATAGATTGTCCGATGGTTAGATGGTTTTATTGTTAATCTAACCACCAAACAATTCAGCAATTGAACAATTACAATGACCGAAGAGAAAAATAATACTTTCAGCCTTCCCGTAATGGAACATTTCTACACCTTGCAGGGAGAAGGATTCCACCAGGGAAAAGCAGCCTATTTCATTCGTCTTGGCGGATGTGATGTTGGATGTGTGTGGTGTGATGTAAAAAAAAGTTGGAATGCGGAAGAACTTGAAAAAGTGAAAATTCAAAATTTAAAATCAAAAATTAAAGAGACCTCTGCTCAAATTGTGGTCATAACAGGCGGTGAACCCTTGATGTACGACCTGACTGAATGGACTAATGAATTGCAGCAAGCAGGATTGAAAACACATCTTGAAACTTCCGGAGCTTATCCGTTAACCGGCAGTTGGGATTGGATCTGCCTGTCACCCAAAAAATTCAAAGCGCCGCTTCCTGAAATTTTGCCAAAAGCAAACGAATTAAAAGTTATTGTTTTCAATAAATCAGATTTTGACTGGGCCGAAAAATATGCGGCGCTTGTTTCAGCAAATTGCAAATTGTATTTACAACCGGAATGGGATAAAGCCGCAGTAATGACACCGCAGATCATTGAGTATATTAAAAAAAATCCAAAATGGGAATTGAGTTTGCAAATTCATAAATATATCAATGTGCCCTGAAATCGGGGCCCTGAACTTTGTAATAATATTCCTTTAATTCCGTTTTAATAATTCCTGTCTAATTTCATGTTATGAAAACGGCTCATTCTATCGCAAATATTGCTTGTTGCCTGTTGTTTGTCGCATTCAGCGCTTCCGCACAAAACTATGATCCAACCAAAGTAAAAAAGAAAGCAGTGCAGTTATACAACCAGGCATTGGACAAGGCTGCAGATGGCAATATGGCTATAGCCGAAAACATGTTTCTTCAATGCATAGAAATAGATAATAAATATGTCGATGCCTATCTATCATTGGCCGGTGTATATGGCCAGGAGAAAAATTATCAAAGCAGTGTTGATTACTACGAAAAAGCCTTTGCACTTGATTCTGATTATACAATTGAATTCAAACTTTCTTACTCTATCAATCTTGCGGGATTAGGAAGATTCCAGGATGCATTGAATGCCATTAATCAATTTCTTGATAAAAAGCCACCGCAAAATTCAACGGTGTTAAAAGCTGCTCAATACCGGAAACGCTGTTATGAGTTTGCAGTGGATTATGCAAAAAAACATCCGGATACCAGTTATGTTTTTGCGCCAAAAAATATCGGTGATGGAGTGAACACAGCAGAATCAGAATATTTTCCGTCATTGACCATCGATGGAAAAGAACTTGTTTTTACGCGGAGAGTTAATGGCAGCAATGAAGATTTTTATTACAGCAAAAAAAAGTATGGAGAGTGGGATATTGCTCAACCCATGGAAGGAGATATCAATACCCCTGAGAATGAAGGTGCACAAAATATTTCTCAGGATGGACAGTGGCTGGTTTTCACCGGTTGCAATCGTCCTGATGGCTTTGGTAGTTGTGATATCTATATTTCTTACCTCACACCGCAAGGCTGGAGTGAAGCGATCAATCTTGGCGGAATGGTGAATTCTGATCAATGGGAATCGCAACCCTGTTTATCACCGGATAAAAAAGATCTGTATTTCGCCAGCAGAAGATTTGGAGGCTATGGAGGCAGTGATATTTACGTAAGTCACCTGCAACCAAATGGCAAGTGGGGCGAACCAGAAAATCTTGGCCCGTCAGTAAACACGCCGGGAGATGAACAATGCCCGTTTATTCATGCCGACAATCAAACATTGTATTTCACTTCCAATTATTGGCCGGGCTATGGTGATGATGATCTGTTTTATGTTCGTAAAGGACCAAACGGAGTGTGGAGTCAACCGGTGAATCTTGGCTATCCTATCAACACCATCAATCGTGAAGGAACCCTGTTCATTACTGCCGATGGAAAAACCGCTTATTACTCCAGTGACAGAAGTGACAGCCGCGGCGGTCTGGATATTTACAGTTTTGAATTAAGAGAAGATATTCGCCCGAAAAAAACATTGTGGGTAAAAGGACAGGTGTTTGATAAAAAAACAGGAAAAGGGCTTCCTTCCTCAGTCGAATTAATTGATCTCACCACAAAGCAATCGGTTTCTAAAATTCAAACCGATGAAACGGGGAATTATCTCGTAACCTTACCGGTGGGAAAAGATTATGCATTCAATGTAAGTCGCAAAGGCTATTTATTTTACTCGGATAATTTTTTACTGAGCCTGCATTCGCCCGATTCCACTTATGAAAAAAATATTGCGCTGCAGCCAATAGAAGTAAATGCTTCCGTTGTGCTGAACAACATTTTCTTCGATGTAAATAAATATGATCTGAAACCTGAATCGCAGGTAGAATTGGATAAACTGGTACAGTTGCTAAATGATAATCCTACATTGAAAGTGGAGATCAGCGGCCACACTGACAATGTTGGAAGCCCTGCGGATAATCTTATTCTTTCCAACAACCGGGCTAAATCTGTTGTGAATTATCTCGTCAGCAAAGGCATTGATTCAAATCGTTTGTCTTACAAAGGTTATGGAGAAACAAAACCGGTCGCTGAAAATAAAACTGAGGAAGGCCGGGCACTGAACAGAAGAACAGAAATGAAAGTGACCAGCCAATAGGTTTTTAAGTCAAATGGGGCATTGGGGGAAAATTTGTTTTTCTTATTTTTAATTTTTACTCCCTGACCAATGAACCATGAACTCTTATACCAACTTGCCCTTACGGAAATTCCGAATATTGGCTGCATACAGGCAAAAACCCTTATCGAACATTTTGGCGATGCCGAAACAATTTTCAAAACAAAAGAATCCAGCCTGAAAAATATTGAGGGTATCGGAGAAGTAAGAGCTCGTTCTATTAAATCCTTTACTGATTTTTCCATTTCAGAAAAAGAAATAAAATTCATTGAGAAATTTAAGATCCGTCCTCTTTTCATTACTGACACAGATTATCCGAAACGATTGCTGAATTGTTATGACTCTCCCACTCTTTTATTTTATAAAGGCAAAGCTGATCTGAATAGTTCCAAAATCGTTGCAGTGATAGGCACAAGAAGCCACACTGAATATGCACGACAACTAACGGATAAACTTGTAAGCGGTCTCGCTGAGCAAAATGTTTTAGTCGTTAGCGGTATGGCATTTGGAGTAGATGCGCTAGCACATAAAGCGGCTATTAAAAATAGTTTACCGACTGTGGGTGTCTTAGCGCATGGTTTAAACCAGATCTATCCATCTGAACATTCAGGTCTTGCAAAAGATATGATTCATTATGGCGGTGGATTGCTCACAGAATATAGAAGCAGTTCCAAGCCCGACAAACATAATTTTCCGGTTCGTAATCGCATTGTAGCAGGCATGAGTGATGCAGTAGTTGTAGTAGAAACTGATATTAAAGGAGGAAGCATGATCACTGCCGAACTGGCGAATGGATATAACAAAGATGTGTTTGCATTTCCGGGAAAAACAAGTGATACTAAAAGTGCAGGTTGCAATTACCTCATAAGAAACAATAAAGCAACACTGATCACAAAAGCAGAAGACCTGATTCAGTCAATGGGCTGGGAAGAAAAAAAGAAGCCCTCAGCTAAAAAACAAAAAGAACTTTTCATAGAGCTATCAGCTGATGAGAAAAAAATTATGAAAATTTTACAGGAGAAAGAAACGGTGCATATCGACGAGATCAATTTCCGCAGCGGATTAAGCAGCAGCGCTGTAGCTGCGGCAATATTGAACTTAGAATTGCAAAACGTAATAAAGTCTTTACCGGGGAAAATTTACTCGCTCCAATAACGTTTCATGGATAAGCGGCTGTCTTTTATGGGTTTTATTTCCGAAATTTGGCTCTTGTTGCAGGCGCATGAAACCATGCTTTATGAAATCTAAAATTTCAGTACTCTTTTTTTTCGTGCTGCTTTTTTCCAAAGCTGTTCATGCGCAGACCTGTACAGCATTAGGTCAAACTCCTTTAACGGCTTTCCCGGTTTGTGGTACAACGGTATTTCAACAAACTACAGTTCCCATTTGCCGAACCAGTGATCTTTTTGTCCCAGGCTGCCCAACAGCCGACGGGTATGGTGATAAAAATCCATTCTATTATGTATTCACTTGTTATACTTCCGGTAGTCTTGGATTTTTAATTACTCCTAACAATTTAGGAGATGATTATGATTGGCAATTGTATGATATCACAGGGCATAACCCGAATGATATTTATACAGATCACTCACTTGTTGTCACCGGAAACTGGGCAGGCACTTACGGTGCAACCGGCGCATCTGCTACAGGTGTAAATTATATTCAATGTGCTTCGGATCCTGCTGCTAACCTGCCATCATTCAGCACCATGCCTCAAATATTACAAGGCCACACCTATTTATTAATGGTGAGCCATTTCACCGATTCACAAAGCGGATATTCTCTTTCTTTCGGTGGCGGCACTGCCGTTATTACTGATCCATTACAACCACACATGCTTAAAGTAGTGCCTGATTGTAATGGACAAATGCTTACGCTAAAACTAAATAAGAAAATAAGATGCAATTCACTGAGCGCAGACGGAAGTGAATTTACTATTGCCCCGGCAGCTTCAACAGCAACTTCTGCTGTTGCACCATTATGTTCTGCCTCCTTTGATATGGATTCCGTTATCATATCGCTTAGCAATCCATTACCGTCAGGGTCTTACCAGTTAGTAATGAAAAGCGGAACTGATGGAAATACCTTGCTTGATGATTGTGGTAATTCGATTGCTGTTGGAGAAGCAATAGATTTCCAGTATACCATTCCTCAACCCATATTAGCTGATAGTGCCGGGAAAGTTGGTTGTGCTCCGGATTCAATCTTACTTTATTATCCTAAAAAAATAAATTGCTCGAGTATTTCATCAAGCGGATCTGACTTTGCGATCACAGGCCCCACTCCTGTAAATATTGTATCGGCTTCAGGAAATTGTGTAAATGATCAAACTGATTATATTATTTTAAAATTAAGTTCCCCGATCTACACCGGGGGGACATATACTGTAACTATTCAACCCGGAATAGATGGCAGTCCTATTTACGATGTGTGCGGTCAGCCCATATTACCTCAAACAGTATCGCTTGGAGCTGCCGATACTGTCTCTGCAGACTTCACTTATACTTCCATTCTCGGATGCAGAGTGAACACACTTACCTTTATGCATGACGGAGCACATGGTGTTAATCAATGGAACTGGATAATTAATAACACAACACAAGTTTTTACCCAAACGACCACTCAGTCTTTTTCTTCTACAAGTACTAATACAGTAAAATTGTTTGTAAGCAACGGCACCTGCAGTGACTCCGCTTCGCAAACTATTGCTTTCAATAATGAAGTGAAAGCTGATTTTGATATGCCTGATGTCATTTGCCCGGAAGATGCATTGACCGTAACGGATAAAAGCACCGGTGTCATTAACAACTGGAGTTGGAAATTTGATGTGATCGGAAGTAGCAACCTTCAGAATCCACCACCGCAATATTTTCCTAACAATAACCGGGAAACTTATTATAATATCAAATTACTCGTTTCCAATACAGCACTTAATTGTACTGATTCGCTGACAAAATATTTAAAAGTGCTGGATAATTGTCTCATTGCTGTTCCTTCTGCCTTTACTCCTAACGGAGATGGGTTGAATGATTATTTCTGGCCACATAATGCAATCAAAGCAGACAATCTCGAATTCAAAGTCTATAATCGTTGGGGGCAGTTGGTATTTCATTCCTCCAACTGGCAACAAAAATGGGATGGTACCATCAATGGTGTTCCGCAACCTTCCGGTGTATTTGTTTGGTTCCTGAGTTATACCAACAGGGATACAGGGAAAAAAGTTTTTCAGAAAGGAACGGTGATGCTGATCAGGTAAATTAAAATTCAAAATTCAAAATCCGATGGATATCGGATCAAAAAAGATAAGGGAAAAAGCATCTGTTTTCCCTTCTGAATTTTGCATTTTGAATTTTGCGTTTTCTCCTATCTTTGCACATGGCAACAAGAAATACTCCCACCACTACAGACAACTCCTCAAAATTTTTTGGCGAAGGACTCACGTTTGATGATGTGTTATTAATTCCCGGCTACAGCCAGGTGCTTCCACGTGACGTAGATATCACCACAAAACTTACCAAAGATATCAGGCTGAATGTCCCGATGCTTTCCGCTGCAATGGATACTGTTACGGAAGCGAATCTTGCTATTGCGCTGGCAAGAGAAGGCGGCCTTGGCATTCTTCATAAAAATATGAGCATTGAAAAGCAGGCTGACCAGGTGCGCAAGGTAAAAAGAAGTGAAAGCGGTTTGATCCTCGACCCGGTTACGCTGACAGCCAATGCAACGATCGGTGATGCTGTTCGCCTGATGAGAGAAAACAAGATCGGAGGTATTCCTATCATTGATAAAAACGGAAAATTGGTTGGCATTCTCACCAATCGTGACCTGCGTTTCGAAGAAGATATGAAACGAAAAGTCAGCGAAGTGATGACGAAAGAAAATCTATTTACGGCACCTGAAGGAACCGATCTAAAAAAAGCAGAACAACTTTTTAAGAAAACCAAAGTTGAAAAGCTTCCTATCATTGATAAAAACGGAAAACTGAAAGGCCTTTTTACATACAGTGATATTTTAAAATTAAAAAGCTATCCTCATGCGGTAAAAGATGCTTTCGGAAGATTACTTGTTGGTGCCGGTGTAGGCATCACCCGTGACCTGATGGATCGGGTAGCCGCATTGCAACATGTCGGTGTTGATGTCATTGCACTCGACAGTGCACATGGCCACAGCAAAGGAGTGATTCATGCATTGAAAGAAGTAAAAAAGAATTTCAAAAATACAAACGTCATTGCCGGAAATGTAGGAACTGCTGACGGAGCAAAAGCATTAGCCGAAGCGGGAGTAGATGCTGTAAAAGTTGGCATAGGCCCCGGCTCTATTTGTACCACAAGAATTATAGCAGGAGCAGGAGTTCCTCAACTCACTGCTGTGATGGAAGTTCATTCTGTACTAAAAGAAAAAAATATCCCGATCATTGCTGATGGTGGTATTCGTTATACCGGAGATATGGTAAAAGCACTGGCCGCCGGCGCTGATTGTGTAATGATGGGAAGCATTTTTGCCGGTACCGAAGAAAGTCCGGGTGAAACGATCATTTATGAAGGAAGAAAATTCAAAGAATATCGTGGCATGGGTTCTTTGGGAGCTATGGCCACCGGCAGCAGTGATCGTTATTTCCAGGATGTGGAAGATGATGTTAAGAAATTTGTTCCGGAAGGAATTGAAGGCCGTGTTGCATATAAAGGTTTGGTGAAAGAGATCGTATATCAATTTGCCGGAGGCTTGAGAGCCGGAATGGGTTATTGCGGCGCCAGCAATATTGCTGAATTAAAGAATGCCAGATTCATTAAGATCACTAATGCAGGAATGAAAGAAAGTCATGCACATGATGTAGAAATAACAAGAGAGGCCCCGAATTATAGCAGGAAGTAATGAGTCAATTGGACAATTCGGAATTTACATAATGTCAATTGTAATTTTTATTCCTGACCTGCTTATTTAACAGGAAGATCATTTTTTGGCTATTCTTTTTATTTATCTTTCGGAATAAACAAATTCGTCTTGAAAAAAATAATTGTTGCTGTTTTTCTTTTTGCAATTTGTTTTTCAACAAAAGCTCAGCCAGATACTGCCACGGAACAGCGTTGTAATCTCAGTATCAGCCTGCTGACCTGCAGCCCGGGCACAGAACTCTACTCCACATTTGGCCATAGTGCCTTACGGGTGATCGATCAATCCACCAATACAGATATTGTTTTTAATTACGGCACTTTCGATTTCGATGATCCGCATTTTTATGAAAAATTTATTCGGGGTAAGCTGCTGTATTTTGTTTCTGTCAGCAGCTTTAATGATTTCATGCTGGAATATGAATATGAAGGCCGAGGCGTGATCGAACAGGTTTTAGATCTTTCCTGCGAAGAAAAACAAAATCTTTTAGCTGCGTTGAATGAAAACGCCAAAGAAGAAAATAAATACTATAAATACGATTTTGTGTATGACAACTGCACGACAAGGTTGAGAGATATGGTTTTCAAAGAAAGTAAAGAAGCACCACTGACAAATGATATTCGGCCTGAAGCAACAACTACGTTCCGGAACCTGATCCATGCATACCTGGATAAAGGGAAAGAATACTGGAGCAAACTGGGGATCGATATTTTATTGGGAATGCCATTGGATAAAAAGATCAGCAACAGTGAAGCCATGTTTTTACCGGACTATCTATTGAAAGGATTTGACAGCACCACCATTGGCAACAAAAAACTCGTCAGCGAAAAGATCACATTGCTGGATCCGGTAATACTACCTTCAAAAACAGTTTGGTTCTCACCCATGGTTGTATTTTTAATTTTCCTTTTGATAATCGCAGTACTAACATTTATGAAAACAACCGGGAATTTTTTCAAGTACTTTGATTTTATTCTTTTTTCCCTTACCGGTACGTTGGGACTTTTGCTGCTGTTCATGTGGTTTGGAACCGATCATCCTACCTGCAAATACAACTTGAATTTGCTCTGGGCATTTCCGGCACATATTGTAATTTCTTTTTTTATAAACAAAAAAATAAACTGGGTGAAAAAATATTTTTTCAGCAATGCGATCCTTCTTGTGATATTATTGATTTTTGGATGGTTTGTACAAGGGTTAAATCCTGCATTGATTCCTTTAATGTTAGTGTTGCTTTTAAGAAGCCTGATGCGATATAAAAATCTGAAAGTACATGCATGAAAAATATTTCAACTACAATGGACATTCCATTTATTACCGTATGATCGGTGCTGGAAAGCCTGTTGTTCTCATTCATGGTTTTGGCGAGGATGGTGATGTATGGAAACGACAGGTTGAATTTCTGAAAGAAAAATTTCTGTTACTTGTTCCGGATCTTCCGGGTAGCGGCAGCTCAGAATTGATTGATGATATGAGTATGGATGGAATGGCTGAAGTGATCAAAGGAATTCTGATCCGGGAAAACATTTCTTCCTGTACCATGATCGGTCACAGTATGGGCGGATATATTATGCTTGCATACGCTGAAAAATACGCCAGTACAATAAAGGCGTTCGGATTGTTTCATTCCACATCCTATGCAGATACTGAAGAAAAAAAAGCAACAAGAAGAAAAGGCATTGAATTCATAAAACAACATGGTGCTTTTGAATTCTTAAAAACAACATCGCCGAATTTGTTCTCTCCAATCTCAGCAGGGAAAATGAAGATTACCATTGATTCGTTTATCAATAGCCTGACTGATTTTACTCCTGAAACATTAGTCTCCTATTATGAAGCAATGATACAACGTCCCGATCGGAGTACATTATTAGAAAATTGTTCTATTCCTGTTCTTTTTGTGATCGGCCAATATGATAATGCTATTCCTATGAATGACCTGTTAAAACAATCTCATCTTCCTGATAAAGCTTTTATTCATATTCTTTCCGGATCCGGCCATATGGGCATGATGGAAGAAACGGAAAAAAGCAATGCCATTCTCGAAAATTTTTTGAATAGTATTTAAACTGTTCCTGCTTACATATCTTTTATCTTCGCAGCAGATACCTGAATTTTATATTCCAAAATCATTTCTATGCAAAAAATAGTTTTTATCACCGGCGCTACCTCAGGTTTTGGAAAGGCCTGTGCGGAAAAATTTGCTGCTAATGGCTATGACCTCATTCTCAATGGAAGAAGAACGGATAGGCTGGAAAAGTTGCAAAAAGAACTGGAAAGTAAATTCAATACAGCAGTATCGTTATTGCCATTTGACGTGCAGGATGAAAAAGCAGTATTTGAAAACATTGGCAATCTACCTGAAGAATGGCAAAAAATTGATGTGTTGATCAATAATGCCGGTCTGGCTTTGGGACGGGATTATTTCGATGAAGCCGATCTGAATGACTGGAATACTATGATCGATACTAATGTGAAAGGTCTTATGTATGTAGCCAGAGCGGTAGTGCCCTTTATGATAAAACGCAAACAGGGACATATCATCAATATGGGTTCGGTGGCCGGGAAGCAGGTGTATGAAAAAGGAAATGTGTATTGTGCCAGCAAATTTGCAGTAGATGCATTGAATCAAGCCATGCGGATCGACCTTCTGAGACACCGGATCAAAGTCACGGCTATTCATCCCGGGGCTGCCGAGACAGAATTTTCAATAGTTCGGTTCAAAGGAGATGAAACCACGGCTAAAAAAATATATGACGGGCTTCTTCCGTTAACTGCGGAAGACGTTGCCGAAGTGATCTGGTATTGTACCACGCTGCCACCTCATGTCTGTATCAACGATTTGTCCATTACTTGCCTGCAGCAGGCTGATGCCCTTTATTTTAACCGGATGGGTTAAGGGCATATTTGCATAAATGGAATTTTTGGCTATCTTGTCATCCTTCTGTCCTTACCTCCTCCGTTTCCTTAGTAGTTTCCGCTGTCCCTGTAAGAAAAAATACCAAACACTGGCATTTTTATGCTCAAAAGCTTCAAACATAGAAGGCTATACTCTAATTTTATATCAACGTACCAATTCCGTATAAAGACCCTTATGAAAAAACCGTATTTGATCTTCGTGCCGCTCCTGCTGTTCTCTATTACAGCTTCCTCACAGGATGTCATCCGTGTTCAATCCTGCAATGACGACTACATCAAAAAAGAAGTGGACAGTTTAAAAACCTATTATTCAAAAGATGGGTTCATGCTCTTGAAAGAAGCTTCTATAACTATGGAAAGTGAATATGAAATGCCTGTGGTCGTTCCTCTGAACCAGGGTAGTTGGTACCAGTTTGTGTTTATCGGGGATCATTCTTCCAAACTGTATGAAGTAAGAATGTATGATTGGGATGAAAAACAAGTGGTGTATCAGAAAAAAATGTGGGGCGATGTGGATGGCAATATTATTTCCTACTCTTATGTACCTCAGTTCTCAGAATTTCATATGATGAAACCGGTACAGGTGAATAAAGAAAAGAAAAAGAATCTGTGCGGTTATGTAATGCTCTTCAAAAAAGTTAATGAAAATAATTCGCCCCCGACCCCATAAGGTTTAGATTTAAGGTTTAAAAAGATCCGCATTTGCGGATTTTTTTGTCTTCATGATTATTTTGAGATTGAAATACGGCGTGCTAAAAGCAAACCCTATATTCTGCAACATTAACAAACTACATCAGGGTGCCGATCTGTTTTGAATAAATCTTCCGACACAAATTCCTTTTTTATTGTGCCAGCGATATTCTCACTTTTACCCCGGCTCTTGTATTCGTGATCGGGAATGCATTACTGATCTTAGGAATGGTGCGGTCCTGTTGGAAATATAGTTGCAACTGCACCCGTTTGTTTAGCACGTAGTCAATGGACGGAGCAATGTGAATGGCTTTTTGGCCGGCTGTGCCATAAGCCGTTTTTTGATCCAGCTTGCTGTTTGATGTAGCATCGTCTCGCAAAGAAAAGTCAAGTTTGAAAGTAACATCATTATCCAGCTTCATCCCTTTTTTTCCAATTGGAATATTCTTTATAATCGGGATCCCCTTTTTCCGCCAGTTTAATCCTACTGTAACTTCAGTGGAACGCTCTTCTGCCAATTGATAGTCCAGCAAGCTCAAACTCAATTGACGACTCTTTTTATATTCAAATCGTACTGAAAGTTGATTGGTGAATGTCATATCCATTTCCAATAATGGATCAAACGCTTCCTGTATTGTCACATTGGGTACCAGGAAATAAGGCACATAGTTGCCCGTGAGGGTGTCTTTGAAATACGGATACCCTACCCGAAGCGGATCTTCAAATAAAAGCGCCGTATTAAAACTGTTCATGCTAAGCGTGCTATGATAGCCATGACGTAAAGTGAAATTCGTGAATATTTTATTCAATCCTTTTAACCGGGAAAGGCCGGTATAGGTCAGAGCCCAGTTTGGTTTCGGTAATAATCCTGAGAAAGGATTAAACCGCAGATTCGGATTCCCGTTTTTAATTGTTGAAATACTCAATGGATCTTTATTCTGATAGGCTGCTAAAAAAGCTGGGATTACAACATCCTGAGCATATCGTCCATATCCAGCATAATATTGAGGATCGTTTGGATCAATGACTCCGCCGGAATAAGGATTCAGCAAGGCCAGCTTGTTGGACAATGCTGCCCGGTTGGCTTCAAACTGCATGAATGTTTGTGAAACAATATTCGGGTCAAATTTTTTAAACATGGTTTGATAAGAAATATAACTGACACTGAAGCTGCCCGCTGCATAAGGATTAAATCTTGTGATCCCTGCAGAGCCGGTTGTATCCTTATCCAATTCTGAATATTGTTTATCAAAAGTTTTATCCAGATTAATATCAATGGTAAGATCTCTCCAGGGGCTCAGCTGTGCGGTAACGTTCAGTCGCTGATTATATCGTTGCTGTATCAGGGCATTCACTAAAGAGTCATGTGATAACAACCCCTTTGCTCCCATTCGGTTAATCCAACTTGTATCAGGTTGATATCCGAAAACAAATCCGAAACCCGGTTCACGGCTCCTGATATCTGAGCCAAGAATTTTGGTACTATCCATATATCCGGGCAACGTGGTTCCGAAGTCTTCTGTGTATTGAATTCCTACTCTTTTCAAAGAAGTAAGTAATCGTAAAAAGAATTTTGGCACTGCTGGTATCTGTGGCAGTGCATTCGGGTCTTTGACCTTTTTTTGTTTTGCCAGTAATGAATCAGCTTTGGTCTTTAATGCATTATTGCCTTTCTGATTACTGCTCTTGTTAGAGGCATTGTTTGCAGTAGTATGCCCAGATCCGCTTGTATTTACAGCTCGCAAGAATTTCCATTTATTATACAAGTCTTCAAACCTGAATTCGCCATTCAGCGTTTTTGTTTGTGTGTTCGACAAAGTATTTCCAAGGTCTTTTGCCAAAAGTGATGCGGCCAGCCAATTGTATTTAGCCTGGTAGGAGGCCCGAATAGATGTCCAGCTCAACAACGGAATCTTTTGAGTAGGAAGATTATAGGTCAATGTTGCTTGCTGACTATACTGTGTATTTCTTCCGCCTTTGAAAAAATTATTTCTTACAGAATCCTTTTTTGCTTTTGTATCTATCCTACCGAAAGGTTCATCGATCACAGCATTATTGGTAGCGCTGAAATCTAATGCCAGCGACCGCGTCAGGCTCCATTGCAGAATATAATATCGATCGAAGGTGAAATATTTGTTGTAAGTCTCAGGAATCTCATAAGGCCCGCCTCCGATATCACGTACACGGGTAGCTCCGAATTGACGGAACACGTCAGCCTTGAAAGAAAGCTGTGATGGCGCATAATTGAAATTAAAATCTTTTATCAACGCTAGCCATGGCGATCGGGACTTCAGCATCTTTTTGAAAGGTTCAACAAACTTCGGCTGCGGTGCATAATTGTAGGTCAATGCGCCCCTCGTTCGTCGCAATTCATCATTTTCTATAAGCGGGTTGTGATGCAGCGTTTCTATATAAGAATAATCAAAATTAAAGTTGGAAACACTCCATATCCTTGGCTGCTTTCCATCTGTCTTTATCTTTCGGACATTGGTAAGGTTAAATGTTTTAATTGTGGTAACGTCCTGGGCCTGACTTCGGATCGAATCTTTTTCTTTTGAGGATGAAGCTGCTTTTATTTTATCTTTCAACGTAATGTCAAGATCAAATGGATCATACTGCGGTGTACTGCTGCTGCGACTAAAGCCTGCGTATACTGGTACCTGAATGCCTGTCTTTTTAGGCAATAATTTTCCTGCATCAATTGTAGTTGACACATCCAATGTGTAAAGATCCTCTTTACTTCTTTCATTAACTCGTTGTTCCAGGGTACCAAAGCCGCTGCTTTTTGCCGTTCCGGAAATACTGAATGTTCCCAGATCGGCAAGCCGCCAATCCGCTCTTGCTATTGCAGCCCATCCTCCTTTTTCATTCAGGTGATCAAAACGAAGTTCATTGAACCAAACTTCCGTACAGGCCGATTCCAGTTTTGCATTTTCCACTGATAACAATATTCCCTGTACTTCGCCCAGGTTCGGATTCCCGATAATCGCATATGATCGTCCATCAGCCTGAGTTTCGCTGTAATATTGAGAAGTCGGGACCCCCAATTTATTTCTGGCCATTTTTAATTTGGTAAGAATGTCAAGATCAAAATCAAGGTTATTGGCCGCCGGCCAAATAGCCAGTGAGTCCGTAGATCCGAACGGCGTTATCTTCAAAGGTATTTTTACTTCATAATAGTTCCCTACAAAATCACTACCCAAACGAATAACAGCATTCAAATCTCCATCCTGCAATGGCTGCGCTCCCTGCACCGATTCCGCATGTATGAACATCAGCAATCGACCGTATTGGCGCATATCAAGATCCATGGTTTTGAAAACACCACGAGCCTGGCCTTTTTGCAAACCACAAATTTGAACGCTTAGCGCCTGCTCATTCAGGAACAACTGCACGTTATTATTACTAAGTTCCTGTTGCCTTTCGATACCCGGAGGAATGCGATATGGTATCGGTTGACGCTGATCATTCTCTTCTACATTAACGGCAAGGGTATTCAGTGTTGTAGGATCATTGGCTGGCAGATTGGTGTACATATCTGTCGTATCAATATTGTAAGTGAACTTGCGCCATTGATTCCGTACCAATTCCAGTTTCCCAAAACGCATCACTACCATTGAATCCTGGAAACCGGTAACGAACATGCGGATGAAACGAATGGATTTAAAGTCAGGAATGTTTCCCACTTTCATTTGATATTGATCTACAGGAATACGAAACAGGTACCAGGTTTCGCTACGGGTGGATCCGTTGGCCAGCGTTACGTTCACGGTGCGTTTATCAGTAATATAATTGCTTCCTACTGACATGTTCGGAGTAAGATCCACTTTGTATTGAAAATATTCTTCTGTTTCGTTCAATGTATTATCCCTGTTCAATTCTTCTGCATCAGGATATTGTGTAAACGCATTGACGAACTGACTGTTGTTGTCAGCAACCGGCGAATTGCCCTGGGGATTATTAATGTCTTTATATCGTTGTAAAATACCGGCATTCTGCTGATCGTAGGATGCATCACGATACGGCTTAAAATCATCTCCGGATGGATCACTCAATGCTTTCTGATAGATCAGAGAATTGGAACCGAAATTTGCCTGCAGATTATTCAGATAATTACTGAATTTTATTTTTTCTTCATCATCTGACAATCCATCAAAACCAACGTCCTGGTATTTCCGGTCATTAGGATCATTGCTGAACGCATTAGTAACCTGCAATGGATTGGAAGGCACTTTACCCCAAACAGTGCTGCTATCAACAGGAGCATTATTGGTAGGTGTAGGTAACCCATTCTCATACTGTCTCTTTCCATCTTTCAAAACATCTTCGGAAATATCACCAAGATTGAAGTACAATTGCCCGCCCTGGCTGTTAGGGTGCGAAATAAAAGGATCCTGCAGCCAAAATTGAATGTATCCGATGTTGCTCGTCTCAAAATCTGTTTGATCTAATCCCCGCATGATGCCTCCCCAGGATTGTTTCGGGTTCAATAATTTTCCGCTTGCATCAATTCTGCTATTCCGGTATTCAAAATTGTAAGGCCCTTTTTCCTGAGGATAAAATGCAAGGTCAAAAGTGGTCAGCAATCCCTGCCCGAGGTCTGTGCTGCTATTCGGAAATATTTCCTGTTGCAATACTTGCCTCGTCTCCGGCTTTGATAATTCATCGAGGTTATGACCTAATGGATTATTGGAAACGCCTTTTTCCTGCAGTACCGGTTCGATATTGTACCAGGCCAATTTTGCCCTGTTGTAATCAATTTGCAGATCATTGTTCAATGCTGATTCGGGAAATAATCCATTTCCTTCCGGAACTGATGCCAGCGTCCAGCTGATCAACGGGAACCGCAGATCAATAGGAGATTGTGTTCCTTCAAAATCGTCAATGTAAATTGCGCCATTATTTCCTTTTCCTATTTGCGGAGCATGGCCTGGCTTCAGCACTGCCGCTTCAGCATAAGCGGTGACAGATGACATGGCCTTCGAAGAATAAAAAGGAAGTTTGTTCAAAAATTTGGTCAAACGTGGAAGATCGTTATGATAATCGGCATCCATTCCAAACATAGTATTACGGATCGGATCTTCTCCATATGCTTGTTTTATAAAAAACGGCCTCTCCCCTAATCGCACTACTGTTCCGCCTAAATTCAGGTGTTTGTTGGCAGCATAATCCAAACGAAGTCCCATGTAGTTTCTTTGCTGCAATCCGAATGCAGCCTGGTTTTCATATTGAACATTCACCGGCACTCCTGAAGCAAGAATGGATGGATTGGTAATATGGAGCGTACCAAGGTCATAATTGATCTCATAATCCACATTCTCCTGCAATACCTGTCCGCCGGCTGTCACCACCACTGATCCTTTCGGAATATTATATCCCAATTGATAATCTCCGGTTGGCCCTGCAGATTTTGAATGACCTGACAAAATGAACCGGTCGAGATTGGCATAGGTTTGGGCAATGGCTTTGATAGTATCATACAATGGATAATACAAATACTTGGCTCTTTGTGTCAAACTATCCGGACCACTATAAACGTAATCCAGATCATGACCAAATGGTTCCAGTACCGGGAAAATGATACGGCTTTGTGAGGAGATCACAGTAAATCCTTCAAGAAAATCAAACACTCCATCTGGTTGCGGATCATTTTGATTATTCAATCGATCCAGGTTTGTTAATGAAAGGATTGGCGCTCCTTTGTATGGATCAGAAACATCATCCGGAGGTAAATACCTTTTTTGTCCCAGGCTTGGTTGATCATATAAAACATCCAGTGAAAAATCCTGCCGTTCCAATTGGCCAAAACCAACTGAGTACACATTCTTCATCATCAGTCCCCAGATCGGAAGATTGGTTCTTTGTGAAGTTGCTTTGAGCAATTTCAGGAATAATACTTTTTGAGTGCCTCCCGTACTATCCGGTGGTACGTCCTGAGAAAATTCTCCAACTTGGTACACTCTTCCGTTGTAGGTATATTGAAATGCCACGCCTAACACTTCATCGGGTTGCAGCGGTTGATTCAATGATAAGAATCCGATCTGTGGATTAAAATAATATTCAGTTGGCTGCAATTTTCTGGCAAATGTTTTTTCAAAATCCTGGACAGGCACCAAACCCTGACTTGTGAGATAACTTTGAATAGTGCTGGAGTTTCTCGTACCAGAAGGGCCCGTCAACATAGAATACAAATTATTAGCTCCGTTATTGGGTAATGTATTCGGATTACCCGTCCCGCCCCAGGGACCGTATGGTTTTCCTTCACCCAGGTCCATTAATGCTACTACGTCTCTTGTATCCGTGGTAGTTCCATTGCGATTCGTGACCCATACTTCCATACGAAGAATCTGCACCGGGGAATTCACAATGGGCAATTGCTTCATTGCCTTATTAAAATTATTTTTGAAATATTGCGCCAATAAAAAATGGCGATTTTCTTCGTACTGATCAGCTTTCAATGTAAAATTTTGTGAAGCCGATCCACCCTGCAGGCCCAGTGTTTGACGTTGTGCTCTTTGATTGGCCAGAACTGTAGTCACAAATAGTTTTCCAAATTGCATTTGAGCTTTAACACCAAACAAAGATTGAACGCCGGGTATTAAAGTTCCTTTGGAAGCAAAATTGACATTACCGGCCTGGAATGATTTTAATATTTCATCATCACGGCCGTGATAGTCCAGCTTCAATTGATTCTCGTATTCAAAATTGGCAAGTGTGTTATAATTGATCGGGAGTTTCAATTTGTCACCAATATTTCCTTCCACCTGCAGTTGTGAATTCATATTGAAATCCAATCCGCCATTCTTCCGGGCTCTTTCCGGTAGCGTTGGGTTTTCTACATTTTGTCCCTGATAGCCTGCTAAAAAATCTACATAACCAGTGGGTTTGATCTCCACTTTACCTGTACCCACTATGCGATTGAACCAATCGTTAGAAACTTTGAACTTGGGTTTGAATAAACGTCGATTCATGTCAGACAGCAGGTCGGCTCTCTTACGGAAATAATCATCTTCATCTTTCTGCCCCTGCATATTGATAAAATCCTGCATCGAAAAAGAAACAGGTGTACGGTAATAGTGTGACCCTATCTTTTCAATGATATAATATTGTTTGGTTTTAGGATCGTACTCAACATTTCTTTTTACAAATGCAGTGTCTTTAAAATCAAAAGGATTCCTGTTAGGGTAACTATATGGATCACCGCGGCGGTCCTGGAGTGGATAAATGAGGGTATCTTTTCCTGTTTCCTTGTTTTGCGGAAGAGGAAGGTTGTAATAACGGCCATGTACCTGATATGAAAAGGCAAAGACAATGGCAGCAGCTACCAACGTACGGAATATGTTGTTAGTTCTAAGGTTCAACGTCTATTTCCCGGTCAATTAGTTAAGTAAAGTTTGATGCGATAGGCTATAAACTTTTTAAAGCTAGTTTGATGACGTCTTCAATTTTATTCAGAGTAGGGTCGGATTGCATTGCTTTTGTAATGGCTTGATCAGCAGCCAACCGGCTGATGCCAAGCGCCATTAAAGCATTTAACGCATCCTGATGCAAAGTATTGTCTTTCAGAGGAGAAATATTTGTTTCAAAACTGTGTTTTGCAAGCTTGTCCCGCAACTCCACCACCAACCGTTCAGCAGTCTTTTTTCCAATTCCTTTTATGGCTTCCAGAGTTTTAAAATCGGCCTGCACAATAGCACGAACCAATTCTTCCGGTTTCATATAGGAAAGCATGGCTCTTGCAGTAGAGGCGCCGATACCGGAAACGCTGATCAACTGCAGGAATATTTCTTTTTCAGCCACATCAAAAAAACCATAAAGGGTATGTGCATCTTCACGAATCAATAAGCAAGTGTGCAGCATCCCTTTTTCCATGTCCCGGATCTTTGAATAAGTATTGAGGCTGATCTGCACTTCATATCCCACTCCGTTCACATCCACATGAACTACTGCCGGAGACTTATAGGCAAATTTGCCATCGAGATATGCTATCATACTTGCGAAAATAGGTTTCAAATAGCAAATGACAATTGACAATCTGGAATTGGTCGACATCAAAAAATGCTTTATTCATAGTATCCGTTGCCAATTGTCTATTCTAATTTACCTTTGCCCGCAATATTTTATTTTTAAATAATCAGCTGATGAGCAAAAAGATCACTGCTGCAATTACTGCTGTCGGAGGTTATGTGCCGCCAGACAAGCTCACTAATTTTGATCTGGAAAAAATGGTGGACACCAACGATGAATGGATCCGCACCCGGACCGGCATTGAAGAAAGAAGAATATTGAAAGGTGAAGGCTTGGCAACGTCTGACATGGTGGTACCGGCAGTACAGGATTTATGCAGGAAAAGAGGAATAGACCCGCTGGAAATAGAATGTTTGATAGTAGCCACCGTGACGCCGGATATGGTTTTCCCAGCTACAGCAAATATTGCCTGTGATAAATTAGGAGCAAAAAATGCCTGGGGTTTTGATGTGTCTGCTGCCTGTTCCGGGTTTTTATATACTCTTACAGTAGGAACTTCATTGATTGAATCGGGGCGTTACAAAAAAGTAGTTGTTGTTGGAGCCGATAAAATGAGCGCCATAGTAGATTACAGCGATCGCTCCACCTGTATTATTTTTGGCGATGGCGCCGGAGCTGTTTTACTGGAACCAAATGAAGAAGGTTTGGGTGTGTTGGATAGTATTTTAAAAAGCGATGGCAGCGGTTGTCAGTATTTGCATATGAAAGCAGGAGGTTCAAAAAAACCGGCTTCCGTGGAAACAGTAATGGCAAAAGAACATTACATATATCAGGAAGGACAAGCTGTTTTCAAATTTGCCGTAAAAGGGATGGCGGATGTTAGCGCCGAATTACTAGAAAGAAATCATTTGACTGGAAATGATATCTCATGGCTGGTTCCTCACCAGGCGAATAAAAGAATTATTGATGCCACGGCAAATCGTATGGGACTTTCTTCTGAAAAGGTAATGCTCAACATTCAACGCTATGGCAATACCACGGCCGGCACACTCCCACTTTGTCTGTGGGATTGGGAAAAACAATTACATAAAGGTGATAATATCGTACTCGCAGCTTTTGGAGGGGGATTTACATGGGGAGCGACCTTGGTGAAATGGGCGTATTAAAATTACAATGATCCAGGTAGTATTATCGTTTCATCCATGACGCAACAAAAAAATCTATTCTCATATTTTTGGCACATAAGAGAAAGAAGCAAACCTTATCTTATAATATTCAGCTTTTAGGAACAAGGTATTAAAACTGCAATTTCCAAACCTGGTCATAATAGCCATCGTTATTTGAACCTGAAGTGCCCACTACGTAGATAGCATTATTAACAGTAATTACAAAAGAAGGACTCACTATCTGATCTAATTGCCCAATAGTCCAGGTATCATTCAGCGCATCATAAATATCAAACTGATTTTTTACAGCACCGCCCCACACAAAAAATACATACTCGTTTCCGCTCCTGGCAACGCTATATTGACTAAAAGAATTCGATTGAAACAAACAGCCAAACCGGGTTACCTCATTCACATAATTATATATTTCTACTTCATTGGTCATACCATTATTCACATTGCCGCCGGCCCATACATTCTGTCCACGCATACCAATTCCCGCCATTCCGTATTTAGGTTTACTTAATACTTCCTGGGACCAAGTGTTATATGTTGCATCGTAAACATCTATTGTGGAATAAGGAGTACCGCCATCAATCGAAGAAGATCCTCCGGCAAAAAATAATTTACCCTGCGAATTGGTCGTCGTGATTTGGTAACGGGGTTGGCTTAAATTTTTTGATGACCATCTATCGGAAGTTGGATCATAAATATCAATAGCAGTACCACCCGCAAAGTAAATTCCACCGGCGCCGGCAACCGAAGAGTACCATCCGGGTCTTGGTAATTCAAGTGTAGACCAGGTATCGGCCGCGAGATCGTACACATCTATCCGTGATGATTGAGCAGCCCTGGATCCTGACAATCCGGTACCACCGGCAAAATAAACTTTATTACCGGAAGCAACAGCAGTAAGTCCCCATCTTGGCTCACTTAGCTCCGCTGTACTCCATGTATTAGTGCTAACATCATAAATATCCACTCTTGATGAAGGATGCAATCCGGGTGCAGTAGGTGGAGTAGTCCCTCCCGCAAAGAAAATTTTATTACCATTGGTAGCGACGGCCCCAAGCATTCTTTTGATACTCAGATTACCAACAGGGATCAATTGTGCAAAAACAGTTGGCCGGTTAGTATTGCCGGCAGTTACCAATAAAGTATCCTGAGCAGTAGCTCCTTGATTATCCGTCACCAGCAACTTAAATTGATACGTCCCGGGTGTAAGATTAGTAACTGTAGTAATTGCATTATTAGGATTGGTGATAAGTATTGAGTGATCATCTGCTAAAATTATTGACCATTGATATGATACAATAGAACCGTCAGGATCATAAGAAGATGTTCCATTAAGTGTAATAGAAGATGGTTCCATGGAGCATGTTTGAAGATCATAAGCTACCGCCTGGTCTGGGCCGGCTTTGGCTACAGGCGGCTTATTGGGTGAAGCACTCACAGTGATCCGTATAGTGTCCTTATCAGATAAACCACCGGCATCGGTTACCGTTAATTCAAAACTATAAACACCCTGAGCCATATTATCTACTTGTAGTTTTACCAATGTAGGATCGGAGATAGTTGCCGAGGATAAACCCGATAATTTATGCCACGCATAACTGGTGATATTGTTATCAGGGTCCCAAGAGTTACTTCCATCTAACAGAATTGAATCTGCCGGTAGCACAAGAGTAGTATCTGCCCCGGCAACCGCAACTGGAGGATGGTTTACTGCAGCCTTATCTACAGTGATGTTGACCGTATCCTTTGCAGAAAGACCTCCATTATCTGTTACCGTCAATACAAAACCATATGTCCCGTTAATAAGCCCTTTGACAATGGTTTTAGTAGCAGCAGGAGAATTAATGGTATAAGAAGAAGGACCTGAAATGTATTTCCAATTATATGAAACAATGCTACCGTCGGGATCTTTGGAGGCGCTACCATCTAATAGCACACTATCCACCGGCAAAACAATGAACTGATCTTTTCCGGCATTTGCTATTGGTGGCCTGTTATTACCGAAACATCCATCACAGGAAACTTCTTGCTGGCAGGAAGAAAGAAAAAAATATCCAAGCAGAAAAATGCAGGCAAAAAATTTTACCGCTTGGCTCATTTGATTTTTTCAAGTTTAATCCTTGAAAATAGTAAATAATTCCATGAAAAGAGAGTTGTCTCGTTTTATTGAGCTAAACTTATAATAGCGTACTGAACGTACGCAAAATAAAAAAAAGGGGAATGTGAAGGCGAATATGATCGCTGAACTTAGTCAATTCATAAAATAACACCTAAAACCAGGATGAAAGTTCTCTACTAAGGAATAACTACGTTTGTCGGAAAAAGATAATTTTAGTCGTAACGATTCATTCTTTACACAATAGCAGTCCAACTACCTCTTCATCCGTGACCATACGATAAAATCTGTCTGCGGGATTTTTTCGATCGCTAATTGCCGGAGCATATTTACCAATTGCCCACGATGGTAAGTGCCATGATTGAAAACATGTATCAACATCTGGGAGATCGGTTGTTTGAACTGTTCTTTTTTTGAGGTCTGGTACTGGAATACATGATCCAGCGCTGCTTCAGAAGCAGCATCGATCCATTCTATCCATTGACGGTTCTCTTGTAATAATTCATTGGTCAACTCCTGCATGGAGCCTTTGAAATATTCCGATGGTGCAGAGATTCTTTCCTGCAATTTCATTCGTTGCCACCACACACTCTCTGCATTCCACATATGCAGAACGGTATCATAAATACTTTTGAAACTACTGGGCAGTTCAGATTTTTGTTTTTCTTCCGTTAAAACGAGGATCGTTTCAAACATCCGCTGATTCGCCCAGAAATTATACGCAGCCAATTGTTGCAGTATTTCTTTCATAGCTGATATCTCCGATGAAAATTTTGTTTTATGGATGAACGTATGAAATCTTCTACTTTTGGACTTTATTGGAGCTTTTGGTAAAATCATTTATAAAATTTCAATCCCGATAAATATCGGGATCAAAACAATCATAATGGATAAAAGTTTTCCACTTACAGGCTGGGGATCGGTTGCAGTACACAGCGGCCATAAGCAGGATCCCAATTATGCTCACCTCGTTCCTATCTATGCCAGCAGCACATTTGTTTATGATGAAGCCCAACAAGGCATGCGGCGATTCAGCGGCAAAGAAGAAGGTTATATTTATTCCCGCTGGGGCAATCCCACATTTACTGAAGCAGAAAATAAGATCGCTGCACTGGAAACTTTCGGAATCGAATACAATGGATCACCGGTGCAGGCCAAAGGGATTCTTCATGCATCGGGTATGGCAGCTATTACTACGCTGACGTTATCAACTTTGAAACCCGGCGATAAGATACTAACTCATTTTTCGCTATATGGTGGAACGGAAGAATTAATTACAAAAGTTTTGCCCCCACTCGGTATCAGCGCCATTATTGCTGACCTGCGTGATGTAAATAAGGCTGAAGAATGGATCAAAAAAGATAAAGCCATTCGCTTACTTTATATTGAAACTCCTGCCAATCCTACTATTCAATGTGTGGACATTGAGGTTTTAACTAAACTGGCGAAGCAATACAACCTGATCGTTGCCTGCGATAACACTTTTGCCACGCCTTATTTGCAACAACCGTTTCGGTTCGGTGTCGATTTTGTTGTTCATTCTACCACAAAATTTTTAAATGGCCATGGAACTGCCATTGGGGGCATCATGCTTGGGCGTAATGTTGAATTCATGAAAACAAAAGTTTATACACTTGCCAAAACTTTGGGGGGAAATGCTAATCCTTTCGATGCATTCATGCTGATCAATGGCATGAAAACGTTAGAGCTTAGAATGGAACGTCATTGTCAGAATGCAATGGAAGTGGCTCATTTTTTAGAAAAACATCCGGAGGTTTCCAAAGTGAATTACACTGGTCTTGTTTCTCATCCCGATCATAATACTGCTATGAAACAAATGCGTCACCCGGGAGCAATGCTCAGTTTTGAATTGAAAAAAGGTTTACAGGGCGG
>DASZXQ010000217.1:0-7545 GCA_035545755.1 Chitinophagaceae bacterium | reverse complement strand
CAGGTCTGTGAAAACAATGGAATGTTTGCCGCCAAAATCTTTTACCGGCGCAGAGACTTCATAATACGCTCCTGTCAACCTGGAACTATCTACGGGAATTTTTTTGCCATCCAGTTCGACTTTGGCAGGATCATCGAGCACCAGGGTTGTTCCGTTAGGTCCGGCAAACCGAAATTGCAATAAAACGGTCACATTATCCCTGCCCTCCTCACCCCAAATCTTATAATCAAAATAAACGCTTTGCGGATTCACATCTTTGCTGTTGCCAATCTCATTACTGCCGCAGGAAATGATCATTGTTACAGAGACTATCAAAGTGATGATAAGAAATGGTTTCATAATCGGGGTTTGGTATTGATTCGTTTTAAGTGTGTAAAGTTCGTTAAAGAAAAAATAAAACCTCATCCTCCATCCCCTTCTCCAAAAGGAGAAGGAGCGGTGCTTTCGTGCAAAACCAGACTTTATATCTTCCATTTCATCTTTAACACAAAGCTCATCACTATTCAACAAAAGAATTGTCATTGCCAAAGTTCAGACATATTCTACCGCCCGGCCTCCCTCTCTTGCTGGAGAGGTAACGAGGGTGAGGTCTCCTCCCGACTATTAACTATCTTTGTATTCTGTCAAATTGGCTCACAAGTGATTGTAGCACCGTTTTTGAAACCCTAAATCCCCTAAAGGGACCTGGGAAATTCATTAAGCATTGATTCATTCTATAATGACTCATGACTGGTTTGACCTCCCGATAATTATCGGGATGACCAATGACTAATAAACTATTAACTAATTAACGAATTACTGAATCATGGCTGGCATTCTTTCAAAGATCTTCGGCAGCAACAAGTCAGAAAAAGATGTAAAAAAGATCTCTCCGTATGTTGAGAAGATCAATCAATATTTTCAATCCTATCAATCTATTTCCAATGATGAGCTTCGCAATAAAACGCAGGATTTTCGCCGGCGCATCAAAGAGCATTTATCCAAAATAGATGAACAGATACAGGCAAAGAACCAGGAAGCCGAATCACTTCCTTTCAGTGACCTTTTGGGTAAAGACGCTATTTACCAGGAAGTGGATAAGCTGAAAAAAGACCGGGACAAAGAAATTGAAGAAGTGTTATTGAACCTGATTCCTGAAGCGTTTGCTGTGGTGAAAGAAACAGCAAGACGTTTTAAAGAAAATGCAGAATTGGAATCCACCGCTACACAACTGGACCGTGATCTGAGCGTAAAAAAAGATTATGTCAGGATCGATGGCGATAAATCCATTTTTAAAAATACATGGACCGCTGCCGGCGGACAGATCACCTGGAACATGCTTCATTATGATGTGCAGTTGATCGGTGGTATCGTGCTGCACCAGGGTAAGATCGCCGAGATGGCAACCGGTGAAGGAAAAACGCTGGTATCAACATTACCTGCATACCTCAATGCATTGGCAGGCGAAGGTGTTCATATTGTAACGGTGAATGATTACCTGGCCCGTCGTGACCAGGAATGGAACGGACCCATCTTCGAATGGCTGGGCATCACTGTTGATTGTATTGATAAACATCAACCCAACAGTGAAGAACGAAGAAAAGCATATCTCGCTGATATCACTTATGGAACCAATAATGAATTCGGCTTCGATTATCTCCGTGATAATATGGTACACTCTTCCGAAGAAATGGTGCAGCGCAAACATCATTTCGCTATGGTGGATGAAGTGGACTCTGTGTTGATAGATGATGCAAGAACGCCGTTGATCATTTCAGGCCCGGTAGCCAAAGGCGACGATCAGCAATTTCATATTCACAAACCAAGAGTGCAGCAACTGGTACAAGAGCAGGAACGCATCATTCGCAACTGCGTTAATGAAGCAAAAAAACGTTTTGCCGAAGGCGATGATGATCCCAAAGGCGGCGGCTTATATCTTTTCCGTGCATACAGAGGTTTACCCAAGTACAGCCCACTGATCAAATTTTTGAGTGAGCCGGGTAATAAAGTAAAAATGCAGAAAGCTGAAAATTATTACCTGCAGGATCAGCAGCGCAACATGCATATTGTAGATCAGGACCTGCTGTTCCAGATCGATGAAAAAAATAATTCCGTTGAATTAACAGATAAAGGAATTGCGGCTATTACAAAATCCGGAGAAGATCCTGAGTTCTTTATTCTTCCGGACATCGGCGTCAAACTCGCTGAAATTGAAAAAAGCGATCTGTCGAATGATGATAAAATGAAACAAAAAGAAGTAGTGCTGAATGATTATGCGCAGAAAGCTGACCGCATTCACTCCGTACAGCAACTACTCAAAGCATATACATTATTTGAAAAAGATGTGGAATATGTAGTGATGGATGGCGCTATCAAAATTGTGGACGAACAAACGGGACGTATTCTTGAAGGCAGAAGATATTCCGATGGTTTGCACCAGGCCATTGAAGCAAAAGAAAGCGTAAAGATCGAAGCGGCAACACAAACCTATGCCACGGTCACTTTGCAAAATTATTTCCGCATGTATCACAAGCTGGCGGGCATGACCGGTACGGCACAAACAGAAGCGGGAGAATTCTGGAGTATTTATAAATTGGATGTGGTCACCATTCCTACCAATCTTCCGATGGTAAGAAAAGATCAGCATGATCTTGTTTATAAAACAAAAAGGGAAAAATACAAAGCTGTCATTGAAGAAATTGAAAAATTGCGCAATGCAGGCAGGCCCTGTCTTGTTGGTACCACTTCAGTAGAAGTTAGTGAATTACTGAGCCGCATGCTGCAACAGAAAAAAATTCCGCACAATGTACTTAACGCAAAACAACATGCCCGTGAAGCAGCCATTGTAACAGAAGCTGGTTTGGCCGGCACTGTTACCATCGCAACCAACATGGCGGGTCGTGGTACGGATATCAAACTCGGGCCCGGTGTGAAAGATGCCGGTGGTTTGGCCATCATTGGCACAGAACGACATGAAAGCCGCCGTGTAGATAACCAGTTGCGTGGCCGTGCCGGTCGCCAGGGTGATCCCGGCTCTTCGCAATTTTATGTGTCATTAGAAGATGACCTTATGCGTATGTTCGGCAGTGAACGTATTGCAGGATTGATGGACAAACTCGGCTACAAAGAGGGCGATGTGATCCAGCACAGCATGATCAGCAACAGTATTCAAAGAGCACAGAAGAAAGTGGAGGAAAATAATTTCGGTATCAGAAAACGTTTGCTGGAATATGATGATGTGATGAACAAGCAGCGTAACGTAGTGTACGCAAAAAGAAATCATGCCCTGTTTGGTGAACGCCTCGCACTGGATATTGATAATGCATTCTCCGTAGTATCAGAAAGTCTCGTGGCCGGTTTCAGGGAGCAGGAAGATTATGAGGGATTCAAACTGGCCTGCATAGTGAACTTTGGCATCGATACGCAGATCGATGAAGAAGAATTCAAACGTGGCGACCTGAACTCAGTTATAGATAAACTGTACAATGAAGCCACTTCACATTACCAGGAGCATAAAGAGCAATTAAAAAAACAAGCGATCCCTGTTTTCAAAAACATTCGTCTTACGCAGGGAGCGCAGATAGAAAATGTGGTAGTTCCTTTCACCGACGGACGCAAAGGACTGAATGTACTCACCAACCTGGACAAGACACTTAAAACAAATGGCGAAGAATTAGCTGCCGCATTGGAAAAAACGATCACCCTCGTTGTTATTGATGATGCCTGGAAAGAACATTTGAGAGCCATGGATGATCTGAAACAAAGTGTGCAGACGGCTTACCTCGAGCAAAAAGATCCGCTCGTAATTTATAAAGTGGAAGCTTTCCAGCAATTTAAAAACATGGATGCGGATGTGAATAAAGATATTGTTTCCTTCCTCTGTCATTCTTCTATTCCTATTCAGCAGGAAGATGCAAGATTAAAAGAAGGCCGCCAGGAAAAAACCGATTACTCAAAGATGCGTGCCAACAAAGATGAAGTGGACCGTGCCGGGCAAGATTATGCCGCTAACGAAAGAGATAAGTTTGAGCCCGGTGGCGGTGGCGATACGGCGGTTAAACAAGCTCCCGTAAAAGTTGCTCCCAAGATCGGAAGAAATGATCCTTGTCCTTGCGGTAGTGGGAAGAAGTATAAGCACTGCCACGGGAAGGAAGCATAGCTCAATAACTATATTTTTAATACTCCAGAGGCCGGCATGAATATGCGGCCTTTTTTATTTCCCGCTTTTGCGTATAACTATTATGCTCCAGTTATTGTTTATACATGAGGCTTGCTACCTTTATACATAGCTATGCTCTGAAGGATAAGCGAAGGATGAGCGCAGGGAAGTTGGAGCTTAGAAGGATTTTAAGTATTTTGAGAGAGGCTATATGCATTATACTTAATGCTGAAGCATACCGTTATAGTAAACTTAATAAAAAAAACTTATGGCGCAAAGCTTAAAGAATATTTTGCTGCACCAGGTGCGTGGACAAATTGGGAAGCAGATAGTGGTGAAGCGATATGGCAATAAAACCGTTATTACCGCCTACCCGGATATGAGCAAGGTAAAGCCGAGTAAAAAACAAAAAGCGAAACGGAAGCTGTTTGCCGATGCGGTTTCTTATGCTAAAAAAATAAATAACGACCCGGAGAAAAAGGCATTGTATAAAAAGAAGCTAAAGAAGGGACAGACCGTGTACAATTATGCGATCAAGGAATACCTGAAGAGAGAAGGAAATTGAGAATTAGTAGTTGTGAATAGGTCGGCTATTGATAAAAAGTTCAAACGTAGGCCGAAGACAATAGTTATTTTGGTTGTCAGTGAAAATACCAATAATGCCCTAAATTTAGTCCTATGAAATCGACCGACATCACTTATGTTTTTGGGGCCGGGGCCAGTTGTCAAGCGATGCCCCTAGTCTCAAATTTTTCCACGAGATTTGACTCATTTAGAAATTTTATCAATACCGGAGGCTTTAATAACGCATCTGATTTAGTTGGTGCAGCAAATGAGTTTGCAGACCAGATAAAATCGCACCTTTCATTTGATACTTTTTTCAAGAAGCTTTTTCATCAGAAACAAGAACGAAATATAACTCGCTATAAATGTGTTCTTTTAGTATTTTTTTTATATGAGCACTTACTAATGCCAGAATCAGAGCAAGATTCAATCATCCTAGAAAAGAAATACAATATTGATCCGAGATACGATGCGCTCATTGCAGGACTGTTAAAACCAGTAATGGGCAGAACCGAATTTTATACAAATATCAACTTCATTACGTGGAATTACGATGTTAATTTGGAATTTGCTCTTCATAATTTTTTAGACCATAATCAATCATTTTATGAGTTTTTAGAACGACATAGAAATGAGCAGGTATTCAAAATTGATGATCAAATTAAGGTTATTCATTTAAATGGATTTATTTATCACAAAACATTAGAGTATGTTTTTCAGCAAACTCAATTTGTAGACTCAATTCAAAATATAATAACCGATTTTTCAGAACAAAAACTATCACAGTGGGCAAGGTTCATAAAATTTGCATGGGAAGGTGAGCCATCTGTAAATGAAGTATGCGATTGGATTTCTGATTCTTCAACAATAATTCTTATTGGGTATTCTTTGCCGCTTTATAACAGAATGGTTGATAGCAAATTCCTCAATAAGAATATAATAAAAGATAAACTTTTAATAATTCAAGATCTAAAAGCAAATGAAATAAAAAAAATTATAAAATCTGATTTTGGAATAGTTGATATGTTTGGCAATAGTAGAGTTGCTGGATTGCCTACAATCAATTTAATAGAGAACTGCAACAGCTTCTTTGTTCCTAATTCAATATTTCCCGTTTGAAGGAAATAGACTTAACGTGTGATGATACGAACTAAGACGGAAGTGATAACATTAACAACGGCGCAAGTTGTACAGATTTGTTATTTTAGCCATCATAGAACTTCACTTGAATGCCTGCAATAAATAGCATTACGAATCCCGATAAACTGGTTGAAAAGAAAATCAACTACTTTTTAGACTGTTTTAATCAGGCTATAAGTTATGCTGGATGGCACTCCAGTCTTGAATTGGAAACACCAACATCCCTTATCGAGAAGATATTATTTAGACTGACTGAAGACACAGAATATCGTCTGCTGTATTTAGACAATTACTTCAAAAACTCATTTTTTATCACCGACACTTTCTGGGATGGTTATTCAACTTATGCAGTGGTAAAAAAAACAGTGAGTAAGTACAATTCTTTGACCCCAAGACAAAAGTTAGAAAAGATCAAATTGATAGACAGTTCGACATTTCAGAATAATTTAAGACGACTGCTAAGAGATTTGACTTATAAAATGCCGGAGGATTTGATAAATGCTGTAATTTATAATTCACTTTGTCCACACCAACTGAATGAATTAATTCCAAAAACTGCAGAAACCCATGCCGAATCTTTTGCTTCTTGTGCTTTGACGCTTGCTTCGGAATATCTTTTACGGGGATATACCAAATCCGAAATAAGGGAAATTATTGACAGGGTATTCAGTAAAAATGAACAAGAGTTCCCATTTCCCTCCAGAGTTCAAACAAAGCTCCAACGACAAAAACATTTGGCGGAAGGAACATTAAAAAATCAATTGCATGGATTCACGAACGCTTTTAACCTAAAGCCAACTAAAGGTATAATTATGGTAAAAGTATTTGGAGGTAATTTTCCTAGTGATTTCGAGTTTAAATATAACAAGGTAAGGTTTTGGGGCAAAGAACATCCCTTTATAGCAAAGGTAAAAAGCCAAATCCCAAATGATGGCATATCTGATTTTTTTGATTCTGGTGATTATATTTTAGCTTCTGCGGAGATCGATTGGTTTTCGGATGACTCTTTGCTGGAAAAAATAAAAAGTACAGTTAGACAAGAATTGGTATACCTATCAGCAATTTTGGATCGTGATTTCAGTGTAGATACAACTCAAAATTATTTGCGGTTTGACTGCAGACTGAAATACAAAGGCCTTGCCTGGAGTTCAAGAAAATTTGATAACCTTCTTTCTAAAGACGCTCTTGAAGAATTAAACAATAATGGATACTCTGCTTTGAGGAAATTGAAGGGCCAAGCTATTGATTGGTTTCTTAATTGCGAACACTTGTTTATTAATGCTTATAAAAATGAATCGGTATCTGATTATTGGCTCTATTTAGAAACACTCCTTTCATTTAACAGGAAAAGCAAACGAGTGAAAGAAATAGTTTCATTGAGTATTCTTAATAACGAAGTATTAATCAGAAACAGAAGAATACTAACTACTATTATGGATAGCTTTACTCCATTTAATGGCGGTATCCGGCTTTTGGGCGTTACACCCGATAGATGGAGGCAAATATGGAAAAATGCTAGAAAAGGGGCAATTGCAAAAGAAATAAGAAAGTTAGATTATCCTTTTATTCAGGAATTGATCAAAGAGTTTGACGGCACCTTAAATGCAAAATATTACAAGGAAGCAAAAGAATATTATTATAGGATGCTAACTGAAGCATACGAGTATCGAAATTCTTTTGTTCATAAGGGCATCACAACAGAA
>DASZXQ010000216.1:0-2288 GCA_035545755.1 Chitinophagaceae bacterium | reverse complement strand
AAGCGACGGTAATTTTTCTTTCGCTTCTTTCAATGCAGATTCCCGTCTTCCGCAAATGATCACAGTATTATTTTCTTTGATAAATCGTTCAGCTAAAGCCAAACCGATTCCTGATGCGCCGCCGGTGATGAGAATTTTATTATTAGTAAGTTTCATATTTATTCAACCATTGTTTATACTTACGAAAGTAACCCATTTTGAATAGCAGGGAGACATAAGAATAATAATGATGTAGGCTTCTGTTCCGGAATTTATATGGGCGGTCATATTGTGACAAAGATTTCAACTAAATTAGAATGCAATTAATCTAATTCAGTTTTCAAATTATTTTGTATGAAATCCTTTTTTAAAAAGAACCTGGCCTTAATGGGGTTTCTTCTTGTGCCGCTATCAGTGATAGTTTATAGGAATTTTTTTTATACACGAAAGGGATGGCATACCGCGGATATACAATATCATGTATTCTTTTGGGTAGTATATATACTTCTTACACCGCTTGTAGTTTTATTTATAACAAAATTTTGGAAAGAGCTGAACCAGTTACCACGACTGTTATTGAATTATAGCGGTGGCTATATTATATACAATGCATTGTTCTTAGGAATTTCATTTACGCTTTGCCGGTTTTTCTCCGATCCTTTTGACGGAAGAATACGAAACCTGTTCAATTCGATCAGGGATGAATCATTTTTAATTACGCTTTTTGTGTATTTAGTTTCAACTCTTGTGTTATATGTATGGATATACTTTGAAAAAAATAAAGCCACAACTGGAAAAATTCTTCAATTAGAGAAACTGTTGCATGAATCAGAACTCCGTCTTTTTAATAATAAAAATGATGGAAAAAGAATAAAGAATTCTGATAGCCTGGATAAACTTGTTATAAAGAATGGGTACAAGAACATAATAGTATCACTGGACGATATTCTTTGCCTTTTATCCAGCGGGCAGTATATCAAAGTGGTCACAGGCACTCAAACGCATTTGCTCAGCAGTTCCTTATCTGATTTGCAAAGTCGGCTCCCGGGAAATTTTTTGCGGGTACACCGGTCTCATATAGTGAATGCTGATTTTATAAAAGCTGCAAGATCGCTGCTCAATGGCGATTATATTTTAGAACTGAAAAATGGTTTGGAACTTCGGGCAAGCAGAACCTACCGGCAACAATTAATGCAAGTTTTAAAAAGAGCCTAACGGTTCATAGAGCAAAGTCCTCGTCTCAGCATAAGGAATTTGGAACGAGGCTTGTTTCAATCACATATTTGCCCAAAAAAAGTCATGAAAAAGCAAAAGCAACTTTTATCTCTTGTAACCCTAATAGCGGTATTGATCGTTTCAGACACTTCTTTTTGCCAGGAAAAACCTGGAACGGGGATTCATTACTTTGAAGGAACATTCAAAGAAGCTATGGCAAAAGCCAAGGAAGAAAATAAATGCATTTTCCTGGATGCTTATGCCAGTTGGTGCGGACCCTGTAAAACGATGGAGAAAGACGTATATACACTCCCCGAGATCGGCGCTTACTTCAATAAAAAATTTATTTCTATAAAAATCGATATGGAGAAAGGAGAGGGACCTAAACTCGCAAAAATATTTACATCTATTGACGGTTATCCATCCTTGCTTTTCTTTACCCCGGATGGTCATCTTTCAAAAACTATTTTAGGATCAAGACATGCGGATGATTTTTTAAAAGAAGCAATGCTGGTAGGGAAGTAACAACTACTTTAATAAGTTACCTGAAGATCAAATGTGCTATATCTGTTTCCCAATTCCAATAGATCATAGCGAGAGCCGTGAGATCGAATGCAGCATGTGCGATCATTATGATCCATATCTTTTTAGTAATACTATAAATGATACCGAATGCAAGCCCGGTGATCAATGCCTGTTCCACACCGGGAATGCCTTGTGATGCATAATGCGCTAATGCAAACAGAACAGAAGTGCCGGCTATGATCAGGTATTTAATAGTGCGACTGGTTCCCAATAATTTTTCCAGTCTCTCAAATAAATAACCGCGGAAAACGGTTTCTTCTCCAAATCCTGCTGCCAGCATGGACCATATTGCTGCCGGTAATAAAGTTTTGTTGCCGGTAAGAAAATGATACGACTCATTGACAGGATCAGCGCCGAATAGCGGCATCACTAAAGCCTTCAAAAAAAATTTGAATGCAATGCCAAAAATAATTCCAATGAAAATGGTGGCCAGCCAAGTTTTAGGTCTTGCATAACCGATCGCTGACCAGGGAGTTTTTGATAAATGCACCCATAACAATACCAATAAT
>DASZXQ010000215.1:0-7013 GCA_035545755.1 Chitinophagaceae bacterium | reverse complement strand
GATCTCAATACAGCCTTGCATGGAGATACTGTTCGTGTACGAATAAAGGAAGGCAAAGGGCGCCGCTTACAGGGTGTTGTTGCGGATATTGTAGAAAGAAAACGCATTGAATTTATCGGGCATCTTGAGATGAATAAAGGCTTTGCCTTTTTCATTCCTGAAATGGACAAGCCGATGCCTGATATTTTTATTCCTTTGCCAAATATCAACAAAGCAAAAGATAAAGACCGGGTAGTGGTTCGCATTACCGAATGGGAAAAAGACGGTAAAAGGCCGGTGGGTGAAGTGGTCAGCATTCTGGATGCACTAAATGTGAATGACGCTGCTATGAAAGAGATCTTGCTGGAAAATGGTTTTCCGCTGGAGTTCCCGGATGATGCATTGGAAGTGGCGGCAAGAATTCCTGACACTATTTCAAAAAGCGATCTTAAGAATCGAAAGGATCTCCGCAATCTGCTCACATTTACTATTGACCCGGTAGATGCCAAAGATTTTGATGATGCCATTTCGTTTACAAAATTGAAAAACGGAAATTTTGAGATCGGCGTTCATATTGCTGATGTGGGTCATTATGTGGAAACGGATACCGAATTGGACAAGGCGGCTTATCAAAAAGCAACTTCAGTGTACTTACCTGATCGGGTGAATCCGATGTTGCCCGAACATATTTCTAACGTATTGTGTTCTTTGCGGCCGCATGAAGACAAACTGACCTTCTCTGCAAACTTTGAGATCACTCCCAAAGCGGAAATAAAACAATATTGGCTTGGGAAGACGATCATTCATTCCGATCATCGGTTTACTTATGAAGAAGTGCAGGAGATCATCGAAACGAATGACGGATTATATAATGAAGAAATTTTTGTTTTAAATGACCTGGCGCAGAAGATGCGCAAGAGAAGATTTGATAGCGGTGCGATCAATTTTTCTTCGCAGGAAGTTCGATTCAAATTAGATGAGAAAGGTAATCCCATCGGTATCATGATCAAAGAAAGTAAGGAAGCGCATCAGCTTATTGAAGAGTTTATGCTCCTTGCTAACCAGGTGGTGGCTGAGTTTCTTTCTAAAGTAAAAATTAATAATAAACCGGTTCCTTTTCCATACCGGGTGCATGATAATCCTGATAAAGAAAAACTGATCCCATTCATCGCATTTGCTAATAAATTCGGATATAGTTTTGATACTTCATCACCGGAATCTATCGCAGCTTCATTCAACCAGATGTTGAAAAACGTTCACGGTAAACCCGAGCAGCATGTACTGGAACAATTAGGGATTCGTACCATGGCCAAAGCAAAATATTCTACAGAGAATGTGGGCCATTATGGATTAGGGTTTGAATATTATTGCCACTTCACGTCTCCGATCCGTCGGTATCCTGATATACAGGTTCACCGTGTGCTGGAACAGGCATTATATGGAAAAATTGTTCCCGATAATAAAATGGAGGATAAATGCAAACATACCAGCGAACGGGAACGGGCAGCTATGGAAGCCGAGCGAGCTGCAAATAAATACAAACAGGTTCAGTACATGAAAAACTTTTTAGGCGATGAATTTGAAGGAGTGATCAGTGGTGTGGCTGCATTTGGATTTTGGGTGGAAACGATCGAACATAAATGCGAAGGATTGGTTAGTGTGAATAGTTTATTAGAATACGATGAGTTCAGGCATATCGAAGAAGATTATTGTTTGGTAGGACAAAGAACCGGCCGCAAATTCCGGATGGGGGATAAGGTTTGGATAAAAGTAGTGTCAGCTAATTTATCAAGAAGGCAATTGGATTATGAATGGGTCATCGCAAGCGGATTGAAAGTAGGAAAGACAAAAAAGCAGGAACGACAGCCCGGTGGAGAAAAATTGAAAAATAAAAAATGATTCTTCTTATTTTGCCATATGCAAAGTTTTGAATTACTATCGCAGAAATTTGCCCTGCAATTTGATAAAACACATTTTCCGCCTCAGCCGGCTTCATTGTATGAGCCGAATGAATATTTTTTGAAAATGGGCGGCAAAAGGATCCGTCCTGTTTTATGTCTTATGGGGAATGAATTGGTGGATGAGATCAATCCCGATGCGTGGCATGTAGCAACTGCTATCGAATTGTTCCACAACTTCACTCTCATTCATGATGATATCATGGACAAAGCTCCGCTTCGACGCGGATTTGAAACCGTGCATGCCAAATATGGAGAAAGTACTGCCATCCTTGCCGGTGATGTCATGCTTGTGGCCGCTTATGAGTATCTGAATAAAATAGATAGTTTGTATTTACATGACATTCTTCAATTATTCAATCAAACTGCAATAGAAGTTTGCGAAGGCCAGCAGATCGATATGGATTTTGAGAAAAAAGAAACCGTGGGTCTTGAAGAATATCTGCACATGATCGGGCAAAAAACTTCTGTGCTCCTGGCGGCAAGCCTTAAGATGGGAACTATTTTAGGTGGCGCCGGAGAACGGAATCAGAATCTTTTATATGAATTCGGAAAAAAATTGGGATTGGCTTTCCAGGTGCAGGATGATTACCTTGATGCATTTGGCGATCCCGGAAAATTCGGTAAACAAATTGGGGGCGATATTTTAGCCAATAAAAAGACATTCTTACTCATACATGCAATGGAAACGGCATCTGTTTCCGTGAAAAAAGAAATGAAATCGCTTTTACAAACAAATCCGCCGGATAAAGTGGAAAAAATGTTGCAGATCTACCGGGATGCTAAAGTAGATGCGTGGGCATTACAACTAAAAAATAAATTTTTGGATGAAGCGTTGGCGCATCTCGAAGATATTGCGGTGATCTCAAAAAGAAAAGAGCCGCTCAAAGAGTTGGCTCATTTCCTGGTAGTAAGAGAATTTTGATGGGACTTAATAATATACCGCACTTGCGTTGAATCCATTTTTAAAGCAGCAGGCAATGATTGCCAGGTCTATCAAATGCTGATGAAGACTACCGGGATAGCGATCTTCGTTGGCATTGCGGCCAGGTAACTTACCACCGACATAGCCATTGCTCCAATAGCAAAAGGCCAGTAAATAAAATGATTTCCTGAAAAAATGATGGCCACCATGGTGAAAATCGTGACGATACAACCCTGGCCGAGAATAGCGACCGCTGTCCAAAGTATACGGTTTTCTTCTTGGTTTGTTGACCAGTTGATAAAGCGTTTCCAATAAGAAATACGCCTATAAGTTGTTTCTGTATACGAAGTGTTGATAATGTGCCAGAAGGTTGTTTCCATATCAATAATTTTTTTTAAAAAAATTGCTTTTTAAGTTCCCTGGCACTTATGAATATTGATAATAGGGCAACTGACTTGTATCAATCAAACAATCAACTTAAAAAAATCAGTCATACCGGTTTTTAATCAAAGTTTTTTTCTATTTTGAACGATCAAAACCAGTTGCAATGGCGAATTCTTTATTCAGGACTAAAAAGATCGGAGCAATTTTATCTGAAGGCAGTGAAGAAGGACATGGCAGTGGATTGAAAAGAGTTCTTACTGTAAAAGATCTTACATTTTTTGGCATAGCCGCCATTATTGGCGCCGGAAGTTTCAGTAGCCTTGGTTCTGCTGTATTTAGCGGTGGGCCCGGAGTAGTTATTTTATTTGTTATTACCGGTATTGCCTGTGCATTTACTGCTTTTTGTTATTCGGAATTTGCCAGCCGTATTCCGGTTGCAGGCAGTGCGTACACTTATGCCTATGCCAGTTTTGGTGAGTTGTTCGCATGGATCATCGGTTGGGCTTTGATCATGGAATATTCCATCGGTAACATTTATGTTGCTTTCAGCTGGAGCGATTATTTCACCTCGTTCATGGATAAGTTGGGCGACCTGTTGCATATGAATCTTCATATCCCTGCCTATTTCAGCAATAGCTATGCAGAGGTAAAAAATGCCCTTCATAGTGGATCCACCGACCCTGAAATGCTTTATGCATGGAATAATGCTCCGGTCATTGCAGGGCTAAGAATCATTTTGGACATTCCTGCTTTGGTCATCAATCTTCTTATCACCTGGCTTGTTTTCAGAGGTGTTCGTGAAAGCAGGAATTTGAGTAATATAATGGTGATGCTGAAACTTGCGGTCGTTACTCTCGTCATTATTGTCGGCGGCTCATTAATTTTTAGTCACGGTCTTATGCATAATTGGGTTCCGGTAAATGATAGTGGTGTGAGAAGTTTTATGCCGAATGGATTTGGTGGTGTAATGGCCGCAGTCAGCGGAGTGTTTTTTGCATACATCGGTTTTGATGCAGTAAGTGTGTTGGCAGAAGAAAGTAAAAATCCACAAAGAGATCTGCCAAGGGGAATGCTTTTATCGTTGATCATTTGTACGATCATTTACATTCTTCTTGCTTTGGTGCTGAGTGGTGCAGTCGCTTATCAGAATTTCAGTGGCGTTGGCGATCCGCTTGCATTTATTTTCCAAAAACAGAATCTGAATGTAGGGTGGATGCAATTCCTTGTTTCTATTTGTGCGGTGATTGCGATGACCAGTGTGTTGTTGGTTTTTCAGATGGGCCAACCACGTATCTGGATGAGCATGAGCCGGGATGGATTACTACCAAGGGTCTTTGAAAAAATTCATCCTAAATATAAGACTCCCTCATTCGCTACTATAGTTACCGGTTTGGTTGTAGGTGTGCCGATCTTATTTACTGATAAAACTTTTGTGCTTGATTTTACCAGCATTGCTACATTGTTTGCGTTTGTATTGGTTTGCGGCGGCGTTTTACTGATACCGAGAAAAGAGAAAGTTCCGGGCAGGTTCAATTTGCCCTATATCAATGGGAAGTTTATTTATCCATTGATCGTGATCGCTGCCTTCATTCTTTTTTCAACAACGATGAAGAATTATGTGAGTGACATGTTCTCATTCAATTTTGCCTCAAATCCGGATTACGTTGCAGGGAAGATCAGTTTCATGGATCTGACTACTCCAAAGATTTCCCTGATCATATTCTGGCTGGTCTGTTTTATCATGAGTATTGCTACCATCATCAAAAATTTTTCATTGATCCCGTTGATGGGTTTGACTACTTGTTTGTATCTTCTGACAGGAATGACCAAAAGTAACTGGGCATGGTTTTTAAGCTGGTTGTTGATAGGTTTACTGATCTATTTTTTATATGGTTATAGAAAAAGCAATCTGGCAAAGAGTAATGTCACTTAATAAGTGAATCTTAAACCTCAGAAAAAAATACTGTTGTTGTTTTTTAAATTTAACAGTAAACATCCGCGAAATCTTTTTAATCCCGTAAATCAGGATTCAGACTATGAAATTCCAGATCGGCGATAAAGTATTGTTGCTTCATTCCAATGAAGAAGGCGAGATTATCGACATCATCAATGATGAAATGGTGCTGGTGGATGTAGAAGGCGTGAGTTTTCCTGCATACATCGATCAACTTGATTTTCCTTATTACAAACGTTTTACAGAAAAAAAACAGGCAAATGCCAGTACCGAGAAAAAATATATTGATGATTTAAAAAAGGAGAAACAAGATTCAGCATATAAAAAAGAAAATGGCGTATGGCTTGCTTTCCTTCCTGTGATGAAAACAGATGAGTTTGGAGATGAAATAGTAGAAGAAATGAAATTGCATTTGCTGAACCAGACCAACCGGTCTTATAATTTCATTTATGAATTACATTTTTTCGGACAGGCGGATTTTGAATTGAAGAATGAATTGCATCCTTTCGAAGATTTTTACCTGCACGACATTTTATTTGAAACAATGAACGACAGCCCTTCTTTTGAATTCAAATTTTCTTTGAAAGCGCCGGAAAAAGATAAGGCGGAATATCATGAGACTTCTTTGCGGCTGAAGCCTAAACAGCTTTTTTCAAAATTGCAGGAGTTGAAAGAAAAAAATGAAGCATCTTTTTCTTATCGCCTTTTTGAAAATTATCCTGATAAGCAAATTGAACATGAGCCTTATTTCCCTGAAATAAAAAAGCAAAAGAGCTATGACCTTTCCAAAGTAAAGCAGCAGTTAGAGCCGCCCCGGTCGGTGATAGATTTGCATATTGAAAAATTGACCACTGCCTGGCAGGGAATGAGCAATTTTGAAATGCTTACACTGCAGCTAAGAACTTTTGAAAAATATTACGACTTAGCGGTATTGCACATGCAACCATCATTAATTGTTATTCATGGTGTGGGTAGTGGCAAACTTCGGGATGAGATACATGCCATTCTCCGGCAAAAAAAAGAAGTGCGGTCATTTGTGAACCAGTATCATCCCTTGTATGGTTTTGGCGCTACGGAAATACAATTTAAATATTAAAAGCAGCTGTTCTTAAAAAATAAGATGCTGATTCTTTCCTGAAAGCACCTGTTTTCGGTTTGAAAACAAGTGCTTTCCTCATAAAAACACCTGCTTTTTTTAAAACGTAGGTGTTCTTGTCTTAAAAGTACCTGCTTCTGATCTAAGAACAGGTGTTCCTGTCTTAAAAGCACCCGTTTCTGACTTAAAAACAGGTGTTCTTGATTTAAAAACATATGTTTTTTGCTTGAAAACAGGTGTTTCTGAGGGGTTAGATATCGAATAATAGATTGATTTTTAGCAATTAAGACAATAAAATGCATATACTGATGCAAAACGGACACAAGGAAAGGTCAGGCTGGCCTATTTAGGTCTAACTTCTGGCCGAAAAGGATCATTTGGCGCCGTCCTGTTCCAATTTATGCAGGATCTGAAGGATCAAATCATTTTGATTTTCCAGGTGTTTCAAGATCGCTTCAATCTCAGCTTCCGATTTTTTATTGATATGAAAATCCTGTTCTGCCCTGATCTCGGAATGTTTGGATTGCAGGTTTTGCCCTACCATTATTAAAGGCATCAGGAATATCTGCACCATGTTGGAAATAAAAAGCCATAACACGAAGGCTGGGAAGGGATCAAACTTCCATGAACCCGGCGCCAGGGTATTCCATCCTAGCCAGAGCACTGTCCAGCAAAATATGATCATGAAAAAGCCCATGCTTCCTACATGCTCCGTGA
>DASZXQ010000214.1:0-2338 GCA_035545755.1 Chitinophagaceae bacterium | reverse complement strand
CTGGAAAGTATATATGGATTGGAATGCAAGAGTCAGCAAATTAAGTGGCCAAACAGCTAATAATCCTTATACATTGAACCTGGGTTTTGATGCCAGAAATTATTTGCCGATCTACCGAAATATCATCTGGGCTGTTCGTGGCGCAGGAGATTTTTCATGGGGCCCCGAAAAGTTCATTTATTATCTTGGAGGGGTTGACAATTGGCTGTTCCCGAAATTTAATAAAGCAAATACACCTGATCCAGATAATGAATACGCTTATCAATCCCTGGCTGTGAACCTGCGTGGATTCAATCAGAACGTTGCTAATGGCAACAATGCTCTTGTATTCAACAGTGAGATCAGGGTGCCGGTGTTCTCTACATTCCTGAACAAACCGATCAATAATGCATTCATAAGAAATTTCCAGTTGGTGCAATTTGCTGACCTCGGCGCAGCCTGGAACGGCGCTTATAATAAATTAAAAAGACCTTCTGTCATATATGGAACACCTCCGTTGACTGTAAGCGTGAAAGCTGGAGGTATCGGTCCATTTGCAGGTGGTTATGGATTTGGTGCCAGGAGTGTATTGTTGGGATATTTCCTCCGCATAGACGCTGCATGGGAAATGAATGGATTCTTCAGAGGAAAACCCATCTGGTATTTTGCAATGGGACTTGACTTCTAAAAAAAATTTTAAGTAATACAAAGCCTCGCTATGCGAGGCTTTTTTTAATTCTATTTGTCCGTCCTTCCTGAAAATATCCAATGAATACCAATGATTCCAAGACACAGGAACCAACCGATCATCACCATTTTTACCAGATTACTTTCCCTTTTTTCTGTTTCCATCAATGAACGTCCTGCCGCTACAAATGCTACTTCATTTGAATGAACTGCTTCCATTACCAAAGCCATGCGTACTCCCGTTGCAGGCTGCCAGCTCAAAACGTCTTCTCCATTTTTTTTAGTGAAATCAAAAACACCTTTGGGTGGCACAGGCATTTTGCCAAATAACAATCCGCTGGAACGTAATGGAGTTCCATTCTTATCATAAAAAGTAATAAATGTAGCCAGGCTCTCCGAAATTTCAATAGTGTCTTTGGGAAATAAGGAACCGGGTGATCCGCCTTTGTTCAACGCCACAGTTATATCTTTTGCCATCTGTAGTTGCGGGTCATTAGCTGCAGTGCGATATGTTTGTTGAACAGCTGCATAGATCAATCCGCAAATAATAGTGATCACAATTATCACTGCACTATGCAATAAAAAAACTGATCTACTCATGCCAAAAATGAAGAGATCTAAAGTTCAGTCATTATTTAGCAATTCCGGTAATTTATTTTCAAATTTATTTTTCTGAGATACCAAAATCCATATCCGATAGTTATTATAAAGTCCGTTTTAACAAGCACATAGCTGATAAAACCGCTATTTTAGCGATTCTGAGAATTGAAACTCAGTTACTAAATTTGCAGGCTGGCAAACCCAATGAAACAATACAAATTTTTATTTTCAGTTCTCTACTTCTTCATTGCAGGCACTGTTTCAGGCCAAACAAAGATCATTTCCGGTGTCGTCAAAGATTCGCACAGTGAAGAACCGGTCCCTTTTGCTTCAGTTTTGTTTAAGAATACTAAAGTCGGCAAGTTGAGTGATTCAGCAGGTAGCTTTACTTTTTACCTGGATGCGTTGCCTTCCGATACTATTATGATCACTTGTGTCGGCTATCAACCTTTCTTATATATCGTTGATAAAACAAAAGATTCCGTTTTTGCTGATATCCAGATGGAACGTGGAACTTTTAACATCGGAGCAGTGATCCGCATTAAAGTAAATAAAGGATTATTGCTTTGGCGAAAAATTGTAAAACATAAGCCGCTGAATGACCGCTATCGCTTTCAGAATTTCTCGTATGAACTTTATAATAAGCTTGAACTGGATATTAAGAATCTCAATTTTGACAAGTTTTCCAAATTCAAACCTTTGCGACCAGTTGGTGATCTTATCAGGAGTAATGTGGATACTTCCGAAGGAATGAAATACCTGCCCACTTTTTTAACGGAAGTGCTTTCCGATTACTATTACCAGAAAAAGCCTGAAAAATACCGTGAAGTGATCAAAGCTGACAATACCAATGGAGTGAAAAACGAAAGCGCTGTAAAACTACTTGGCGGCATGGATCAAAATGTCGATGTCTATGATAATTTCATCCCCGTATTTGACAAACAATTTGTAAGCCCGATCAGCGATAATGGAGACTATTATTATAATTACCGGGTAGTAGATACGCAGTTTTTCAATCATCACAAATTTTACCACATGGTATTCACTCCCCGGCGGAAAGGGGAAAATACAT
>DASZXQ010000213.1:0-43151 GCA_035545755.1 Chitinophagaceae bacterium | reverse complement strand
TGAAAAAGACCAACCAGGAATTAGTAAAACAGCTGATCGTAGAAGGACAAAAAAAGGGAGAGTTCAAAAAAAATATTGATGTGCCATTAATGATGGTAACATTGATCGGCACTACCAGTCACCTGGTCACTACGCAGCATTATTACCGTGAGATCAATGGTCTTGAATCCATGCCGGATGAAGAATTCCAGGTGCATCTGAAAAAGAAACTGAGTCATCATTTAAAATCACTTTTTAAAGCCATTTTGACTTATGAAGATTAACAGGACGGGAATTTTGTTAATGATCACCCTGTTTTTAACAGGATGGAATTTGAGGGCACAGGAAAAAAAGCAACTAACACTGAGTGAAGCGATCGAACTGGGTGTAAAGAGCAGCAAGCAGCTTAAGATCAATTTTGAAAAGATTGAAGAAGCTACGGCTGCATTGAGAGAAGCGGAGGAAAAGCGATTGCCGGATGCCAGTGTCAGCGGGGCTTACCTCCGCATTTTAGATTCCAAATTTGATCTGAAAAGCAGCAACGGTGGTAGCAGCAGCTCGGCGCCCCCTACAGTATCACAGGCAATATATGGAATCGCTAATGTGTCTCTTCCCATTTACACAGGAGGCCGCATCAAGTTTGGTATTGAATCTGCCAACTACCTGGAGCAGGCTGCCAAACTGGATGCAGAAAATAATAAAGACGAAGTGATCCAGAATACTATCGAAGCCTTCGCCAATTTATTCAAAGCAAAATCTGCAGTAAAGCTGATGCAGGAAAATCTGCAACAATCTCAGCAACGGGAAAAAGATTTCGCTAATCTGGAGAAAAACGGTTTGCTCGCCAGGAATGATCTTTTAAAAGCACAATTGCAGACGTCCAGTGTTGAGTTGAATTTATTGGATGCACAAAATAATCTGCAATTGGCTAACATCAATATGGATCTGATGCTGGGGTTATCTCCAACTACCGAACTGGAACTGGACACCACCGGCATCGAAAAGAAAAATGACAACCGAACATTAGATGATTTTTTGCAAGCTGCAGCTACAAGCAGAAAAGATATGATGGCGGTTGATTACAGGAAGAAAGCCGCGATTGATGAAGTGAAAGTGACTGAATCACAGTTATACCCCGGACTTCAGCTGACCGGCGGATACATTGCGGCCGACATTCCAAAATTTTTAACAATAACGAATGCCATCAATCTTGGTGTGGGAGTTTCCTATAACATCGGCTCGCTTTGGAAAACAAAAGCAAAGGTGCTTCAGGCTGAAGCGAGAGCGAAAGAGATCGCATTGACAGAAGATATGATGAGCGATGATCTGCAGCGGCAGGTGAACAAAAGTTATTTGACCTTGCTCAGCAGCAGGAAAAAGATCGATGTGTATGCAAAAGCCGTAGAGCAGGCAGATGAGAATTATAAGATCGTAAAAAACAAATTTGACAACAGTCTTGCCACGACCACCGATTTGCTGGAAGCGGATGTTGCACAATTTCAGGCAAAGCTTAGTTACACTTTAGCAAGAGCCGATGCATTTGTTGCATATCATAAATTATTACAAACAGCCGGGATCTTAAGTTCCGAATTAAAAAAATAAAATCTAAAAAATTATAATCAGATCGAACATGGAAACAAGAACTAACGAAGCACAACCGAGCCGTAAAAAAAGAAACCCGATCTTCCTGATCATCCTTATAATCCTGATCATCGGAGGTGGTTGGTTCGGTTATTCCAAATATCAGTACAGTCTTCATCATGAAGGAACGGATGACGCACAGGTAAGCGCCGACATTTTACCGGTGATTCCCCATGTGTCCGGATACATCAGGGAAGTTCGGGTGAATGACAATCAGCAGGTGAAAAAGGGAGATACGCTGTTGATATTGGATGACCGTGATTATAAAGTGAAATTAGAAGAAGCAGAAGCAGCTTTGGAAATTGCAAAAGCAAATTTAGAAAATGCTAAAGCTGTAGCCTCTGCTTCCAAAGCAAATATTGCTACTTCTGCTGCTTCAGTGGTTACGATCGATTCACAGATCGCGGCTGCAAAGATCAATGCATGGCGGGCCGAACAGGATTATCAGCGTTATGCCAACCTGATCAAAGATCATTCGATCACACAGCAACAATATGAGCAGGCCTGGGCAGCTAAAGAAACTGCCGAAAAACAATTATCAATTTTGCAGGGACAAAAAAATCAGGCTTCGCAACAAACAAATGCGGTAGCGGTACAAAGCAATGCTACGGCAGAACAGATCAACGTTGCTGAAGCAGCGATACATCAGAGAGAAGTGGATGTGGATGCAGCAAAATTGAATCTTTCTTATACCGTCATCACTGCAGAACAGGACGGGCATATTTCAAAAGTAAATGTGCAACCGGGGCAATTTGTTCAGGCCGGTCAGGCACTATTTGCAGTAGTGCATAGCCAAAATGTGTGGGTGATCGCCAATTTCAAAGAAACGCAATTGAATAAAATGAGAGAAGGGCAGACTGTTGTTGTTACAGCTGATGCATATCCCCATCATAAATTCCAGGCGGTTGTAGGTTCATTTTCCCCGGCTACAGGAGCAACGTTTGCTCTATTGCCTCCCGATAATGCAACAGGAAATTTTGTGAAAGTGGTGCAGCGCTTGCCGGTAAAAATTGAATTTACTGATGCTTCTGATACATTGGTCAGAAAATTAAGGCCGGGATTGAATGTGTCGGCAGAGGTGCGTTTGGATTAATTTTTATAGACAACCACGTAGCTTAATTTGGTATGCAACACGAATCATTGGTAGAATACGGTTCCAGGAGAGTGATCATTACTATTACTGCGATCATTTGTGCCTTGCTGGAAATAGTGGATACAACGATCGTCAATGTGGCACTGACCGATATGAAAGGGAATCTTGGCGCTACTACAACAGAAATAGGTTGGGTGGTGACTGCCTATGCTATCGGAAATGTGATCATCGTTCCGATGACGAGCTGGTTAGCCCAGCAGTTTGGGAGAAGAAATTATTTCGCTGCATCTATCATGTTGTTTACTGTGTTTTCTTTTTTATGTGGTAATGCTACCAGCATATGGGAATTGGTGATATTTCGTTTCATGCAGGGATTGGGCGGTGGTGCATTATTGGTAACATCGCAAACGATTATCACCGAAAGCTATCCCTATGAAAAAAGAAGCATGGCCCAGGCCATTTACGGAATGGGTGTGATCATCGGTCCTACTTTAGGACCACCATTGGGCGGATATATCACCGATCATTATTCATGGCCATACATTTTTTATATCAATATCCCGCTGGGTATTATTGCGACGTTGCTCACTTTGCAATTTGTCAGAAGCCCGAAATATGCCGAGAAAAGTTTAATGGCAGATATTGATTGGCTGGGCATCGGCCTACTCGCCATTTTTGTAGGGTCGCTGCAATATATTTTGGAAAAAGGACAGGATGATGATTGGTTCAACAATAGCACCATTGTTATTCTCACAGTGATCAGTGCTCTTGGATTTTTCTTTTTTCTATGGCGGGAAATTATTTTCAGAAACCCGGTAGTGAATCTGCGGGTATTGAAAAATGGTAACCTCCGGGTCGGCACTATTCTTTCATTCATCCTTGGTTTTGGATTATACGGCTCCACTTTCATCATTCCTCTTTATACACAATCCACGTTGGGATGGACGGCTACACAGGCAGGTATGTTGCTTATTCCTTCTGCATTGACCACTGCTTTCATGATGCCGATCATAGGGCGATTATTGCAAAGAGGATTGAGGCAACAATACATGGTAGCATTCGGCATGCTGATGTTTTTCTTTTTCTGTTTCTGGGGATATAAGATTTTAACACCGGATACAGGGCAGGAAGCGTTTTTCTGGATGTTGATCTTAAGGGGTTTTGCCATGGGGATGTTATTTATCCCTATCACCACATTGTCCTTAAGTACTTTGAAAGGAAGACAGATCGGTGAAGGAGCTGCGTTTACCGGTATGATGCGACAGTTGGGAGGTTCATTTGGAATTGCCACGATCACCACTTTCATGGCTCGCCGCAATATGATGCATCGAAACGACCTGGTCAGTAAACTGGATGTAACCAATCCTGATCTGCAAAACAAACTTGCTGCATTTCAACATGGGTTTATGGCAAAAGGAATGACACCGGATATCGCATTGAAGAGTGCTTACAAAGCAATGGACTACTCGGTGCTGAAACAGGCAGCCGTCCTGTCATACATGGATGTATTCTTTTACATCGGCCTGATGTTTCTTATTTGTATCCCGTTTGTATTAATGGTAAGAGGTAACCGGAACAAGCAGATCAGCATAGAAGGCGGGCATTAAAAGAAATATTTTATTTCTTGAAATCGCTGATAGTAATTCTTTCTTTACAAAATCCATATTCTACTTCGTCATTACTGCTTACAACTATCAGGCGTTTTTTGCTGTGATCATTGATCAATTGGTGATACAGTGAAATTCCGGCGGCATCTAAATTGGTGCAGGGTTCATCTAATAACACAACAGGAACATCGGAGAAAATAGACTGTGCTAAACGCACTCTTTGTTTCATTCCGGAAGAATAATAACGGATCTGTTTATCTACTGCCTTTTCCAAACCAACGACCGAAATGATCTTTTCAATAGAAAATTCTGGTAAAAAAGGTTTGAAGCCCTCGTGGAAATGCAGAAACTCTTTCAATGTCATTTCTTCAACAACTTCCAAATATGGAGCGCAAATGGAGACTTTATTGAAAATTTCTTCATTTGCACATTGAATATTGTTTATTGAATATTGAATATTCCCCTCACTCAATTGCATCGCTCCGCTTAATGCTTGCAGCAACGTAGATTTTCCGGAACCATTCGGCCCGATAACGGCATACGATTGTCCTTCTTCAAAAGTGTAAGTGAGGTGGCGAAAGATCCAGTCCCGATTGAAACGTTTGCCGGCATCAGTCAACGATACCTTCATCGCCGTTTGTTTTAGAGAAACGTTTAATGATACCTCTTTGCGAATTGCGGATGAACTGAACGATCTCATCTCTTTCATCAGTGGCTGCAAATTCTTCTTCTAAAAACTCTACTGCCTGTGATATGTTCAGGCCTTTACCATATATCACCCGGTAAATTTCAAGAATATGATTGATCTTCTCAACGGTAAAACCTCTTCGTTTCATGCCAATGGAATTTACGCCGGCATATGACAAAGGATTACGGGCAGCTTTGATATAAGGTGGAACATCTTTACCTACCAGCGATCCGCCGCCAATCATGGAATGCTGGCCAATATTTACAAACTGGTGAATAGCACACATGCCACCCATAATGGCCCAATCGCCGATGGTGACGTGACCTGCGATCTGTGTATTATTACTCATGATGCAGTTATCGCCCACAATGCAATCATGAGCAAGGTGGCAATAGGCCATAAGCAGGCAATTCTTTCCTACAACTGTTTTTTCTTTTTCTTTGGTACCACGGTTCACTGTCACAAATTCCCTTATAGTAGTATTATCACCGATGAATACGTTAGAATATTCCCCCTGGTACTTCAGGTCCTGGGGGATGGCCGCAATAACAGCGCCGGGAAAAATGCGGCAGTTCCTTCCGATCCGGGCGCCTTCCATTATGGTTACATTGGAACCAACCCAGGTTCCATCACCTATCTCCACATCCTGGTGAATAACAGTAAAGGGATCTACTTTTACATTAGTGGCCAACTTGGCGTTGGGATGGATATAAGTATGTGGATGAATCATGCAGTAATTATAAAAAAAGCCCCCGCCCCAGGCGGAGGCGAGCAAAGTTAACTCTTAACGTCAAAAAAGGAATTTTTTTTGGCCATAGTTTGTTAAAAGTCAGTTACCCAGACGCTTTGCCCTGTTTTCATAGGGAAAATCGATCGATCTGTCGTAAATTTGTTATCCCAAATGCATCAGCCTCTTGATATATTGACGCTGGCTTATAAGCAACCCCCGATGCAGGGCCAATGGCAGTTATTGCATGAAAAAGAACGCCAGATCCCAGGCTCTGTTCAGTATATTATTAAACGGTATCAAAAGAACCCGCAATGGAATATTGACGATGTGGGCATGATGGTCTATCATTATGAAAAGGAGGATGCTGCTAAAAATTATTTGGAACTGAAATTCTGTGTTAGCGGGAATGTGTACTGCCGGCAAAAAGATACTGAATGTGATCGCTGTAAATTCAGCCAGTCAAAAAGCTGCGCAGAAAAAGTGGATAGTGTGGACGTGCTAAGTTTTCGTTTTTCACCTGTTCATTTATCTCAGTTTGTAAAGCCACGACATTCGAACGATACGTTGTCAGAAAATATTTTGAATTTCAAACACCAATCTTCTTTTTCTAAAATGATACCGCTTTGCGGTAAAACGAGATCTGTAATTGAAGGATTGCTGAATCATAATTTCACCGACAGTCTCGAGAATATTTACATCAATGCGCAAACACAAATGCTCTTGTTGTACACATTGGATTGCATGTTGGGTGAAAAAGAACTGGATGTGATCAATTGCAAATTCCTGGCAAACGAAGCCGACCGGGAAAAAATATCAAGAGCGAGAGAAATCCTCATTGAACATATCGGTGAGCCGATCACGATCAAAGAACTCAGCCGCAAAGTGGCGATCAATGAATGTTATCTGAAAAAAGGCTTCAAAGAAATGTTTGGTACTACCATTTTCGATTTTTACCAAAGCCAACGAATGGAACATGCCAAATATTTGTTGTATGAAAAAGGTTTGAGTGTAACAGAAGTTTCCATGATGCTGGGCTATTCTTCCATTTCACATTTTTCTACTGCATTTAAAAAGCATACGGGCCTGAAACCCTGTGATCTTCTTTTGAAACAAGCTTCCTAAAATGTTTTCTTCAATTCAGGATTGGTGATAAGTACATAATCGCCCAAATTGCTGAATTTTTCCCATGACTTCGGGTCAGAACTGTTGAATGATGCATCACTGACACTTGCAATATTGAGGATCTTTAATTTCTTATTTCTCATTTGCAGTTGAGCAGCGGTACCTAATTTTTCAGCAGTATGGAATTCGCCCACACAATGAAATATTTTTTTATGCTTATTCTTTTTCAAAAACTTATAAATGCTGTAGCTCATGCCCGCATCCCAAAGATTTTGGCTGTAATAAATGTTCGGATTATCGGATCCCGGACTTCCCTGCATCACTTCTTCAAATTTTTCACGATAACGGCCGCTCAATGTATCATAGGGGAGAGGAGGTAGAAATTTTTTGGCGTCTTTTGATAAACCATTCAGCGAAGCCATACCCAACCGGCTGACCATATTCACGTAACGACGGGGAGGATCTGCAGCAATGACCGGAATGTGATTTTCCTTTGCATATTCGATCATCGGGCGATAATCTTTGTAATTGTTCCAGAGCCGTACATCTTTTGCAAAACGATCTTCCGGAATGAAACCGGCTAAATATTCATTCAGCGGAAGCTGGTTGTCCGTCTCAAACATCTCAAGACTCAAGGCAATTTTGTCTCCGTATTTTTTATACAGGGCTTTGAAGATCTCTGCTTCGAGATAATGGCAGGCACTATCATTGTGTTCTTCACCGAAAAATAAAACATCAGCATCAGCACAATCATCAATAATTTTATCGATAGTGATTACTTGTTTGGTTTTAGTATCATAGATCTTATAGTTCGCCTCCATGCTATTTTGTGAGAAAGAAGAATAGAACGACAACAGGAAAATGGAAAGCAATGCGTATTTCATGTGCAGCGGTTTCTGCAAATATCGCTGAGCGGGATAATATTCCTTAAATTATTTTACAGTATTTCCTTCAAACTTTCTTCGGCAGCATTGATGGTAAAGTCGATATCATCGCTGGTCAATGCATTGCAGATAAACCATGTTTCAAATGCTGAAGGCGGAAGATACACTCCTTTGTTCAGCATGGCATGAAAGAATTTTTTGAATAATTCAATATTAGAGTTAGCAGCTGAAGCAAAATCAATGACTGGTTTTTCGCTGAAATGGACACTGATCATCGAACCAACCTGGTTTATTATATAATGAATACCGCTTGCTTTCAAAATTTCATCTAGTCCTTTATGTAATAAATTTGTTTTTTCTTCGAGCTCTTTATAAATGGATGGCCGTTCTTTTAAAATTTTCAGCAATGTATAACCGGCGATCATGGCAACAGGATTGCCACTTAATGTTCCCGCCTGGTACACATTTCCGAGAGGTGCAATATGTTGCATGATCTCTTTTTTTCCGCCAAATGCACCGACAGGCATTCCGCCTCCAATCACTTTTCCATATGTAACAAGATCAGCATTTATTTTTAATCTTTCCTGTGCACCGCCTCCGGCAAGACGGAATCCGGTCATCACTTCATCCATGATGAAAACAATTTTTTCCCTATCACAGATTTTTCTCAGCCCTTCTAAGTAACCTGGTAATGGAGGAATACATCCCATATTTCCAGCTACCGGCTCAATAATAATAGCAGCAATTTCATTTTTATTTTCAGCAACTAATTTTTCAATCGCAGCAAGATCATTGTATGGAGCGGTTAATGTATCGTTGGAAACAGCGCCTGTCACTCCGGGTACAGTTTGGATATTAAATGTGGCTACTCCGCTTCCCGCTTTTACTAAAAAAGAATCAGCATGGCCATGATAACAACCTTCAAATTTGATGAATTTATTTTTTCCGGTATAACCTCTTGCTAATCGTAAGGCACTCATGCAGGCTTCTGTGCCACTGCTCACCATTCTGATCAGATCAACATTTGGTACCATGCTTTTGATCAGTTCCGCCATTTCAATCTCCAACTCTGTAGGAGCACCGAATGAAGTGGAATCAACAACTTTTTCCTGAATGGCTTTGATCATAGGTTCATAAGCATGTCCCAATATCATCGGTCCCCATGAATTGATATAATCAATATATCTGTTTCCATCTGCGTCATATAAATAAGCTCCCTTGGCTTTGCTCATGAAGATCGGCGTACCACCCACACTTTTAAATGCACGAACCGGAGAATTCACTCCACCGGGAATGGAGAGTTGTGCTCTTTGGAATAATTCCTGGCTTTTTTTATTATTCATAATATTCAATAAACAATATTCAATGTTCAATTTTCAATTATCTGATTACTCATCATTCATCACTCATCCCAATAACTTCACCGCATCTTTAGCAAAATACGTTGCGATCAGATCTGCCCCGGCTCTTTTCATCGATGTCAATGTTTCAAGAATTGCTTTGTTCTCATCGATCCATCCCATTTTTGCAGCAGCTTTGATCATGGCATATTCACCACTGATGTTATAAGCACTTACCGGAACAGTAACTGCATTTTTTACTTCACGAATTACATCGAGATACGACAATGCAGGTTTCACCATCACTATATCTGCTCCTTCTTCAACATCCATCAACGTTTCTTTCACCGCTTCGATGCGATTATGATAATCCATCTGGTAGGTTTTTTTATCGCCGAATCCTGGAGCAGAGTCCAGTGCATCACGAAATGGGCCATAAAAACAGGAAGCATATTTGGCACTGTAACTCATGATACCTGTTTTCGTAAGGCCATTTTCTTCCAATGCTTTTCTGATGGCAGCGATCCTTCCGTCCATCATGTCGCTGGGCGCAACAAAATCAGCGCCTGCCTGTGCATGGCTTACACTCATTTTTGCCAATACTTCCACTGTTGGATCATTTACGATTTCCGTTCCTTCAACTATCCCATCATGCCCATAAGAAGAAAAAGGATCCAAGGCTACATCAGTCATCACCAGCATTTCAGGAACTGCATTTTTGATCGCTTTTATGCTTTGTTGCATCAAACCGTTTGGATTTATTGCTTCTGTTCCTTTATTATCTTTCAATGCATCCTTGCATTTGATGAATAATAAAACAGATTTCAATCCCATCTTCCATAATTCTTTTACTTCTTTTACTGTCAGATCCAAACTCATGCGGTAATAACCCGGCATGGAAGCAATTTCTGTTCTTACATTTTCACCTTCATCAATGAAAAGCGGAACAATGAAGTCATCCGGCGACAATGAAGTTTCCGCAATCAAGGAGCGGATAGCGGGCGATTGTCTTAAAATTCTGTTTCGTCGTTGTAAATACATATTCTTAAATTAAAAATTCAAAAGTCAAAAATTTTATACCCATTCCCACGGATGCAAACAAACTTGTAATAATTTATCTTCTTCACTTCCGGGTTTTGGATGATAATCGTATTCGAATCTTACAGTTGGTGGTAAACTCATTAATATGCTTTCAGTTCTTCCGCCGGTTTTCAATCCGAATACTGTACCACGGTCATGAATAAGGTTGAACTCTACATATCTTCCTCTTCTTATTTCCTGCCAATGTTTGTTTTTTTCATTGTAAGAACAATTTTTTCGTTTCTCCACAATAGGAATATATGCGGGAATAAATGCTTCGCCGCATGTTTTCCCGAAACTCATCCAGAAATCAGTACTTCTTTTTTCGTCGGGCCTTTTATGGTCATAAAATATTCCGCCAACCCCTCTTCGCTCATTGTTTCTATGAGTATTTACAAAATAATTATCGCATTCTTTCTTGAATTCAGGATAAAATGAAGGATCGAACTGATCGCAAACATTTTTATAGGTTTGATGAAAATGTTTTGCATCTTCTTCAAATAAATAATAAGGTGTAAGATCTGTGCCACCGCCAAACCAACGATCAATGAACAGATCATCTTCGTATAATTCAAACATCCTGTAATTGCAATGTATGGTTGGTACAAAAGGATTAACAGGATGAATCACTAAACTTAATCCGGCAGCAAACCAAGTCCCGTTATTTATCGGAGAAGGAATCTGAAGTTGCGATCTCATTTTATCAGTGATCTTTCCATACACCACAGATGTATTCACTCCGCCTTTTTCAAAAACATTTCCATTCGCAATAACTCTTGTCAATCCACCACCGCCTCTTCCCTCAGCTCTCTGCCATTCGTCTTCTTTGAATGTGGCTTTTCCATCCAATTGTTCTATTGCTTTGCAGATCTTATCCTGCAAGCCATAAATAAAGTCGATCCATTGACCTCTTAATTCTTTTGTTTCTGTTTTATGGATCATTAATTAAAAATTCAAAATTAAAAAGTCAAAACAGGCTTATAATTTTTGACTTTTGATTTTTTACTTTTTACTTTCCCGATATTCCTTTACTGCCTCCACAAATGCTTTGGCATGAGCTACCGGAACATTTGGTGTAATGCCATGTCCCAGGTTAGCAATATAATTCTGTATGCCAAACCCATCAATCATTTCTTTCACCCATTTTTTTATCTGTGGAATCGGCGCTAATAATTTTGCAGGATCAAAATTTCCTTGTAAAGTGATCTTGTTATTTGTCATCTCTCTTGCCAATTGCGGCGTGATAGACCAATCAATCCCGATCCCGCTGGCACTACTTTCGCTCAGCTCTTTTAATGCATACCAACTTCCTTTAGGAAATAAGATCACCGGCGCATGGTTATTTAATGCATCGGCAATTTGAATCAAATAGGGTTGAGCAAATATTTTAAAATCTTCAGGAGACAACATGCCCGACCAGCTATCAAAAACCTGCACCACATCAGCACCGGATCTTGTTTGAGCTTTTAAATAATCAATGGTTATGGTTGTGATCTTTTGTAATAATTCATGAGCTAATTCCGGTTGGGTGTAAGCAAATTGTTTGGCTTTGTCCCAGGTCTTGCTTCCCTTTCCTTCGATCATATAGCAAAAGATCGTCCAAGGAGCTCCGGCAAAGCCAATAAGAGGGACACGGTTATTCAATTCTTTTTTTGTCAATGCCAACGCATCCAGTACATATTTCAAACTTTGCTCTGCACCTTCGGTAATAAGTGCATCAATATCTTTTTTTGTTTGAATCGTTTTTGGCAATGACGGACCTTTTCCTTCTTCCATCAACACTTCAATTCCCATTGCCTGCGGGATGACGAGAATATCAGAAAAGATGATCGCTGCATCTACGCCGATCTGATCCACCGGTTGCAAGGTGATCTCACAAGCCAATTCAGGAGTTTGCACCCGGGTGAAGAAATCATATTTTTCTCTCAGCTTGATATAATCGGGCAAATATCTTCCTGCCTGCCGCATCATCCATACGGGAGGCCGTTCTACTTTTTCTTTTCCTAACGCTTTTAATAAAAGATCGTTTTTTAATCCGCTCATTCGTAGCAATTGATATTCTGAAAATAATTTTGAACTGATGTTATCATCATTTCCTGGCTTGGGAATTCACTCGTTATAATTCTATTATCGGTGAAATCAGCAATGCAATCGGCCGTAGTTTGACCGATCGCAAAACAAATTGTGTTTTTCCTTAGTTGATTCACAGAAAAAAAACTTTTTACTGCGCTGGGGCTAAAGAAAAGAATAGCATCAAATTCATCCATGATCGTTGCAGGTGTTTCAATTGTTTCATAAACTATCACTTCATGAACTTTAATGCCATCATTTTTTAATATTTCAGGAAGTTCATCCCTGCGCTGATTGCCGCAGAAAAAAATTACTTCTTTGATTTTTTCCTCTACTATTTTCTTTGCCAAGGTTGAAGCATTGTCTGCAATAATGAGAATATTCTTTTCCGGGAAACCGGAATCAACAATAGTTTCTTTTGTTTTTCCTGCAAGGCAAAATATTTTACAGTTGTTTGTTAGTTTGTTATTCTGCAAAACGGGTTTCAATACGATAGCAGCATTAGCACTTGTGAAGACAAAATGTTGAACACCTGAGTTGATCAACTCGGTAAGTTGTTTAATTTTTTCCTGAGAAAAAACAGGTTGTATTGAAATAAATTCCTGTTCGATTATTTCCATATCATTCTGCTTCACCCGATCAATCAGCGATGACTCCAGTTTTTTTGTACTTAAAATTTTATACTTCATCATTCAGGCTTATACTGTTTTTGCGAATGCTGTCAGCAATTTCATTACCGCCATTTGCCAATAATTCCTCGGCCGCTTTTATCCCGAAGCCATGAGATTCATTAACGGGTATGGCTTTTTCAATCTCCACTTTTTTATTTCCGTCTAATGAAAAAATATTTCCTTTAAAATAAACTTTATCGTTTTTAATTTCTGCGTATGCACTGATCGGAGTAGAGCAGCCGCCCAATAATGTTCTCAGAAAATCTCTTTCAATTTTGGTGCATTGCGCTGTATGCGCATCATTAAATTGATCACAAGCCTGGAAAGAAAATTGATCATCTTCCCTGCAGACAACCATAATGGCTCCCTGGGCAGGTGCCGGTAGCATCCAATCAAGAACAATACTATTTGCAGGGCGAAGATTTATTCGTTCCAAACCTGCCTGCGCAAAAATGGCAGCATCCCAATTTTCTTCCTGTAATTTTCTTAACCGGGTATTTACATTACCACGGAGATTCTCAATTTGATGATTGGGAAACTTATTTAGCCATTGGGCTTTGCGGCGAATGCTACTTGTAGCAACAATGAATGTTGAATGTTGAATGCCTGCCTGTTCGGTAGGCAGGTTGAAAATTGAATATTTATTTTGTGAAGAAGTGTTTTTGAAAACGAGTAGATCATGTATCGGGCCTCTTTTTAGAACTGCGGCCTGAATAATTCCTTTTGGTAATTGAGTGGGAACGTCTTTCATCGAATGTACAGCCACGTCAATTCTATTATTTAACAATGCTGTATCCAGACTCCTGGTAAATACTCCCTGAACTCCCATTTCATAAAGCGGGGTTTTGAGATCTACATCGCCTTCGCTTTTTATAAAAATAAGTTCAGCAGCAAAACCATTTTTCGCCAGTAAATCTTTTACCTGCTCTGCCTGCCATACAGCAAGCTGGCTTTCTCTGGTTCCGATCCGGATAATTTTTCCCATTGTCAGGCGATGAATTCATTAATGGCTTCAATATAGTGACAACCTTTTTGGTTTTGCACTTTCATTTTAGAAGCCATACCATTGATGACACGTTGAATTTTTTGGTCAGCAGGCGTGTCGTTGTTCTGAGTATATAAAGGTATAAATAATGGGTCGCTTTGAATTTCTTTCAATTTTGTTTTTACGGCTTTCAACACAGGGACATGTTTGCGCATTTCATGCCATTCAGTAAAATCAGAAATATGTTCCGCAATGATCTGTTTGGCTTTCGGTACTTCTGCTTCTCTTTTTGCCAGCGTTTCATCTTTCAGTTTTGATAATTCATCAACATTGATTAGAGAAACATTGGATAAATCTCTCACAGACGCTTCCACATTAGACGGAACTGTCAGATCAATGATCCATTTTTTCCCTTTTCCTTCGAGATGGGAAAATAAAACGGTGGGTTCTGTTGCATTGGTTGCAACAATGATAATATCAGCTATAACTAGTTGAAGCGGTAGTTCTTGTACAGAAGCATGTTTCAATCCCATTTCTTTTGCAAGGGAGATAGCTTTTTCTTCACTACGGTTGATCAGGGTGATGTTTTTTGTTCCCAAATAATCAACTACATTTTTGCAGGCGCTTCTTCCCATCTTGCCCGTACCGATCAGTAATATTTTTTTATCAGCAACTGCATGTATATTTTTCAATATATATTGTACAGCCGCAAAAGATACAGAAACAGTACCTCCGCTTAATTCAGTTTGATTTTTTATGGCTTTGGATGATTGCAGCACACTGTTCACTAATCTTTCGAGGAATGCACCGACAAATCCCTTTTCTTTTGCAAATTTTACAGCCGTTTTCATTTGACCGATGATCTCATAATCACCGAGTATCTGAGAATCCAACCCTGCGCCTACATTGAAAAGATGTTCTATAGCTGCTGTTCCATTTTTTATATAAGCAATCTGTTTAAAGGTAGAAATGGTTCCCGCAGTTTCACTACAAAGCAATTCGACCAGTTGATCCGCATTTTCAGCAAAACCATAAACTTCGGTACGGTTGCAGGTTGACAGGATGAACAATTCATCCAGGCCAGTTTCAGTTGCTTTTTCAAGAATACGGGAATATTGGTCGTGATTAATGGAAAATTGCCCCCTTAAACCAGCGTCAGCTTTTCTATAGTTGATGCCTGTTACGAAGAAATTTAAATGATTTTTTGAACTAATTCCGACCATATTTGTCTCTATAAAAATTCGATTCACAAAAATAGATTTGACATTTTCAATAGCCTAAAATTGCTGTCACTGAACTGTCATTTTAGTTCATGAGATTTGTCAATTCTGTGAATGATGTAAATCAATTGACCCTTTGAAATGCAGGATGACATTGAGTTCTGTGAGATCGATTTGAATCATATCTGTGTTGCAGGTTCGTTTGGATTACATTTGTTAGTTATTTTTTTTCTTCTATATTACGCCAATGAAAAGAGGAATTATTTTAATGAATCTGGGCTCTCCGGATTCCACGAAAGTCAAAGATCTTCGCAGGTACCTGAATGAATTTTTAATGGATGGAAGAGTGATCGATTATCCATTTTTATTCCGGTTGATGCTGGTTCGCGGTATCATTGTTCCTTTTCGTGCGTCAAAATCGGCAGAGGCATATAAAAAGATCTGGACCAATGAAGGCTCGCCCTTGATCGTTTTGACAAAAGAATTACAAAAAGCATTGCAGCAGAAAACTACGGAACCGATAGAGGTCGCCATGCGATATGGCAATCCTTCTATGGCAGACGCATATGATGCTTTATTGAAAAAAAATCCGGAACTGGAAGATGTGATCCTGGTTCCTATGTATCCGCATTATGCTATGAGCAGTTATGAAACAGCTGTGGAATATGCAAAAGAAATTCACCGGAAGAAGAAATATTCTTTCAGGATCAGTTTTATCAAACCATTTTATGATGAACCTGATTACATCAATGCACTCGCAGAAAGTATTAAGCCTTTTTTACAACAGGACTACGATCATATTTTATTCAGCTATCACGGAGTGCCTGAGCGGCATATTTTGAAAGGAGACATCACCGGTCGGCATTGTTTGAAAGTAGAAAATTGTTGTGCAGTAGATTCGCCGGCGCATAAGCAATGTTACAGGCATCAATGTTTGAAAACGACCGATCTTGTTGCACAAAAGCTGAATTTGCCTTCGGGAAAATTCAGCTCTTCTTTTCAGTCACGATTGGGAAGAGCGGAGTGGTTAAAACCTTACACTGCTATGCGACTGGAACAAATGCCAAAAGAAGGGATCAAAAAATTGCTGGTGGTTTGCCCGGCTTTTGTAAGCGATTGCCTGGAAACATTGGAAGAAATTGCAGAAACCGGTAAAGAAAGTTTTTTACACGCCGGTGGTGGATCTTTTACCATGATCCCTTGTTTGAATGTGCATCCACTTTGGGTGCAGACGATTGTAAAGTATATACAGGGAATCAAAGAAGGTAAAAGAGAAATGATTCTTGGAAAATAAAAAGTCAAAAATCAGAAGGGTATATTTCTATATGTTTTTTTTTAATTTTTACATTTGAATTTTACATCATCACTCATGTATCTCTATCTCAAAGCTATTCATATCATTTTCATTGTAACCTGGTTCGCAGGAATGTTCTATATCGTTCGCCTGTTCATTTACAATACAGAAGCCAATGAAAAAACTGAGCCGGAGCGATCGGTATTACAGAAGCAATTCAGTGTAATGATCAGGCGACTTTGGTTTGGCATCACCTGGCCATCAGCTATCCTGACACTGATCTTTGGTCCATGGGTGATGCTCAATAATCATTGGGATAAGGTATTGTTGGAGCCGGCAGGAAACTGGCTTTTGATCAAACTGATCTTTGTAATCTTCTTATATGTTTATCATTTCACATTACATTCTATTTATAAGCAGGAATCAAAAGGTATCTTCAAATATTCATCGCAACAACTCCGGTTGTGGAATGAAGTGGCTACAATTTTCCTCGTAGCCATTGTGATGTTAGCAGTGGTCAAACAAAATATGAGTGTGGTTTGGGGAATTGCAGGATTGATCTTACTCGTCATTTTGCTGATGAGTGCGATAAAGATTTATAAACTGCTACGGAAATAAATGATGATTAAATGAGTGCCTAAACTCACTACTCATTATTCATCTTTCAAATCGCCTTACTAAACAAAACTTTCTTCTCTCCTTGCTGATTTCTCAATAAATGAAGATCAAATGCCCGGCAGATATTGCGGATGAAATGCCGCCCTGCAGACGTAACGGTCATTTCTTTTTGATTCCATTCTACAAGATTGTCATCTTCAAGTTTGGCCAGTTCAGGAAAAGTATATTCCTGTAACAGCGGCAGATCTTTCGGATTAAAAACAGTCGCATTCCTGCAGCTTACGTCAAGAATATATTTTCTGAAAGCGGCATCCTCATCATCTAAAAAATAACCACGGGTGACCGCCAGTTCTCCTTTATTGATATGTTCGTAATATCCGTGCAGGTCTTTTTTATTTTGGGCAAAAGCAATTCCTGCATCACTGATAGATGATACTCCTAATCCCAACAGCAACGAAGTTTTTTGGGTAGTATATCCCATAAAATTCCGGTGCAGTGTTCCATCCAGCCATGCTTTGTACAAATCGTCTTCCGGTAATGCAAAATGATCCATTCCGATATCAACATAACCAGCTTCGGTCAGCAATTCTTTTCCTTTTAAATACAATGCCAGCTTTTCTTCGGCATCAGGAAGATCATTTTCATTGAACAGGCGCTGTCCACGACTGGTCCACGGCACATGAGCATAACTGTAAAATGCAATGCGATCGGGACGGAGTTCGATCACCTGGTTTATTGTTTTTTCAATACTCGCCAATGTTTGCCTGGGCAAGCCATAGATGAGATCGAAGTTTATTGATTTGAAACCAACTTCCCTGGCGTCATTAGTTGCCCGCATCACATTTTCCAGAGGTTGAATACGATTGATGATCCTTTGAACTTCCGGATCATTGTCTTGTACGCCATAGCTTATTCGTCTAAATCCAAGGCTGTATAACGTTTCGAGATGTTTCCTTGTAGTATTATTAGGATGGCCTTCTATACTGAATTCGTGTTTAGGATGGATCAGCGACCGTTCAAAAATAGAATTGGCGATACGGGCAAGATTTTTTGCTGAAAAAAAGGTCGGCGTTCCTCCACCCAAATGAAATTCCCGAATGATAGGTGTTTCATTCATGAGTTGGCGATAAAGCGTCCATTCACGAATGATCGCATCAAGATATTCTACTTCTACGGAGTGATTAGTTGTGATCTTTTTATTGCAGCCACAATAGGTACATAAAGATTCGCAAAAAGGCAAATGCATGTACAGGCTAATGCCTTCTTTTGCATTGGATAAATGAAACTGTTGTTCAAAGACAGATTTCCATCTTTCAACATCTATAACATCGTTCCAGTAAGGTACTGTGGGATAACTGGTGTATCTGGGTACCGGCACGTTATATTTACTTACGAGATTTTGATTAATAAACATGGCACAAAAGTCATCCGCAGGAAAATGTTTTGGTATGATTGAGATAAACCCCTTGCCTGACTTTGATCAGGACAAAAAGAAATTTGTCATAGGCTTGTAAGATTTTTACTACATCGGGCCACTTGTTTTTCTTAACTTTGCACTCTTTTTAAGCTTGGAAATGAGCAATAAATACAAAGAATTTTCGCAATTGAATTTACCGGCTATCGAGCAGGATATTCTTGCACGCTGGCAGGCTGATAAAGCATTTGAAAAAAGTGTTTCAATGAGAGATGGTGCCGCACCTTTTGTTTTTTACGAAGGCCCTCCCAGCGCTAATGGCATGCCGGGCATTCACCACGTAATTTCAAGAACGTTGAAGGATCTCGTATGCCGCTATAAAACCATGAAGGGATTCCAGGTAAAGAGAAAAGGAGGTTGGGATACACATGGCTTGCCGGTTGAATTGGGAGTAGAAAAAGAATTAGGCATTACCAAAGAAGACATCGGGAAAAAAATTTCTGTTGAAGAATATAATCAGAAATGCCGGGAAGCAGTGCTTCGCTACAAGGACAAGTGGGATGACCTGACCCGCAAAATGGGTTATTGGGTGGATCTTGATGATCCATATATCACTTTCAAAAATGAATATATTGAAACGCTGTGGTGGTTGCTGAAACAGTTATATGAAAAGGGATTGTTGTATGAAAGTGTCAGTATCCAGCCTTATTCACCTGCAGCGGGAACAGGATTGAGTTCACATGAATTAAATCAGCCGGGCACTTATAAAGATGTGAAGGATACAAGCTGCGTGGCGATGTTCAAAGCGTTCAAAAATCAAAAGTCAAAATTTTTATTTGATGCTGCCAACTCCGATGAAGTTTTCTTTTTAGCCTGGACGACAACTCCGTGGACACTTCCTTCCAATCTTGGATTGACAGTTGGAGCTAATATTGATTACGTATTGGTAAAAACATTCAACGCTTATACCGCAGATCCAATCAATGTAATATTGGCGGAGAACTTGCTTGAAAAATATTTTAGGGTATACGAAGTAGACGGGATAAAAGCAGAAGAAGTAATTAATAGCCAGATAACGGAATTAAGCGAAAAGAAAATTAATCTTACTGGTCAAGAAGAAGAGGAATTAAAAAAACTGCTTTATTCTGGAGGGAAAGTCAATCATTGGAAAATTATTAAAAGATTTAAAGGTTCGAATTTAGAAGGAATTTCTTACGAACAACTTCTTCCTTTCGAAGCTAACAAAACCGATAACCCAAATGCTTTTAAAATTTTATTGGGAGATTTTGTAACTACAGAGGATGGTACCGGTATTGTCCACACCGCTCCTGCATTTGGTGCTGATGACTTTAGGGTTGGAAAAAAATATGACATCGGTATTTTAACAATGGTGGATAAACAGGGGAAATTCATTGATGGATTAGGGGAATTCAGCAACCGTTATGTAAAAAATTATAAAGATGATCCGAACTATGTTGATGTGAATGTGGACATAGCAGTGAAGCTGAAAAAAGAGAATCGTGCTTTCAAAGTGGAGAAATATGAACACAGTTATCCGCATTGCTGGAGAACAGATAAGCCTGTTTTGTATTACCCGTTGGATGCATGGTTCATTAAAACGACTGCTATAAGAGAGAGAATGGTGGAGTTGAATAAAACCATTAACTGGAAACCGAAATCAACCGGTGAAGGAAGATTTGGAAACTGGCTGGAAAATATGGTGGATTGGAACCTGAGCCGTTCAAGATTTTGGGGAACTCCATTGCCAATATGGAGAACAGAAGATGAACTGGAAGAAAAATGTATCGGTTCTATTGAAGAACTAAATACTGAGATCAGGAAAGCCAATCAAAGGTTGGGTGGCGATGTAAACAAACATTATTTACATGAAGGCATTCTTGATCTGCATAAACCATACGTGGATGAAATTATTTTAGTTTCCGATGCAGGAAAACCAATGAAGAGGGTTCCTGATCTTATTGATGTTTGGTTTGACAGTGGCGCTATGCCATATGCTCAGTGGCATTATCCTTTTGAGAATAAGGAAAAGTTCAAAGAGTCTTTCCCGGCAGATTTTATTGCAGAAGGTGTGGATCAAACCCGTGGTTGGTTTTATACATTACATGCTATTGCAGCATTGGTCTTTGATTCAGTCGCATATAAAACCTGTGTCTCCAATGGTTTGGTTCTGGACAAGAATGGGAATAAAATGAGTAAGAGATTAGGCAATGTGATCGATCCGTTCAAAACCATTGAAACTTATGGCGCAGATGCTACACGCTGGTATCTCATCACCAATGCTTCGCCTTGGGAGAATATGAAGTTTGACCTTGATGGCATTAAAGAAGTGCAGCGTAAATTCTTCGGCACTTTATATAATACGTACCAGTTTTTTGTTTTGTATGCTAATGTTGACGGGTTCGCTTTCAAAGAAAAATATATCCCACTAAATGAACGTCCGGAGATCGACCGCTGGATACTTTCTTCCCTGAATACATTGGCGAAGAAAGTGAATGAATACATGGATGATTATGAGCCTACGCAAGCAGGCCGTGCCATTGAGGATTTTGTGGATGAGCATTTGAGCAATTGGTATGTTCGTTTGTGTCGCCGTCGTTTTTGGAAAGGAGAATATGAGCAGGACAAAATTTGTGCATATCAGACTTTATATGAATGCCTGGAAACAGTTGTAAGATTGATGGCGCCGATCTCGCCATTCTTTAGCGATGCGGTTTTCCAAAATTTGAATTCGATCACTGGCCGGTTCAATATTGCGTCAGTGCATCATGCTGATTTTCCAGTTGCAGTTGATTCAGCTATTGATGAATCATTGGAGGAAAGAATGCAATTGGCGCAGGATGCATCGTCTTTAGTACTATCGCTTCGCAAAAAAGTAAATATCAAAGTTCGCCAGCCTTTACAGAAAGTTTTAATACCGGCGCTGAACCCCGGTATGAAAAAACAATTGCAAAAGGTGGAAGACCTGATCAAAGCGGAAGTAAATGTAAAGGAAATAGAATACCTGGACCCGGATAATACCTTTATACAGAAAAAGATCAAACCCAATTTTGTTGCCTTAGGTAAAAAATTAGGATCAAAGATGAAAGCCGTTAGCGCTGCTTTGTCTCAGTTCACCCAGGATGATATTGTAAAACTGGAAAGGCAGGGCAATTACACTTTAACTATAGAAGGTGAACCGTTGACCCTTGAACTTTCAGAAGTGGAGATCAGCAGTAACGACATTCCGGGCTGGATGGTAGCTAATAAAGGATCGCTGACAGTAGCGTTAGATATTACCATTTCACAGGCACTGAAAATGGAAGGAGATGCCCGTGAATTTGTGAATCGAATCCAAAATATCCGCAAAGACAGTGGTTTTGAGCTTACAGACCGAATCGAGGTTAAAGTGGCAGCAAATAATGGTCTCAAAGATTCATTAGCACAGTTTAAAACCTATATTTGCGCCGAAATTCTGGCAGATAATCTGGAAATACTACCCGAAATTGAGGGTGGTACAGAGATTGAGGTAAATGACGTTTCACTAAAAGTAATTGTTTCAAAAAAAGGCTAAAAAAATGGCAACTAAAAAGCATGCCCACCATTCAGGTGGGAAAAAGGCACCTAAGAAAGCCGCTAAGTCCGCCAAAAAAGCAGCCCCTAAAAAGCCAGCTGCAAAAAAACCCATGAAAAAAACTGCACCTAAAAAAGCAACCCCCCAAAAGGCTGTAAAGCCTGTTGCTAAAAAAACGGCACCTAAGAAACCTGAGACTAAACCGGCTCCGGCAAAGGCAGTTGTTAAACCTGCACAAGCAGCAAAGCCTGCTACTCCTCAACCGGCAAAGAAACCGGGCGCATTTGATCCCAAATCGCTGGTGACGATAAAACCGAAAGTGAAGCCTATTATAAAAAAGGAACCTCCGAAGCCAACAAAAATTGTGATACCTAAAACAACTACAAAGAGTTCTGTGAAATATGAACCAGAATTCACCAAATCGGTATTGGATACTCCTTCACATATGGATCAGAATACTCCAACACAGCGATATTCTGATGCAGACCTTGCTGAATTCAAAGAGATCGTTCTAAAAAAACTGGAAGCAGCAAAAAAAGAGTTGGCATATTTACAAGGTTTGATCACCCGTAAAGACGAAGGTGGCGACATGGACGAGGCTCGTTACATGACCATGGAAGACGGAAGTGTAAGTATGGAAAGAGAACAATTAAGCCAGATGGCCAGCCGCCAGATCACTTTTATCGATCACCTGGAAAAAGCGCTCATGAGAATTGAGAATAAGACGTACGGCATTTGCCGAGTCACCGGCAAATTGATCGATAAAGCCCGTCTTCGTGCAGTGCCTCATGCTACATTGAGCATTGAAGCAAAACAGATGATGAACAAATAGTTTTTCAATAAAATAAATAACTAATGAGCCTTTCTGACAATCAGGAAGGCTTTTTCTTGGACACAATTTTTTTGAAAACAAGTTTGGTAGAGTATTTATTCTTAACATTGCCCGGCAGGTTCCATTGTTCCGGCACTATTCTTATATGACTATTCATTTCGGATATGAAAAAGGTCAGGTGATGCAGGCATTGCGATATCATTTTATCAGCAGACCGGAAATACGGATCATGATCATACTGGTCAATGTATTTGCTATTGCATCTTTGATTCTTTACATGCTGCATAAGATTACACCATTTGCATTTATCATTGGAGCATCAATGTGGATCATACTTATGATCAGCTTTTGGTTTGTGATGCCTTCAATGGTATATCGCAGAGCTGCTACATTCAAGGACAACTTCAGTATGAGTTTTGATGAGGCGGGTTTTACTCTTGGACACGAAAAAGGCTCCCGGTCATGGCCCTGGAATTCATTGAGCACATTTATGGAAAGTCCCTATTTTTTTCACCTGTATTTTGACAGCCGATCATTTTTCCTAGTGCCCAAAAGTGGATGCAAGAACAATGATGAAGTATTTGAGCTCAGGCAATTGTTGAAATCGAAAGTGAAAAAGTAAAAAAGGGAAGTGGCCGGTTTTACAATTATTTCTAAACAGCTATAATTTTTTTTCCATTACATAATGAGGTATCGTTACTTCAAGGAATTCGGGGCTTGTGATTTTATATCCCATTTTTTCATAAAATCCTATTGCATTTTTTCTTGCATGCATTGTGATAACCCGATAGCCTCGGTCCCGGGCGATGTTTTCTGCAAAGTTCATTAAAGCTCTTCCAATACCTTTTCCCTGCAGGTCGTTCAGAACAGCCATTTGCCGAAGGCGAACCGTAGTGGGATTTTCTTCTACAAGCATACAGCAACCTAACATCTGGTCATCATCGAAGGCGCCAATGAGCATGTTTTCTTTTTCATCATTCAGTTCCTGAATTGTAAAGCCCAACCCCAAAGGCTTACGCAGAATATCATCCCGTAATTTGACCATTTGCTGATATTCCGGAGTTCCGTGATCTATTATTTTAAGGGCCATTCCTAAGCAATTGAATTCTGAGGTTTTCAAATTACAAAGAACTTACAATACTGCCAACCGTTTGTCTGCTTTATTTTAAGAGGTGAAATATTTTTGAGACTTTGCTATTTCTTCGTTTCCAGCGAATTAATGTAAAAATGAAAAAATATGCTTTCCGATGATGATTTACTCAAAAAGTATATTTTTGCACCCATATTAACCAAACTTAAACGTCATGTCAGACATCGCATCTAGAGTTAAAAAAATTATCGTTGACAAATTAGGCGTTGACGAAGGCGAAGTAACCAATGAAGCCTCTTTCACAAATGACCTGGGCGCCGATTCCCTGGATACAGTGGAATTGATCATGGAATTTGAAAAAGAATTTAATATCTCCATTCCCGATGAGCAGGCTGAAACCATCACTACAGTAGGTCAGGCTATTGCTTATCTGGAAGAGCATGCCAAATAATGAGATAGATCCCATTTCAAACGGGATAATGGAAATGGATCAATGAACTCCGCCTTCTAGTTCACATACTGTGAAGGCGGTTTTTAGCTTCAAATAAATTAATACCTGCTGGCCGTATGGAATTAAGAAGAGTTGTCGTAACCGGAATGGGTGCACTTACTCCTTTAGGAAATTCCGTAAATGAGTACTGGAGTGGATTGATTAATGGAGTCTCTGGTGCCGGTTTCATTACCCAGTTCGACGCTTCCAAATTCAAAACAAGATTTGCCTGCGAGATAAAAAATTTCGAGCCAACTAATTTCATGGAGAAAAAGGAGGCAAGAAAAATTGATCGTTTTACCCAGACAGCTCTGGTGGCCAGCGACCAAGCGGTGAAAGATGCCGGTATTAATAAAGACAATGTAAATGTTGATAGAGTTGGAGTAATATTTGCCAGCGGCATTGGCGGTCTCATCACTTTCCAGGAAGAGGTAATGAATTTTGCAAAAGGCGACGGAACTCCCCGGTTCAATCCTTTCTTTATTCCCAAAATGATATTGGACATTGCTGCGGGACAGATCTCCATGCGTCACGGATTCCGTGGGCCCAACTTCGCAGTAGTTAGTGCTTGCGCTTCTTCTACCAATGCCATGATGGAATCTTTTAACATGATCCGCTTAGGCAAGGCTGATATTATATTGACCGGCGGAGCTGAAAGTGTTATCAGCGAAGCAGGTGTTGGCGGTTTCAATGCCATGAAAGCATTGAGTGAAAGAAATGATGATCCTAAAACAGCCAGCCGACCTTATGATAAAGACCGGGATGGATTTGTGATGGGAGAAGCTGCAGGAGTGATTGTAGTAGAGGAACTGGAGCATGCCATAAAAAGAGGAGCAAAAATTTATTGTGAAATTGCCGGAGCCGGTGCTACAGCAGATGCGTATCATATCACTGCACCTCATCCTGAAGGGTTGGGCGCCAAAAATGTCATGATTTCGGCTTTGGATGATGCCGGAATGAAGCCAGAAGATATTGATTACATTAATACGCATGGCACTTCTACTCCTTTAGGCGATATTGCAGAGGTAAAGGCTATTGTTTCTGTATTTGGAGAACATGCCTATAAAGTCAATATCAGTTCTACTAAATCAATGACCGGCCATTGCCTTGGAGCTGCCGGCGTAGTGGAAGCGATGGCCTGCATCATGAGTGTGCAACATGATATTGTCCCGCCAACCATTAATCATTTTACGGACGATCCTGAATTAGATCCCCGTTTGAATTTCACATTTGAAAAAGCGCAAAAGCGTATTGTTCATGCCGCTCTGAGCAATACGTTTGGCTTCGGTGGCCACAACGCCTGTGTGATCGTAAAAAAATACTCTTAGCAGCACTGCATGAATTATTTCTGCAGCTTTGTTTACGTTTTTTTTGTAGCTTAAAGCCTGTGGATTTTCTGAAAACACTTTTTAATAAACACGAAAACGCATCTCTTAAAAAAGAACTTAAAAACATTTTAGGTTTTAAGCCTGCTGATCTTTCTCTGTATAAAACGGCGTTGACGCATCGTTCTGTCCGTGAAGGAGCAGATGAAAATAATGAGCGGCTTGAATATTTGGGAGATGCTGTTCTCAGCGCTTTGATCGCAGATTATCTTTTTAAGCGTTACCCGTATAAAGAAGAAGGCTTTTTAACTGAAATGAGAAGTAAGATGGTGAATCGTCAGCAGCTGAATGATATCGCCATTCGAATGGGATTGAAAAAGATCACTCTTTATAATAAAATGGACGGATCGTTGAAAATAAGCCAGATCTTCGGAAATACACTGGAAGCGTTAGTAGGAGCGATCTATCTGGATCAGGGTTATAAAAAAACCAGCAAGTGGGTGAAAGAATGCATCGTTCTTCCTCACATGTTTATGGACGATCTGGAAAACCTGGAGATCAATCATAAAAATAAATTGTATGGCTGGGCTAATAAGAATGGGAAAGTGCTGGAATTTGAAACATTGGACGAACGCCTTGAGAATGGAAGAAGATTGTTTACGATCGCAGCAGTTATTGACGGAGTCAATATTGCAGAGGGAAAAGCATTTAATAAAAAAGATGCCTCACAAATAGCAGCACAACTGGCCGTTGAAAAATTAGGCATTACCAGTACGGATTCAGTAATTGAGGAGTAGACGGAATAATCAATTATTTTTTCTTCATACACAATTCGATAAGCACCCCGTTTGTGGTTTTAGGATGCAAAAAACAAACAATTTTATTATCTGCTCCCGGTTTGGGAGTTTCATTCAACAATTCAAAGCCTTCTTTTTTTAATCGTTTCATCTCGGATTCTATATCAGCTACTTCAAAAGCAATGTGGTGCAGCCCTTCCCCCTTTTTTTGAATAAAACGGGTAATCACTCCCTCCGCATCTGTGCTTTCCAAAAGTTCAATCTTAGTATCGCCGGCCCGGAAAAAAGCAGTATTTACTTTTTCGGATTCAACCAACTCGGTTTTATAGGACTGACTGTTCAGTAGTTTTTCAAACAGCGGCACAGAACTGGATAAGCTTTTGACAGCAATTCCGATATGTTCTATTTTAAACATAATATGTTGTTTTTGATAGGCTTTGAAAGCCCTTACGATTTTAGTAAAATTAGTCGTTTAAGGCTAATTAACGCTTTAGAATAGAACCATTTCGGCTAATTTTGCGTTATTAGAACAACCAACGAATAATTTCAGAAATATGTTGAAGTTACCTATTTACCTTGATCATAATGCTACTACTCCCTGCGATCCCAGGGTAGTGGAAGCAATGGTCCCTTATTTCACAAATAGTTTTGGAAATGCTGCCAGCCGCAATCATCCTTTTGGATGGCAGGCAGAAGAAGCCGTGGATTATGCCCGGGAGCAAATTGCAAAATTGGTCGGTGCCGATCCAAAAGAAATTATTTTCACTTCAGGTGCTACGGAGGCAGACAACCTTGCATTGAAGGGAGTTTTTGAAATGTATCGCAGCAAGGGTAATCATATTATTACTTGTAATATTGAACATAAGGCTGTTTTGGATACTTGTAAACACCTGGAGAAAGAAGGAGCAGAAATAACTTATCTGAAAGTAAATCCTGATGGCTTAATTGATCTTAAGGAATTAGAAGCGGCTTTTAAGCCCACTACAATTCTTGTTGCCATCATGTATGCCAATAACGAGATCGGTACCATAATGCCGATGAAAGAGATCAGCGCTTTGGCAAGAAAAAGAGGCGTTCTTGTTTTCAGTGACGCTACTCAAGCTGTCGGTAAAGTTCCGGTGGATGTCAATAAAGACGGAATCGACCTGATGGCATTTACTGCACATAAAATGTATGGGCCAAAAGGTGTGGGAGCTTTATATGTTCGCAGAAAAAATCCAAGAGTAAAAGTTACTGCACAAATGGATGGTGGTGGCCATGAAAGAGGAATGCGCAGCGGTACGCTGAATGTTCCGGGCATTGTAGGTTTTGGAAAAGCCTGCGAACTCTGCATGCAGGAGATGGAACAAGACGCAAAACGATTAGGAGCATTACGAGATAAATTAGAAACAGCTTTGTTGAAATTGGAAGAAGCGTATGTGAATGGCAGCAAAGAACATCGCTTGCCGCATGTCAGCAACATCTCATTCAAATATGTAGAAGGCGAAGGACTGATGATGGGATTCAATAAAGATATCGCAGTTTCCTCGGGTTCAGCTTGTACTTCTGCTTCTTTGGAACCTTCTTATGTGTTGAAAGCATTGGGACTTGGTGATGACCTGGCACATAGCTCCCTGCGTTTTGGTTTGGGAAGATTTACAACAGAAGAGCAGATCGACTATACTATTGAGCAAGTAACAAAAACCGTAAATCGTCTAAGAGAAATGAGCCCCCTTTGGGAAATGTATAAAGAAGGTATTGATATGAACCAGGTGGAATGGGCCCATCATTAAAATAAATTTGTAAACAATAAAATCATTTAACCATGTCATATTCAGAAAAAGTAATTGACCACTACAGCAACCCCAAAAATGTTGGTACGCTGGATAAAAGCAAACAAAATGTAGGTACCGGCCTTGTTGGCGCACCTGAATGTGGCGATGTAATGCGTCTGCAGATCGAAGTGGATGAAGCAACCGGCGTTATTAAAGATGCTAAATTCAAAACTTTCGGATGCGGTTCTGCTATTGCCTCTTCTTCTTTGGCAACCGAGTGGTTGAAAGGAAAAAGTGTTGATGAAGCAGTAAAGATCGACAACATGGAGATCGTAGAAGAATTAAATCTTCCTCCGGTAAAAATTCACTGTTCTGTTTTAGCAGAAGATGCTATTAAAGCGGCGGTGAATGACTATCGTAAAAAGAATGGATTACCAGAGTTGAAATTTGATGAGAACGTGGTGCATTAAAAAGTAAAAATCCGATATCTATCGGATCAAAATTTAAAAAAGAAATCAGGTTAGAATTTATAATTTGATTTTGAAAAATGAGTGTTGCGTTAGAAAATAGTATTTATATCAGCGATAAGGCAAAAGCAAAAGTGCAGCAACTGATGAGCGATGCAGGCATTGGCAATGACCCTTCGTATTTTCTTCGGGTAAGTGTCGTAGGTGGCGGATGTTCCGGCCTAAGCTACAAACTGGATTTCGACAATGAGCAGAAACCCATGGATCAGTCTTTTGAAGACAATGGATTGAAATTAGTAACCGACCTGAAAAGTTTTTTGTATTTGGTCAATACAACACTTGATTTTTCTGATGGGTTGAACGGAAAAGGATTTTATTTCAGTAATCCGAATGCCAGCCGTACTTGTGGTTGCGGGGAAAGTTTTGCGGTGTAATAATCCACTTTTCAAATACCGGATCAAAAATATTAATCTCCTTTATGGAGATTTTTTTATTGCTATTATCTGAAAAAATGTTATACAGAATTTAAATAAATGATTTGCCAGCAGGCAGAAATCGTAAATCTAAGAGCAAAAATGTATTTTGCGTCTTTATGTGGGCCATTTGTAAAAAAGAACTTCGTCAATTCTTCAGCAGCCTTACCGGCTACATTGCTGTCATTGTTTTTTTATTGGTGAACGGTCTGATGTTGTTTGTATTTCAAGACAATATTTTTGATTTTGGATACGCTACCCTGGATCGTTTTTTTCAACTGGCTCCCTGGATACTTTTACTATTAATTCCCGCCATAACTATGCGCAGTTTTGCTGATGAGTTCAAAGGCGGTACTTATGAGATTCTGCAAACCCGCCCTTTGACCCGTTGGCAGCTCATCACCGGAAAATATTTCGGAAGCCTTATCGTGGTGTTGATTGCTTTGATCCCGACAATAGTATATATTTTTTCCATCCAAAGCCTTTCTTCCAGTGAAGGAATTGACAGCGGCGCTACTATCGGCTCTTATATTGGCTTGTTTTTTTTAACGTCTGTATTCACAGCAATTGGTATTTGCGCCAGCAGTTTTACCAATAATTCGGTAATTGCTTTCATTGCAAGCCTAATCGGTTGTGTGTTGTTATATTATGGCTTCAATGCTATCAGCAAATTGCCCGGCCTGGCAAACGGACCAGATTATTACATTGGAATGATCGGGATCGATTTTCATTATCAAAGTATCAGTCGCGGTTTGATCGATACAAGAGATGTTGTATATTTTTTAAGTGCGATCATTTTATTTCTTGTCATCACAAGCCGAAATCTTCTGAAAAAATAAAATGAAGAATTTTTTTGATAAAATACTGGCGACAAAATTCTGGTGGTTATTTCTGCTACTGCTATTAGTTATCATCAATTTCTTAGGTTCATCTTTTCACACTCGTTTTGATCTTACCAAGGAAAAAAGATATACGCTAAGTCCTGCTACAATTCATTTGATCAAAGATCTTGATGATAAAATAACGATCGATGTTTTTCTCAAAGGAGATTTTCCCGCAGGTTTCAAAAAGCTTGCCAGCAGCACCGATGAATTTCTCGGGTTATTAAAAGATTATAATAGTTCCAAAGTGATCTACCGGTTTATTTCTCCCAAAGATGAAATGCCTGGCACTACGATCAAATATGACGATTCGCTTGTAGGTCTTGGGGCGACTCCTATAAATCTTACAGTACAGTTAAAAGAAGGCCAACAACAGAATTATGTTTTCCCTGTGGCATTAATGCATTATAAAGGGAAGCAACAGTTGGTAAATCTTTATTCGGGAAGTAACCGGATCATTTCTCAGAATGAGATCAATGGTGCTGAAGCATTGTTGGAGTACGATTTTCTAAGTGCATTGGATAAACTGAAGAATAGTGATACAACAGTAGTTGCTTACGCACAAGGAAATGGCGAACCTCAAGATTACCGGACATATGACCTGCAGCAGGTTCTTTTAAAAGATTATCATTTTTTCATGTTTGACCTTAATAAGCAACCGTTCATTCCGGATGAGATCAAAGCGTTGATCATTGTGAAACCCTCGCTACAATTTTCTGAAGAAGAAAAACTCAAACTGGATCAATATGTAATGCGTGGAGGCAAGTTGTTGTGCTTTATAGATAATCTTTTTGCGGAACCAGACAGTCTTGCATATAAACCTCAAACCATTGCTTATGACAGAAACCTGAATCTGACCGATCTGTTTTTCCATTACGGAGCCCGTATCAATACCGATCTTGTGATGGACCTGCAATGTGAATCAATACCGTTTGTAGTGGGAGGTAATAGTAACAATCCACAACAGGAATTTTTACATTGGAATTATTATCCATTGTTTGGATCGGCAGGTAATCATGCCATCAATAAAAACATTGGATTAGTTGGAGGAAGATTTGTCAATTCAATTGATACGATCAAAGCAGAAGGTGTAAAGAAGACGATTCTTTTGGCATCATCAGATAATTCAAGAACCATTGCCACTCCGGCGCTGATAAGCCTGGATGAAAACAGGAATGCTCCGCAAGATGAAAAATTTAATAAATCAGGTATTCCGGTGGCAGTGCTATTAGAAGGTAAGTTTTCTTCTTTATACAATAACAGGGTCTCACAACAACAAAGCGATAGTCTGAATAAATATAATACGCCATTTGTTTCAATATCCGGCAAAAATAAAATGATCATTGTGGCAGATGGTGATATGGCCCTGAACGAAGCATTACCTGATTATGGTCCACTCCCGATGGGGTGGAATAAATTCACTTATCTCGCTTATCAGCAGCAGAGTGACGATGGCAAATATTTTATACCTGTATCTAACAGGGATTTTTTTGAAAATTGTCTGGAATATTTGGTGACCAGTCCTGAAATCATTGCAACAAGAAATAAAAACATTGTTCTACGTTTACTGGATTCAAAAAAAATCAAAGAGCAAAAATCAAACTGGCAACTGATCAATATTGCATTGCCTGTTTTACTGGTCATTTTGCTGGGTATTACTTACCGGCAGATCCGGAAAAGACAATACGAGTAAGCGATATTAAGTATGAACTATTCTCGCTTCGGGTTTTGATAACTTTGTGATGACGTTTTAAAAACCATCAATGACAACGCAGCAGATCACTTATCTTGTTTTTGGAATTGTATTACTCATCGCTATTGTATTTGATCTTGGCCTTCTCAGCAAGAAAAACAAAGTTATCAGCATCAGGCAGGCCTTGTATCAAACTTTTTTCTGGGTGCTGCTTGCGATGGCATTCTTTGTTTTTATCTGGGAGGAAGACGGACAAGTTCTAGCTTTTCAATATCTCAGCGGTTACATGATGGAATGGAGTTTAAGCATTGATAATATTTTTGTTTTCATTCTCATCTTCTCTTCATTCGCTGTCAAAGAAAAATATTATGGACAGGTATTACTGATAGGTATCCTGATGGCAATTATATTCCGGGTGATCTTTATTACAGTAGGGGTGGCGCTGGTAAATAAGTTTGAATGGATACTTTATATTTTCGGAGCGTTTCTTGTATATACCGGTATTAAGATGTTCTCGTCAAAAGAAGAGAAAGAATTCGATCCGCATCAGAGTAAGGTGTATAAATTTTTAAATCGCTTTCTTCCGTTGGTTCCGCATGACGGTAATGGCCGGTATATCATTCGTGAACACAAAAGGCCTGCTTATACTACTTTATTTGTCGTAGTGATCATGCTTGCTATGACAGATCTTGTTTTTGCATTTGATTCCATTCCTGCAGTAATGGGAATTTCCAGGGACAAAATGGTGATCTACACATCTAATATATTCGCTGTATTGGGTTTGCGGTCTATGTTCTTTTTACTCAGAGGGGCGGTCAATAAATTTGAGTACCTGCAACAAGGTATTGCCATCGTATTAGTATTTATCGGGCTCAAAATGTTAGCTGAGATATTTCATTTTACTGTTCCGATTTATGTTTCATTAATGGTAATCGTGGCTTGTCTCGGTAGTTCAATTATCTATTCACTGCAGGCAGCTGCTAAAAAAGCAACGAAACAATGATCTATACCGCAAGTGTTATTGCTTCTATTGTAAATGGCGAGTTACTGCAGTGCCACCAGGATACGGCCATTGATCATCTTTTACTCGATAGCCGTAAAATATTTTCTCCGGCTACTTCACTTTTTTTTGCATTGAAGGGACCACGCAGGGACGGGCACCAGTTTATCGCTGAGTTGTATAAGAAGGGAGTAAGAAATTTTTTGGTAAGCGAAAAAGCAGATCTTTCTTTTTTCCCGGAAGCAAATTTTATTCTCGCAGATGATACATTGATCGCTTTGCAGGAATTGGCGGCTCATCACCGGCAGCAGTTTCACTTTCCGGTTATCGGTATTACTGGGAGTAATGGGAAAACGATCGTAAAAGAATGGCTGTATCAGCTACTGCACGAAGAATATAATATTGTACGAAGCCCTAAAAGTTATAATTCACAAATTGGAGTGCCGCTCAGTATTTGGCAGATGAATGAACATCATACGCTGGGGATTTTCGAAGCAGGTATTTCAAAACAGGGAGAGATGAGCCGGCTGGAACGGATCATTCGTCCGGATATTGGCATCCTGACAAATATTGGGGAAGCACATAGTGAAGGCTTTATTGATCGCGCACATAAATTCCGGGAAAAACTGACATTATTCAGGAACTGTAAAATTTTGATCGGAAGAGAAATTGATTTTGAAGGGCAGGAAGAAATTTTGGAATTAATGGGTAGTGATCTTAATGTTTTGACATGGGGCTTTTCGGGAAAAAATAATTTCATCGTACATAGCATTGAGAAAAATATTGACGAAACTAGAATCTCACTTTTTTATAATTCCCAGGAATGCAACATAACCATTCCGTTCACTGATGATGCCTCTGTTGAAAATGCCATCACTTGCAGTTGCGTGTTGCTGCACTTGGGCATTGAACAAAGCAAGATTGCAGGCAGAATAAAAAAATTACAGCCTGTAAATATGCGGTTGGAATTAAAAAAAGGATTGAATCATTGTTCTATCATAAATGATAGTTATAGTGCCGACCTCAGTTCATTGGAAATTGCATTGAATTTTTTGGATCAGCAAAGCGCCGGTAGCAGAAAAACAGTTATTATTTCTGATTTTCTGCAGGCAGGCATCAACGATGAGGAATTATATCATCACATTGCTGAATCGATACAGCAACATAATATCAACCGGATCATAGGTGTTGGCGATAAGATAAGCCATTATCTCGCAGTGCTGCTTCAGCATTCATCTGTACAACAGGATTATTATTTGCGTACGGATTCATTTCTTAAACAGTTCCGGGCTTCTCAGTTCAAAGAGGAAGCGATTTTGGTAAAGGGAGCAAGAATATTTGAATTTGAAAGGATCGTTCAGGTGCTGGAGCAAAAGGTACATCAAACCGTATTGGAAATTAATCTTACCGCTCTTGCTGAGAATTTGAAACAATACCAGCAGCTGTTAAATCCATCAGTAAAAATAATGGCGATGGTGAAAGCATTCGCTTACGGAAGTGGTGGTGCAGAAATCGCCGGTGTTTTGCAATATCACAAAGTTGATTATCTCGGTGTGGCATATGCGGATGAAGGAGTGGAGTTGAGAAAAGCGGGCATTACTTTACCGATCATGGTGATGAATCCTGAAGAAAGCAGCTTTGATGCTATCATTGAAAATAACCTGGAGCCCGAAGTTTATTCTTTTGAATTGCTTCAATCACTGGATGCATTTTTACAAAAAGAAAATCTGCGGGAATATCCTGTTCATGTTGAATTAGAAACCGGGATGAATCGCCTCGGATTTTCTGGAAGCGATATAGAACAACTGGCAGCGATTCTTTCCACTTCTTTTTCATTCAGGGTACAAAGTGTTTTTTCTCATTTAGCTGCAGCAGAAGATCCGGCACAGGATGATTTTACCAGGCAACAATTTTCTCTTTTTCTTCAATGCGCCGGAAGACTGAAAGAAAGACTTGGATATTCTTTCCTGATACATATCTCTAATTCAGCTGCTATTGTTCGTCATCCTGAAATGCAGTTGGATATGGTAAGGCCGGGAATTGGTTTGTATGGCATAAATAGCACGGCCGGCAGCAAACTCAGTTTGCAAACAGTGGCAACTCTTAGATCTACTATTGCTCAAATAAAAAAATTGAAAGCTGGTGAAACGGTAAGCTACAGCAGGTCTGGAGTAGCGAATAAAGACTCCATGATCGCAACTATTCGAATCGGGTATGCAGATGGATATCCAAGACGATTAAGTAATGGAGTGGGTAAAATGTGGGTGAATGGAATATTGGCGCCGGTGATCGGTACTGTTTGTATGGATATGACGATGATCGATATTACCGGAATTCCTGATGCGAAAGAAGGAGATGAGGTGATCATTTTTGGAAAAGAACTGAGTGTGGAACTGGTGGCACAATGGGCCAAAACGATTCCATATGAGATCATGACCGGAATTTCCCAACGTGTCAAGAGAGTGTATTATGAAGAATGAGTTTTTAACAACCACAGTTTCTGTCTACCCAACCTGAATTCCTATATTTGTTGTTTAAAATCCTGTTTGTGAAACTTCGCAATGTTTTTTTATTTGTTGCAATTATTATTGTTGCCGACCAGGCCCTGAAGATCTGGATCAAAACCAATTATCCGACGGGAGAAGTACTTCGTGTATTTGGTTTTCCCTGGTTTCGTTTGCATTTTATTGAAAACCCCGGAATGGCCTGGGGCTGGAAGTTTGGAAATGAAACGGGCAAAATGGTATTAACACTTTTTCGGTTTGCAGCGGTCATTTTCGGAACATGGTATTTATCCAAAATTGTAAAGCAACAACACAGTCGCGGATTTATTATTTGTGCCGCATTGATCTATGCCGGTGCCCTGGGTAACCTGATCGACAGTATGTTTTACGGATTGATCTTTGACAAAGGATTGCATTACGATGCAAGCATTCATGAATATGTAACTTATTCCGGAGTAGCGGCATTCTCTTCAAATGGCTATTCCAGTTTTTTGCATGGCAGTGTAGTGGATATGTTATATTTTCCGATCATCAAATCTCATTTTCCAACCTGGGTTCCGTTAGTTGGTGGTGAAGATTTTGAATTCTTCAGCCCGATCTTCAATATAGCCGATGCGTCCATTTCTGTTGGCGTTATCACACTCCTCATTTTTCAAAAAAGATTTTTCAAGAAACATCAAAAGGAAGAGCATCCCGTAGCAGAAACCAATGCTGAAGTGAGCGATAAAGTTCAGGTATCATAAAAAAAGCCGCCGGAAAGTTGCGGCGGCTGTATTTGGTAAAGGTACGGAACGGCTAAAGTGTTTGTTTTAATACTTTCTTTTGCAGCACAGCATCTCCAAGTTGTATCCGTAAAACATAAATACCTGCCGGTAAAATATCTGTATTGTACAGTTCTGTGTGATTGATTCCCGAATTTATCTCAAGTGATTTTTTCATTACCGTTTTGCCAAGCTGATCCACTAATTCCATATCAGCTTTTCCGCTTCGGTCTGAGGTGACATCAAATACAAGGCTGCTGTTAAAAGGATTGATGACGGATACGAATGAAAATGTAAAAGGGCTCAATGATACCTGTACCACTCTTGACATAGCAATGATCGTATTTTCATTCTTCATTTTTATTCTATAGTAAGCAGAACGGGTCAGTTGTTCAGGATCATTGTAAGAGTACAGGTTGACGGGAGCATTAAAATCTCCATGGCCGGAAACGGTTGCGATGGTGCTAAAATTTATACCATCATAACTTTTCTCAACATTAAACGTAAGCGGCTCGTTTTCCTGCGAAGTGCTCCATGTCAATGTTGTTTTACCGCTAACTGCATTGCCGGTAAAAGAGATCAGCCGTACATTCAATGGAGTGCCGCAATCAATTACATTCAGCGTAATGATCTTTATTGCATCAGAAATACTGCAACTGGCATCTGAAAGATTGCTGGATGTGGTAGCAACAACTACACGGTACAAATCGCCGTTGTTACCTAAGCCGGCATCGGAAGGCGGTACAGAATAAGAAGTAACATATTGCCATCCACCGCTTGTAGAATATGGAGAAACGGGACCTACAACTGCGGTTTTATCAGTCCATGTCGCACCCCCATCCGTACTCCGCTGCCATTTATAATAGGTGTAATTATTGAAATAAGAAGTGATGGTGTCGGTAATAGTAATGGTATTGCTTTTACAAACTGTTGGATTATTGGACGGAGAATATAGCATGCTTGGAGAGCAGGTAGCTACTGCAATATCGTCCAATGCCCAGTCGTTACCGCCGCCACCCGGCGCACTGTTACGGAGGGTAAGTTTAAATGAAGTTTGCGTAGCGCCGGTCAGGTATGTAAATCCTCTTTTTACCCAGACATTGTTGGAGTCTAGTCCGTTGGTTTGAGTACCTACGTAAGAGATGTTGCCTGTGCTGTAATAATCCACTCCGTCAACATCAAAAGCAATATTTGGCTTCACACCGGATGAATCTCCGGGAGTAGCAGCCCTGTAAGATGCATTTGGGGTAGTACCGGAATATACTCCGTTTCCAAGAGAATCGCAACTGCATTTAGCACACACATTCCGGAACCAGGCGGAAATTTCATAATAGGTGTTGGGACAAAGATTGGTAACAGTATATTGGAATACTGTATCTGTTTTGTATGCAGAATTGACCAGCAGCATATATCCACAAGGATTGGTGGAGCTCATGGGTTTGGTGGTATCACAAGGAGGATTTCCTTTGGAAGTGTTTGTAGCTCCAGTATGGTCGCCGATAATATCCCAGTATCCAAATAATCTGTGGCTCGGGCTTGATCCATCAGGCTTTCCCCATGTTTGCGAAGTGGTAAAATTGGTACTGGTATTATTAGCTATAGCGTAGTAGTAGTCCTGTGGCCCACCTGAGCTCGTAAAGTTTGTGTAAATGTAGCTGGGAACATAAGCGGAAGCTCCCCTGTTTCTTGCTAAAGGACTCGGGTTAGATGCCGTTCCGAAAGTACCATTTGATTCAACTCCAATTGCATTGATTGGTGAAACGGCGTTAGGGCAAAGCCCGGGGCTGCTATATACCACCAGGTTATCTGGAATAAATGTCTGGTTCGTAATTATCCCTGTCCCTTGGTCTCTGGCCGTCATTCGTCCGGTCCTGAAATTGATCAGGGTTCCATAGGATCCAGTGACAACTACCCGGTACGTAATCATCATAATGCAGGTGCTACTATAAAAAGACGGCCTTGAAGTATTACTTAGTTTACCCCTGTTAGCATAGTTTGCGCCTGCTCCATAATTGATTTGAAGGGCTTTATCTGAGCCCACTGATGATACCCATCCATTGTCAGAATCATAAGTGTCAGTCATAGCTTCATAAACAATGCCTTCATTCGTTCGTAAAGCCAGTGAACCCGGAAGATAGGTAAACCCACTTCCGTTGTAAACGGTATCATAAAGCGCTAAACTGTCAACTGTACCAGCTTTAACAACTAGTGTTGAACGTATTTCAAGCGTATCACCGGGATTGATAGTACCGCCGCCGTTTGATTTGGAAACATTGATATAAGCACGGCTGAATTCAATTGTTGAAGTTGCTGAAGGATCGGTAATGCAAATATTAAATGTCCAGCTACTGCCGGAAGGTGCAGCTGTTTTTGTATAGACTCTTACATAGTAGGTTGTACCGGGAGTCAACCCTGCTCCACCATTTATTGAAGTTGTAGTTAATGAAAGAGTAGATGACGTTCCACTTGTACAATTAAGGTTTGTAAAGCTTCCGCAGCTACCTGATAATATCTGAAGATATGCAGTGTTTGTTCTTATATTGGAACCTATGCTACTGAGTTTGATAGTTGGATAAGCTGTTTGCGCAGTAAACTGATACCAAACATCTGCTCCTTGTGTGCCACATGAACCAGCAATGGATGGAGATGATGCCGTTGCATTCGCTAAAGTTCCAGGTGTGGTGGAGCAGGCTGTGCCTGATGTCAATGTAACGGGAGAAGTACAAAGATCATTGGCTGGCGCTTGTGCAAACAATGCAAATCTTGGAGAAAGAAATGCCATTGTGAACAGTAAGATCCTGAAAAGCCTGGTACTTTTAGAAATAAAAATACTGATATGATTTCTTTTAGTTTTTTGAAAATCAAATACAGAAATTGCACAGCAACAAGTGATGGCAGTGAAAATAGATGAATGAAGTAATTCGGTTTTCCAGAGCACAATTTGTTTCATAGATTGGAATTTTCCGGCTTTCACAGGTTATACTCAATGGTTCAATATATACTAATTTAGCTCTATAATCAATAGTAGGATTTATAGAAATTTTACTGTATCTACCAAGCCAAGTATAACTAACTTTTTTTCAGATTACTTAGCATATTGTTTTGCATTATTTTATTGTTTTCAAACTGAGCTTTTTCTACTCCGGACTTATAATTGTATGGGGGTTTTGCTGAAAAACTACTAACTATGTATAGTAAATTTCGTTTTTAAGAATTCGTTGCAGAGATTAACACTGTTTCAATATATTGCCTGAAAAAATTTTTCTTCCACTTTCTATATTAAAAAGAGTCTGTAATAACTATTACTTTTTCATGACTTTTTTATTAATTACTAAATCTTTGTTTTTTACCTGGAGTATATATAGCCCGGGTGGTAAATTTCCTGTATCCTGAATTTTTAAATCATTGACACCTTCATAAACGATAAAGCTTTCTTTTCTTATTTGTTTTCCCGATAAATTTGTCAAGACCACATCGATCTTAGAATTTTGGCTAATAGAAATTTCAAAATCAAGCTCATTACTAAATGGATTAACTACGTTGTTTAAACTAAATTCGGAAGGCTGCCCGTTTAAAAGTATGGTGCGTGAATATTTCTTATAGTTCTGCTCATTGTACATAACGATCCGGTACCATACTTTGCCAGAAATTATAGCAGGATCTGTATAGTTATAAGAATTATTTTCAGCGTTGTCTCCATGCCCTGTTATCGTTGCTATATTGCTGAATGTAACGCCATCTGTACTTTTTTCTACATTAAAGTAAACGGGTTGATTTTCTTTTGAAGTTACCCAATGAAGTTCGGCATTTCCATTATCATTGATTTTACCATTGAAAGAAAGCAGGTCTAATCCCAGTAATTGGCCGCAATCATTCACTGAAAGAGTAATAATAGTTGAAGCGTCAGTATATAAACAACTCGAATTGGAAAGATTTGTAGAAGTTGTGGCTACCACTACCCGGTAAAGATCAGCACTGTCTGATAGTGTTGTATTGGCCGGAGGGATAGTGTATTTTGTTATAAATTGATAGTTTGATCCATTGTAAACAAGCGATGTATCAACCGGGGATGTTATATCATTCCATGAGCCACCGGCATTGGTGCTGCGCTGCCATTTAAAATTAGTATAATTGTCGAAGTAAGAGCGAACAGTATCGTAGATCTGTAGCGTATTCCCCTGGCAAACCATTGGAGTAATTGAAGGAGAATATTGCATGGATGGTAAACAAGTGGCAATAGCAATATCGTCAAGCGCCCAATCATTACCTCCACCCCCTTGCGCATTATTTCTTATTGAAAAAGTAGCAGTTGTTTGTCCCGGGGCTGTTTTAAATACAAATCCTCTCTTTAGCCAACCCACTGTATCAATTTCACCGGTATTGTAATAATCAAGATCATCCAATGTAAATGTCAGGTTGGGCAGCACACCAGGGTAACCATTAGTCGGCGCTGTGGGAGTTCCTGCAAACTGTGCTCCGGTAGAATCTGCTCCGCAGGTATGACAGATATTTTTTACCCATGCGGAGAATTCATAATTAGTATTTGGGCAAAGATTGGTGATCGTTTGTCGATACACTTCAGATGCAACATAGTCTGCGTTTACTTCCAACATATATCCGGCTGATGTATTTATATCAGGAGGTGCATTGCCAGCGGCATTGTTAGTCCCGGAATGATCGCCTGCGACATCCCAGTGCCCACCAAACATTCTGTTAGTACAACTTGATGGATCATTGATTGCTACGGAAGGGCAATTGTTGGCACGACCAGCATTGGCGTAAGAACTGCTTTTAGGACTATTATTTTTTACAATGCTATAACGACCATCACCTACTGTGCTGATGCTGCCGGAAGCAGCAGGGTAGGCGCTAACATCTGGTATAAAAGTGTAACCGGAAATAGGTGTGGTAAGATCTGTTGACCTGGTCAATGAAGTTCCGGATCCAAATGTACCTCCATTTTCCACTGCATTATTTAACCCAATATTATTTGCACAAAGACTCATGGGGTTGCTGATAAGAATTTTAAAAGGAGTGGCCGTCAGCGTTACATCACTCCCGTTATTATAGATAAATTGAGCAGGAAACAAAGTGACAGTATCACCAACAGCTCCGGTAACAACAACTCTGTAGGCAATGGCAAATAACAGTCCACCTCCGCCTTTGGGTTTGTCTGTTGATGCCATTTGTCCATTGGCTGAAGTGGAAGCATTAGTCATAACTGTTGGGGCATTGGGGGCTGAACCACTTGCAAATCCGACGTTCATCCGGATATTATACTCTCCTGCACCCGGGCTTGCTTTATAGGTGGCAGCATCATCGCCACCAGCCAGTGTATATTCTTTATAAGCTAAGCCTTCGTTGGTAATGATTCTAATGCGGTCAGATGCTCCTGTGAGCATTGCCGTGTTTGTAGGAACATCATCCACATATCGCAAATTTGTCATTGTTCCCGAAGTATGATTCACAGTAAATCTTATTTCAAGAGTGTCGCCGGGCTGTACTACACCCCCTGTTGTTTTTTTTGAAATATTTACATAGCTGTTTCCAAATCGTACAGGTGCATTGGTTGTAGTTGCACAAATATTAAATCTTGCATTCCCGTTAGGTACAGATGCTGCTGTTGAAAATACCCTGATATAGTAAGTGGTGCCTATCGTTAATGCAGGCGTTGTTACACTCGTTCCATTGTTGCAGGCAATAGATGTGAGCGAGCCACAGGTACCTGAAAATACCTGTAAGCCAGTGGAGGTAAAATTTGTTCCAAGACTACTTAATGAAATCGTTGCTGTATTATTGGTTACGGCAATAAATTTGTACCAAACATCAGAAATAACAGTTCCTGTACAGCCCGACAATGGCACTCCGCTTGAAAGCGTTGCTCCGGCCATGTTACCGCCAACATTATTACAAGTATTCCATATTGGCAAATTAATTGCGTTAGCACATTCATCATTAAAAGGCGGGGTGGCAACGGGATCAACAATACAAATGTCGAAACCTGCATTTGTTGGCGATGTGGGTGCAGAGCCACTAGATGAATATACCCTAAGATAATAAGTAGTACCCGGCGACAGGAAAGTAGCAGCAATGGAAGTAGTACCGCATGCAATGGCAGTCTGGCTACCGCAACTACCGGTTAATAGTTCCATGCCCGGGTTGGTGAAATCAGTTCCTATGTTGGATAAAGTAATGGTGGGGTTCATGGTCTGCGCTACAAATTTGTACCACACGTCATATATAACGCTACCGGCACAATCACCGGTGATAGTTGGCGCTTCATTGGTGGCTGCAAAAACATTGCCTGCTGTGTTAGTACAGTTAATGTCTGATGTAAGTAAAGTTGCACCCGAACAAGCATCGTTAGAAGGTGCTTCATACCATGAAATAATACTCGTAGCTGTGGTTTGACTGCTTGATTGAGTTTGTGATACGTTTCCTGTCGCACCTGCCGCTGACATGATTTGATAAGCTGCGATGGTTGACTGACCGCTACCACCAGTATTTCTGTATTGACTACCTAAACCGCTTTTGCTCCATCCTGCACCTGTCAAAGTTCCCCAGGTAGTTGACGCACGGCTTCCCCAGAACGCCATAGTTACCGTATTGTTCACTGTGTTTGTTAGTCCTGCAACGGAAACAATTGTATTGGTTGTATTTGCATTAGTTGGACCTTGATGTTTATTCCATATATCGCTGCTGTTAACAGGCCTGTACACATACATTACTGCGGATAGGGGAATCCCAGAACTACCACCACCAACAACTGGATTTGCAGACCATGTTCCATTGAACTGACACCAGAAAATTCGAGTTCTTTGGCTACCTCCGGTATATTGAGTTTCACTGGTCCATGTCTGCCCTCCCGTAGTTGATATTGACACTGTTCCGGAAGTGTTCCTGTATTGAGCATAAATTACAATTAGGTCACCAGCTTGGGTACCGGCTGGTGGTGTTACAGTAACTGTTGACGAAGTATTTGATCCATTATCTGCCGGACTACTTGAAACTCCAACAAAAGTTTGAGCAAAAGAAAATTTTGAAGATATAAATAGTAAGAAAGCAATCAATAAAATA
>DASZXQ010000212.1:0-33887 GCA_035545755.1 Chitinophagaceae bacterium | reverse complement strand
CTTGTGCAGAGAGTTCTTCTTTATTGGTAGAGATCTCAATTTTCGCAATTGTTTTTTCTAATTCGGCATCTGCCATCTGGCAAGCCATTGTCCTTTTCCAGATCAGGTCATACAAACGATGGCAATCCGGGTCATCAACAGCTGTATTGTTCATGTATGTCGGACGAATAGCTTCGTGAGCTTCCTGTGCAGATTCGTTTTTGCTTTTATACTTTCGGAAATGATGATATTCCGCTCCATACATGTTTTTAATGGTATTGGTAATATCACCTAGCGCTGTATCACTCAGGTTCACACTATCTGTACGCATATAAGTGATATGACCATTTTCATAAAGTCTTTGCGCCAGCACCATTGTCCTGGAAACACTGTAACCAAGTTTGCGGCTGGCTTCCTGTTGCAATGTTGATGTAGTGAATGGGGGAGCTGGAGATTTTTTTCCAGGCTTCACCTGGATATCTGAAACAGTATAGTCAGCTCCAATGCAGCTTTTCAAAAAACTTTCTGCATTTTCAACAGAAGAAAATTTATTCCCTTCAGCTTTAAATGTGATCTGGCGGTCATTCGAATCTTTTGCAGTAAAGAAAGCTTCAAGTTTGAAATGACTTTGCGGTGAGAAGGCATTGATCTCTCTTTCTCTCTCTGCCACCAAACGCACTGCCACACTTTGCACTCTTCCGGCGCTGAGATTATTTTTCATACTCATCTTTCGCCAGAGTACCGGGCTCAATTCAAAACCAACGATGCGATCCAGTATTCTTCGGGCTTGCTGCGCATTCACCAGGTTCATATCCACCGTGCGGGGATTCTTCACCGCGTCCTGGATAGCAGGTCTGGTAATTTCATGAAAAACGATCCGCTTCGTGCTTTTCGGATCAAGGCCCAATACCTCACACAAATGCCAACTAATGGCCTCACCTTCGCGGTCCTCATCCGTTGCTAACCATATTTCATCAGATTTTTTAGCTAAACTCTTTAACTCTTTGACAACCTTTTCTTTTTCTGCGGGAACAATGTAAGTGGGTTCGTACTTTTTTTCGAGATTAATGCCCATTCCGGCTTTTTTCAGATCCCGGATATGTCCATAGCAACTTCGCACATCAAAGTCCTTTCCAAGGATCTTTTCAATGGTCTTTGCTTTCGCAGGGCTTTCTACTATCAATAGGTTCTTTGGCATATTAGTTTTTAATGGGTTTGCCTACAATGCTTAACCACACCATAATATATGTATCACGGTCGGCAAGACTGCAATTATAAGGCAAGAATCTTGAATTTCTAAAACGACACGATAAGATGGAACGTATTTGAGTTACAAAATTATATGGTAAAGGGTTGGAAATGAGGAATTGAGGATTTTTCTAAAAAACTCTTTTCAATCTCATAAAATAGTTGCAAAATTTTTACGATTCATTTCAGCAAGCTTTGAATGATTATTTTCAATTGATCCGCCCATCGGGAATATTCTTTGCCTGAAGGATGCAAACCATCTGTTGCTACAAGGCTAAGATCACCTGCTGCTTCCCTTGTTCCCGGAGTGATATTTAGATAATTCACTTTATAAATCTTGCTGATATTTTTATTTGCTTCATTGAATGCATCAATTTCATTGGCGATCTGCTTACGATCTCTATCGGTTGCAAATGGAGTGACACCCCAATCCGGAATAGAAAGTACTATTACATGATCCGGATTGTTACCAGCAAATTGAATGGCTTGCAATAGTAATGATTCAAATTCCGGTTTATATTCTTCGACTGATCTTCTTCTATATTGATTGTTCACACCAATCAATAATGTTACAAAATCATACGAAGAACGAAACTGCTGTTGCTGAATAGCTCTTTGTAATTCATCTGTGGTCCATCCTGTTTTAGCAATGATTTCAGGAGATTCAAAATCATATCCAGCCTTTTTAAGCAACTGAACAGTTTGATTAGGAAAATTTTCTGTTGCAGGAACACTTTCGCCAATGGTATAAGAATCGCCTAAAGCCAGGAAGGTAAATTTTTTCATGCCTGCAAGGTAAGAGTTGTTAAAGCTATAGTTACCGAATAAAATGGAAAAATGAATAGCGATGAATAAAATAAAATTCATAGAAAATCAATGATCGCTTTGGCAATTTTTTCATCCCGGTAAATACTCCGGTGTCCCAATCCTTTAGTAACTACGAAATGAATGTTCGGGTAGTTTTGCTCTTTCACATTTTTTGCATCTTTCCAGGGAGTGATGCGGTCTTCCTCATCATGGCACCAGAGGATCTGCGCTTTTAAATTTTTAACAGCCCTGCTTACTGAGTACCACTCGGAAGGTAATTTTTGTATAGAGAAAATTTTCTGATCAAACTCTTTTCTGACTTCACCATTCAATCGCATGAATGAAAAAAAGAAATCAATGGCTGTTTTGGATTCTGTAGCCGGAGCGATGAGTACCAACCTGAAATGTTCATCATGTGAGATTTCTTCCAAAGCCAGGCTTAATGCCAATCCGCCGAATGAATGACCCATAAAAGATTGGATCGGCCCATATGTTTTGTTGATGTAAAGGATCATTTTTTTATACATCAATGCGTTGATCTGTTTTCCGGTACTTCGTCCATGTGCCGGTGCATCAAAAGCAAGTACTTCATATCCTTTGTTGATCAATGGCCGAACATAATGACCAAATCCGGAGACAGATGAATTAAAGCCATGAGCGATGAGCACTTTTTTACTTCCACCTTTATTCCAACGGTAGCCCTGAACTTTTTCACCATCGATAGTAAAATTTAATCGTTCGGCTTCATCAAAAATTTTCGGGAATATTCTTTTGTAACGAAATTGCGGAGTGCTGAACAGGTCCAAAGCGATCTCGGCAGTTTTCTTTTTGGACACAGTGGAAAGAATCCTGAATTTTGCACGATAGTAACCGATCGCTATTCTTTCTCCTAAACGCATCATGCTGCAAAGATAAAAGCAAAAAAATAGCCACGAATGAAACGAATTTCACGAATTTTAGTTTCGGTTGGCTAAAATAAGACTGGAACGAAGATGCTCAATAGAATTGATGCAGTTGAAGTGTGCGACGCAACGGAAGTTGATAGTAGCAATGCAGATCGGTACTTAAAAATTGTATCCCATTTTTAATTGCGTTGATATGTGTTTAATTTTGAAGAAATAACAAATTTACTCTGGGATTTGAAATATGAAGATCGTAATCATTGGGACGGGAAATACAGCAACAGTGCTCAGCAGAAAACTGAAGGATGCCGGGCATCGCATTGTACAGGTTTTTGGAAGAGATGCTTCGGCCGCCAGCAAACTGGCGTATGAATTAGACACAGAATCCACTAATTACTGGTCGGTGATAAAAAAGGATGCGGATGTTTACCTGATCGCTGTTTCGGACGATGCCATTTCAGAAGTAGCCAAACATTTGCATGTGCCCGGAAGGGTTGTTGCGCATACCGCAGCTTCGGTATCAAAAGACATTTTGAAAAAAACTTCTCATCATTACGGTGTTTTTTATCCATTGCAAAGTTTGAGAAAGGATCGTGAAGGCAGCCCAGAAACTCCCATTTTTGTTGATGCCAGCGATGACCGGTCAAAAAAAACACTGGAAAGCCTGGCCCATTCTATCGCCGGAGAACAAGTAGCCGAAGCAAATGATGAGGCACGACTGAAATTACATATCGCTGCTGTTATCGTAAGCAATTTCACCAATTACCTCTATGTTATGGCAGAGGATTATTGTCGTAAAGAAAAGATCGATTTTAAACAATTACTTCCTTTGATCGCAGAAACAGCGGAGAGAGTGAAGACAATTTCTCCCCATCAGGCACAAACGGGACCGGCCTTTCGCCATGATATGGAAACCATAAAAAAGCATTTGGATCTTCTGAAAACACATCCCCAACTGAAGAAATTGTACGAATTCATGACGGAAACCATCCAATCCGGCAGTTAAATCTTCATTTTCCCGAACAAGTAAGTCGTTTCATTGTTTTTCTGATAAATTTGCGCCGAAACGAAAAAACGGATGTATACTTTAAAATTTAATTTTGAACAAAAAGACCTTCAACCTCTCATCCTGGAGAATGTAGAACCTGGCAATAGTTTGTTGGAGATCGCATTGATGAATGATATTGAGCTGCATCATAATTGCGGAGGTGTTTGCGCCTGCACTACTTGCCATCTATATATTGAAAAAGGGATGGAGCATATTGAAGAGATCAGCGATAGGGAAGAAGATTTTATTGACCGGGCGGTAAATCCACGATTGAATTCAAGGTTGGGCTGCCAGTCAGTATTGCTGGATGGCGATGGCGAGATCGAAGTCACTTTACCAGATCAAACACAATTTTTAGGAGAATAAAAACTATCGGATGTCAGAAGTAAGAAGTCTGAATCTGACCTCCGGCATCATACTTCAGACTTCATTTTTTATGACACATTTTGAACCACCGATCCATTGGAATGATCACGAAGACATCGCTCAAAAATTGTACGAGCGTTTTGGCGATGATTTTAATGAAGGAAAGATCTATCGTGTCCGCTTCACCGATTTGCTGGAGTGGGTATTGCAGATTCCCAACTTTGAAGGTAAGAGAGAAGAAAGTAATGAAGGACATTTGGAAATGATCCAAAGTGCCTGGGTATATGAGTGGCGGGATAATCAAAAATGAAAATTGAAAAGTAAAAATTTAAAAGTCAAATGTAAAAATGCAAAAATCAATTTTGCGGAGAGCTTTTTTTAATTTTGACTTTTGCATTTTGAATTTTATTTATGAGCAATCTTCTCAGCCAGTTTAAAAAGATCACCACTTTCATTTTTGATGTTGACGGCGTGTTGACCGACGGCTCCTTGTTGCTATTAGAAAATGGTTTACAGGCACGGCGTATGAATATCAAGGACGGATTTGCCCTGCAATTGGCAGTTAAAACCGGATATCGTCTTTTAATTGTTTCTGGTAGTCAGTCAGCCCCTGTGATGCAACGGTTAGAAAAATTAGGGATCACCGATGTGCAAATGTCTGTTATGGACAAAAAAGGATTGATCGAAGAATACATGAAGAAAAATAATTTGCAGGCTGCTGAAGTGTTGTATATGGGTGATGATCTTCCCGATCTTCCGGTAATGTCAGTAGTGGGATTACCCTGTTGCCCTGCTGATGCTGCCAATGAAGTGAAACAGGCTGCGGTTTATGTTTCTTCTGTAACTGGTGGTCATGGTTGTGTAAGGGATGTGATCGAAAAAGTATTGAAGTTGAATGATCATTGGCATTATCGCTTAGATGTGGCTTCCCAATGAGCCAATTATCGTCTTCTCTCTGTATCTTTCCTGAAAATTTTATTCATGAGATTGGTAGCCGCATTTTTAAAATTGGTTCGCTTGCCCAATCTCTTTTTCATCGCGTTAGCCCAAGCCTTATTTCAATTTTGCATTTATCGGCCTTTATTCAAAGGATTCATTCCAGAAAATGATACGCAACAATTTATTCTAATCGTTTTAGCATCATTGCTGATCGCCGCCGCAGGTTATATCATCAACGATTATTTTGATATCAACATTGATGAAGTGAATAAGCCGAAAGACATGGTTATTGATAAAATGATCAGCCGGCGCTGGGCCATTGCATGGCATTTTATGCTTAGCACCAGCGGACTTATACTTACTGTGCTGGCATTGCCTTTTTTTCAAAAATGGTATCTCATTCTCATTAATGCCTGTTCGATTGCATTACTTTGGTTTTATTCCACGACGTTCAAAAGAAAATTGCTGATTGGGAACGTTGTTATTTCGCTATTAACTGCATGGACGGTACTGATACTTTTTTATTCCAAAGTATCATTGATGGATGCTTTTGGAACGGAGAATACGACGGAACATAAATTTTTCCGGATCACCTTTCTGTATGCAGGTTTTGCCTTTATCAGTTCGCTGATCCGCGAGGCGGTCAAGGATATGGAAGACCTGGAAGGTGATGAAAAATACAGATGCCGGACAATGCCTATCGTATGGGGAATGAATGCAACAAAAATTTATGTGGCTGTATGGCTTGCTGCACTAATTGCGATTCTTGTTATGGTGCAGATATATGTGCTGCAATTTCGCTGGTGGTGGCCAGCATTGTACAGTGTTGTGTTAATCATACTTCCATTGATTTATATTTTTACAAAATTATTCAAAGCAAATTCAAGCCGTGATTTCCATCTGTTGAGCCGCTGGATCAAGCTGGTAATGCTTACCGGCATTTTATCAATGATCTTTTTTTATTTCTATCTATGAATAAAATAATCCTTGCATCGCAATCACCTCGGAGAAAACAATTATTGGAATGGGCTGAGATTCCTTTTGAGATCTTTGTGAAAGAAACAGATGAAACTTTCCCTGAAGGATTGAGAACAGATGAAGCCGCTATTCACATTGCAAGAAATAAAGCGATCGTAGTTCAATCACTGGTGCCGAAAGATTCGATCATTCTTGCAGCAGATACCATTGTTGTATTAAAAGGCCGGATCATTGGAAAACCAAAAGACCGGGAAGAAGCGATTCGTATCCTGACCGATCTGTCAGGGCAGAAACATATAGTGATTACCGGCGTTGTAATAAAAAGAGGGGAAAGAGAAATTGCATTTGCTGATAGTACCGATGTTTATTTTCACGAATTGACTAAAGAGCAGATCGAATTTTATGTTGATAAATATAAACCATATGATAAAGCCGGAGCCTATGCCATCCAGGAGTGGATCGGCGTTGTCGGAATAAAATCTGTTACCGGTGATTTTTATAATGTAATGGGATTGCCAGTAAGCAGGGTAGTGCAGGCATTGAAAAAATTTGAATGATGGTTTTTGAATTGAAATAATTCTTTAATTTAACGGTCAGAATAACCCCTTATCCATGACCGAACGTTTGCTTCAATTCATCTGGCAATTCCAGTATTTTAATAACAAAGAGTTGACTACTACTGCAGATGAAAAACTGCAGATCATTATTCCCGGGCAATTTAATCATAACCAGGGGCCTGATTTTTTACATTCAACGATCAGGGTCGGGTCCACCAAATGGATTGGAAATATTGAATTACATCTGAAAACTTCAGATTGGAAAAGGCATCACCATGAAAAAGACAAAAATTACAATAATGTTATACTTCATGTGGTTTGGGAAAATGATACCGAAGAAAGTTTGATTCCCGTCTTTGAATTAAAGAGCAGGGTTCCCAAAATTTTATTGCAGCAATATGAAGAATTGATGAACGCATCGGGGTTTATCCCCTGCGAAAAAAGTATTCATTCGGTTAGTGACATTGTCTGGAAAGGCTGGAAAGAACGACTGCTGGCAGAGCGCTTACTGCGCAAGGCTGCTATTGCCGAAAATTTTTTGCAACAAAACAATTATCACTGGGAAGAAACTTTCTGGTGGTTATTGGCAAGAAATTTCGGAATAAAAGTAAATGCCGATACGTTTGAAGCTATGGCAAAAAGCATTCCCATAAGGATTCTTGCCAAACATAAAAATCAAATTCATCAATTGGAAGCCTTACTGCTGGGACAAGCAGGCTTACTGGATAATAAATTCAAAGATGATTATCCCTTGCTGCTGCAGCGTGAATACGTTTTCCTGAAGAAAAAATATTCATTACAACCCATTCATCAGCCGGTACATTTTTTGAGAATGCGGCCAGGAAATTTCCCAACCATCCGTTTAGCACAATTGGCAATCCTGATACAGGGATCGGCGCATTTGTTTTCTAAAATAAAAGAAGCCGGTTCTGTAAAACTTGTGCGGAAATGGTTTGACGTTATTGCGAATGATTACTGGCATTATCATTATCGCTTTGACGAACCTTCTTTTTTTAAGAAGAAAAAAATAGGTGATACAATGATCGGTAATATCATCATCAATACTATTTGTCCTGTTTTGTTTGCCTATGGAAATTATCACGATGAGAATAAGTATAAAGAGAAAGCATTACAATGGCTGGAAGAAACGGCGGCAGAATCCAATTCCATCACCAAAGGATTTCAGCAATTAGGAATTGAGAATAATAACGCCTTCGATTCACAAGCCCTCATAGAATTGAAGAATGAATATTGCAATAAGAAAAGATGTTTGGATTGTGCTCTGGGGAATACGATATTGAAAGACAGATGAATTCTCCAATCTATTTGGGGAAGCTTTTTGTAAACCAAAACAAGATTCACCTAACCGGTTACCGGCAATGAGAAACTATCCCCATGCCCCCCAATTCACTTTTACTTCAATATCCGGATGAATACTTTTAAAAACAGGACAGTTCATAGCAGTGTTGATCAAAATGGCTTTTGACTTTTCATCGATGGTTTTTAAACTATCGGGAATATGATAGGTCAATTCAATGCCGCAGACCCGTCGTGGGTCAGCTTTCATTATTTTAAGTACATCAATTTTAACTCCGTCTATGTCAAAATTCAGTGAATTTCGTGCCTTGATACCCATCACAGTGAGCATGCAGGTAGCCAGCGATGTGGCCAACAAATCTGTCGGGGAAAAGCGTTCGCCTTTGCCATTGTTATCAGTCGGAGCATCCGTTTCAAACGATGAACCACTTTTCAAATGTGTACAGGTCGTTCTTAACTCGGCGTTATAAATAACAGAAGATGTCATTATCAATTTTTGCCCTAAATTTACGTTACTAATAGCATCAAACAGTATCTCGTGAAGAAAGTTAGCCTCCTTTTAATCATAACCATGATCGCTGGCCTTGTATTTGGTCAGGATTCTACCCAATCAAGTCAGAACAAACAAATTTCCAGGAAAGATGTCCGCCGCCAAAAGGTCAATACTCTGATCAAACAAGCCGAAGAGGGACAACTTGTTTATTCGAAACAAAGCATTTTCGGAATACAACTTCGCACTAATGGCTACGGAGGATTTTATGAGCTTGGCAAAATGAGAACCACCCGCAAAACCACCATTTACCGCCTGGATATTAATGAAACCAAAAGTCAAAAGGAAGATAAACTGCCGAATGGAGGCTTTTTCTTTGGCAATCCATTCGTATATGGAAAAGTCAATCATTTTTATCCGGTAACACTTGGAATAGGTCAGCAGTATATTTTAGGTGAAAAAGGAAATAAAAACGGCGTAGCTGTTTCAGCGCTCTATAATGCAGGTTTGGCTTTGGGGTTATTACGGCCATATTACCTCGACGTCAGAAATCCTTTGACAGGAAATGATACCAGTATAAAATACACGCAATCTGACAGTGCATTATTTTTAGGGCCTTCGATCATCGGCGGGGCTGGATTTGGAAAAGGATGGAGTGAGATCAAAGTGCGGCCTGGTGGTTTTCTGAAAGCAGCACTTCGTTTTGATTATGGCAGATTCAATGAAGTGGTGTCCGGCATTGAAGCAGGGATAAGCATGGAATTTTATGCTCAAAAGATACCTATCATGCTCTATCAAAAAGATCAACGAATCTTCTTCCAGGGTTATGTTTCACTGGACTTTGGACGACGAAGGTAATCCAGTAATTTTGCAGGATGAGTGAACTCCCCCTTGAAGCCGCACAGGAAACTAAAATCAAGAAACCCGACTGGTTGCGGGTGAAACTTCCGATTGGTGAAAGTTACAAGCATGTCCGTGGTTTAGTTGATAATTACAAACTTCATACTATTTGCGAAAGCGGCAATTGTCCCAATATGGGTGAATGCTGGGGCGCCGGCACTGCCACATTCATGATACTGGGAAATGTTTGCACCCGAAGTTGCGGTTTTTGTTCTGTTGCAACCGGTCGTCCCGAACCTGTTGATTGGGACGAACCGCAGCGTGTAGCAGAAGCCATTCATTTAATGAAAGTGAAACATGCCGTTATTACTTCTGTGGACAGAGATGAGTTACCCGATGGTGGTTCTATCATTTGGCATAATACGATAAAAGCGGTAAAAGCATTGAATCCTGAAACAACTTTAGAAACATTGATTCCTGATTTTAAAGGGAAGAAAGAAGATATTCAACGTGTGATTGATGCAGCGCCGGAAGTAGTGAGCCATAATATTGAAACTGTGGAACGATTGACCAAACAAGTTCGCATACAGGCAAAATACTGGCGCAGCATGGAAGTGATCCGCATATTAAAACAAGGCGGCATGAGAACAAAGAGTGGCATCATGCTCGGCCTCGGCGAGAAAAAAGAAGAGGTGATACAGACGATGACAGATCTTCGGGATAACGGTTGCGATGTGATCACATTAGGTCAATACCTTCAGCCAACCAAAAAACATTTGCCGGTACTTCGCTTTGTGCATCCGGACGAATTTGCTGAATACCGTGAGATCGGTTATCAACTGGGATTGGATTATGTAGAAAGCGGCCCATTGGTTCGTTCCTCTTATCACAGCGAACGACATGTTTTTGCAGGATTGGGAAGAAAAGAATGGGAAAGCAATAAGTCCGGAGTCGATAGTCTATAGACAGGAGTTATGAAAAAAATCTTCTTAATAATTATTAATTATTCATTATTAATTTTTCATTCTGCTGTTGCATGTTCGCAAATAAAATGGACTAATATCGATTCTCTCTATCAGCCTTTACCGCAATCAGTTCATATTTATTTTACCAATGAAAAAATTGATTCAGGGGAATTCCGGGCTTATTATATCGAAGCTGATCTGAAAGATCGAAAACTTGAATTTACAGTTGATACAGCGTTGAATCGCAGGCTGACTCCAAAAAGTTATTATGAAAAAGACGGTCACCCGTTTGTAGTTAGTAACTGTTCATTCTTTTCATTTCAGACCAATCGAAATGTGAATGTCCTGGTGAAAGAAGGAAAACTGATCAGTTATGATACCGAATTTGTGAAAGGAAAAGGCAAGGACTCACTGCTACATTTTTTTACCTTGAGAAGCGCTATCGGCATTAATAAAAAAGGAGAAGCTGATATCGCATGGACGGCAGCTGATTCCTCTATGAAGTTTCCGATCGCATTTGAAGCACCTGAAAAACCTTTGGCATTAAAAGAAAATTTTATCAGGAGCCGGAATTACATCCGAAGTGCAGATATTAAGGGTTATCTGAAAAGAAATACCGGCAAAAAGATCCGCAAATGGAAAATGAAAACTGCAATTGGAGGTGGGCCGGTGTTGGTTCAGAATGGCGAGGTGAGTATTTCTAATAATGAAGAAATGATGTTTGCAGGAAAAGCTTTGTATGATAAACATCCACGAACTGCAATAGGATATACGCAAAGTGGCAAATTGATCCTTTTAGTAATTGAAGGAAGAAATCCAAATGCTACTGGTGCAAACCTGGAAGAAGAGGCTAAAATTCTTAAAGATATCGGCTGCTGGCAAGCATTGAATTTAGATGGAGGAGGAAGCAGTTATATGCTTGTCAATGGAAAGCCGACAATTAAACCATCTGATATATCCGGGCAGCGGGCAGTACCTGCTGTATTTATCATTCAGCAGAAGCATTAGATTTTTTATTGAGCTCCCAAACCAAAGCACTGGCGCCTAAGATAGCTGCATCGGCTTCTTTTAATTCTGAAAAGATCAACCGCACTTTATTTTGAAAGATCGGCAACAGGTTTTTTTCCATATGCTCTCTCGTCGGTTTCATGATAAGATCCCCGGCTTTGATCACACCACCAAATAAAATGATCGCTTCCGGTGATGAGAACATTACAAAGTTAGCAAGTGCTTCACCCAAAATTTGCCCGGTGAATTGATACACTTCTTGTGCCATTTTATCACCTTTCATTGCACATTCAGCTACGATCCTTGAATTAATCTCTTCACGGGAGTATTGCCGCATCAAACTTTCTTCTTTTGGATTTTCGTCCAGCATTTCGTTAGCAGTGATAGCAATTCCTGTTGCAGACGTATAACTTTCCAATGAACCATACCGGCCCGTTCCCCAATGTTTGCGTCCACCGGGACGAATGGTGGTATGTCCTAATTCTCCTGCAAAACCATCATGACCATAGACCACGTGACCGTTTACAACGATTCCGCTTCCGACACCAGTTCCTAATGTAATCATAATAAAATCTTTCATTCCCCTGGCAGCGCCATAGGTCATTTCACCGATGGCAGCCGCTTTCGCATCATTATTAATTACAGAAGGAAGATTAAATTTCTTTGTTACTAAATCACACAAGTGAATAACGCCTTTCCATCTCAAATTGGGAGCGTATTCAATGGTGCCACGAAAGGGATTTCCATTAGGAGCGCCAATGCCAATTCCTTCAATGATAGAATCAGCCGGAATTTCATCAAGTAATGGTTTGATGTGATCAAAGAGTCCATCGACAAAAAGTTCTGGAGTGGAAAATGTTTCTGTTTTCATTTCTCCCTGGTGCAAAATTGCTCCCCGGTGGTTTACCACTCCATATTTAGTATTGGTTCCGCCGATGTCAACACCAATCGCTAGGTTTTGAAGTGCGGAAGCATTTTCATTCTTCATCTCGAAAAAATTTAGAACTACTTTTTCAAATAAAAGATTCAATAGACATCCTACTTTGAGGCAAGTTCAAGCGATCCTATAATTAATGGGATCCCGATTTGCTTAATTCATCAAGATCGATCCCCTGGTTTTTAAGATCTGCTTTTGCCCTGATTGCATAAAAGATCAGGTATGCAAAACAACCAATGCCTACAATGTAAGATAAACTAATTCCCAAAAGATGATCGGATGCCAGCCAGCCCTGCAATACACTAATAAAACCACCACCCATGATCATAAAGATCAAAAGATTGGATCCTTCGCTGGTATGTTTTCCAAGACCTGAGATCGATAATGTAAAAATGCAAGGCCACAAAGTAGAACAGAATAAACCAACGCTGCAAATGGCGAATACGCCTATTGTATGATTGGGCGAAAGAATCCCGATCAATAATGCAATTATTCCGCACACACTGAAAATCACTAATTGTCTTGCCGGATTTCCTTTACTGAAAAAATTTGCAATGATAAGCCCAACGATCACCACTGCATACACATAAAAGTGAGTTAACTCATGCCCCGTGAGATAGGTCACGGCCAGATAAACTGCAAATGCGAGATAGGGCATTATAAATTGCAGGACCTTTTTTGTTCTTTCAGAAAAACCAAACGCTTCGGCGGAAGATGTCCATCTTCCGATCATAAGGCTTGCCCAGAATAATGAAATATAAGGTGCAGTGCCGCTCGCAGGAATGCTGAGTTTTTGGCGCATGAATTCGGGCAGGTTTGCAGATGTGCTTACTTCCACACCAACGTAAATGAAAATCGCAAACATTCCAAACAGCAATTGCGGATATTTGGTAGGAGAGCCCCTGTCAACCCAGTTATTTTTGGCTTCCGCCAGATCCTCAGTATTGCTCATTAATTTATTTGGTACCGATGAAAAATAAAAAATGATAGCGACAACTACGAATGCTGCACCAAGGATGAGGTAAGGGATTTTAACCGCACTTAACGAAGAAATAACAGCTGTGGTAAGCGAACCGAATATTGCAAGTTTCACCAACAATGGCCCAATGGTGGTTCCGAAGTTGTTGACTCCGCCGGCCATACTCAAACGCTGTGAGCCTGTGCTGGCACTTCCCATATTTATCGCCATTGGATTGGCTGCTGTTTGTTGTAGCGAAAATCCAAGGCCTATTGTAAAGTAACCTGAAATAAATAAAGGGAATGATTCCGAACTGGCTGCCGGGATAAAAAGCAATGTTCCAACTGCAGAAACAAATAAACCGATACTTATCCCGTTTTTATAACCGATTCTGTTCAAAAGGTCTTCGCCGATCGCTTTGCTGATAAGCAGATAAAGTATGGAACCGACTGAATAGGCAACATAGAATGCAAAGGAAACCATTTGGGCCTGTACCTGAGTAAGCTGCAATTTTTCTTTGAATACAGGTATCAGGATGTCGTTACTGGCAGCAACGAATCCCCAGAAAAAAAACACGCTGATCAATGTTCCAAACTGGCCCCATTTTGTTTTTTGTTCCATACTTTGATTTTTATTAAGCTAAATGTATGATCTTGTTTTAAAAATAAATAAAAAGAATAAGGCAAAAATTGTGAAACAATTGATGGATCCGAAATTTCAAAACCAGTATTTATCGCTGGACTTGATATATATCAACCGCTACTTTGTTTGAGAAATGAAAATATAAATAAATTGCTAAGTAAGCTAATATTTCTGCTGTAGGTATAGATAAAAAAAATCACTTACTTTGGAATCGTCAATAATTTAATATTGTAGAATGGAGATCGTTCATGTTTCTGCAGAATGTTATCCTGTTGCCAAAGCCGGAGGTTTGGGCGATGTGGTGTGCGCATTGCCAAAATACCAGGCAGAATCAGGTCATGTTACCAAGGTGGTGATACCAATGTATCGCACCAAATTTCTATACGAAAATCAATGGGAGTTGGTGCATGAAGGCGGGCAAAATCTCGGTTCACATTGGTTTCATTACAGTGTGATCAAAGAAAAAGCGAATAAACTCGGCTTTGATCTTTATTTAATTGATATTAACGGACTGCTGGATCGGGAAAAGATCTACGGTTATGAAGATGACAACGAACGTTTCGTTGCTTTTCAAATTGCTTTTTGCGACTGGATTAGTAAATGGGGACATAAACCCGATGTTATCCATTGCCATGATCATCACACCGGCCTGATCCCTTTCATGGTGAAATACTGTTTTGCTTTCAATCATAAATTGGCAGACGTGCCTACAGTTTTCACTGTTCACAATGCACAATACCAGGGATGGATGGGTTGGGAAAAATATTACTACATCCCGGCTTACGACTCATGGAAATGGGGATTGCTGGATTGGAACAATACCATTAATCCATTGGCATCTGCGGTAAAATGTGCCTGGAAAGTAACAACAGTAAGCAACAGCTATATGAGCGAACTCCGGTATTCTGCAAATGGATTAGAAAATTTATTTGAATATGAAAGAGGAAAAAGTTTGGGCATCCTAAATGGAATTGACACACAGATATGGAATCCGCAAACAGATAATTACATCATAAAAAATTATGACCAGCTATTAGTAGAGAATGGCAAAAAGAAAAACAAAAAAGAACTCTGCGGGCAATTTGACCTCGATGTCGAAAAACCATTGATCGTTTTTATAGGAAGATTAGTTGGAGAAAAGGCTGCCGATCTTTTACCTGACGCCATCAGTCAATCCATTTATCAGCATCACGGTAAAGCAAATTTTTTAGTATTAGGTTCCGGTGATCCGAAACTGGAAGCGGAATTGGATCACATGAAGCATCAATTTGGCGGATATTATAATTCTTATATAGGCTATAGCGAGTCGTTGAGTCACCTGATGTATGCCGGCGCCGATTTTCTATTAATGCCCAGCCGGGTGGAACCTTGTGGATTAAATCAAATGTATGCGTTGCGATATGGAACGGTACCGATGGTGCGAAGTATAGGCGGCTTACAGGATACTATTACCGATTTTGGCGACCCGAATGGTTTCGGCATTCGTTTCAATCAGGCCAGCGTTTGGGACATTACTTATTCAGTGGGCAGGGCTATCGATTTATACCAAAACAAGCAAGAGTTGTATCACTGGATGCGCAGTTATATGATGACACTTGATCATTCCTGGGATACTGCCGCAAAACAATACGTTGAATTGTATCAATCGCTGAAATAAGATCAGGGGATCTTATTGTTTAGTTAAGCCGATACAAATAATTTCTATTAATTGCCAGAAATTTTACCGTAACGCTTAACTTTATAGAAGTTCAAATTATTTTTTGATCCTAAATTTTTTTCCGTGGCCAGAAGTATTGTCGCAGTTATTTTAGGTGGCGGGGCAGGTTCCCGTCTGTATCCGCTCACTGCCAGCCGATCCAAACCGGCAGTGCCCATTGCAGGAAAATATCGTTTGGTTGATATTCCTATTTCCAATTGCCTGCATTGCGGGATTGGCCGCATGTTTGTATTTACCCAATTTAATTCTGCTTCGCTTAACAGGCACATAAAAAACACCTATCATTTCAGCGCATTCAGTTCTGCATTCGTCGATATCCTGGCAGCAGAACAAACTCCCGATAATCCCACCTGGTTTCAGGGCACAGCTGATGCGGTGCGGCAGGGTCTGCGTCATATCAATCCTTTTCCCAGCGAATATGTATTGATACTTTCCGGAGATCAACTATACCAGATGGATTTTAACGCCATGCTGGATACTCATATTAATTCCGGAGCAGATATTTCTATTGCCACTATTCCCGTAACAGAAAGAGATGCTTCTGATTTTGGTATCATGAAAAAAAATGAACAGGGATTGATAACTTCTTTTATTGAAAAACCTAAAAAAGATCTTTTAGCAGATTGGACAAGCGATACCGGAGAAGAAATGAGACAGGCGGGAAAAATATTCCTCGCATCAATGGGAATTTATATTTTCAATAGAAAATTACTTTGGGATATTTTGGTAAATGAAAAGCCTGAAGCAACTGATTTCGGAAAAGAGATCATTCCCCAATCCATAGCCAAATACAAAGTAGCCAGCTATCAATATGAAGGCTATTGGACTGATATTGGAAACATCCATTCATTCTTTGAAGCCAATCTTGGGCTAACTAAGGACATTCCCGAATTCAACCTCTTTGACATCAACAAGACCATTTACACAAGGCCACGTATGCTACCGCCGAGTAAAATAAATGGTACTACGCTGGATAAAGTTTTGATCGCTGAGGGATGCATCATTCATGCTTTGCGTATCGAGAACAGTGTGATCGGTATCCGTTCCCGCATTGGATTGGGAACAACGCTGATCAATACTTATGTAATGGGAAATGATTCATATGAAACTCTTGAAGATATCGCCAAAGCACAACAAAATCAAACTCCATTAATGGGAGTTGGAAGTCATTGTTACATCAGTAATGCGATCATTGATAAAGATTGCCGCATCGGCAATGATGTACGCATCAACGGCGGGCCTCATTTGGAAAATACTGATCATCCTCTTTACACCGTTAAGGATGGAATCGTAGTAGTGAAAAAAGGCTCGGTCATTCCTGACGGCTTTGCCATCTGAAATAAAAATTGAATTGGAAAATTTTTGTTTTGGGAAAATGTGTACTTTATACATAAAGTTACTATCTTCCCTTATCGTCAGTGGTATTTAACGATTGCCTATGTCAACAGCATACACAGGAATAAAACCGAAGCTCACTTTGGCGCAGATCATTAATATGAGCGTTGGTTTTTTTGGCATCCAGTTCGGATGGGATCTTCAAAGGGCCAACATGGGTCGTATTTATGAGAATCTTGGCGCCAACCCGGATCAGATACCACTGTTATTTTTGGCAGCACCACTTACAGGGCTTTTAGTGCAACCTGTAATTGGTTACATGAGCGACAGAACATGGCATCCAACATGGGGAAGAAGAAGGCCTTATTTCATGGTCGGTGCAATTCTCAGTTCAATAGCTTTAGTCTTCATGCCGCATAGCAGCACGTTGTTTATGGCGGCAGGATTGCTTTGGGTAATGGATGTTTTCGGAAATGTATCGATGGAACCATTCAGAGCATTTGTAACTGATAAACTTCCAGATTCGCAGGTGAACCGCGGATTCATCATGCAAAGTTTTATGATCGGATTGGGAGGCAGTATTGCTTCGGCTTTGCCCTGGGTATTTAAAAATATTTTTCATTTTCAAAATACGGCAGTAAAAGGAGAGATTCCTGAAAATGTGAAGCTGTCGTTTTACACTGGTGCTTTCTTTTTTCTTTCGGCAGTATTGTACACCGTATTCACTTCAAAAGAATATCCGCCGTCCGATCTAAGTTATAAGGACAAAGTAAAAGAATCAAACAAAGGCTTTGGCGGGGGAGTAAAAGAAATTTTCAATGCATTGGTGCATATGCCAAAGAGAATGCGGATCGTTTCTCTCATCCAGTTTTTTACATGGCCCGGACTTTTTTTAATGTGGTTTTATTATACAACTGCTGTTGCCGTAAATGTGTTTCATGGAAAAGATGCTAATGATCCTGTATATGCAGGCGGGGCAGACTTTGGAAGTTTGACATTGGCATATTACAGTGTTGTCACTTTTTTATTTGCATTAGTATTACCAGTCATTGCTGATAAATTAGGAAGGAAATTGACTCATTCGCTATGTTTGATCTGCGGTGGCATCGGGTTGATCAGTGTGAGTTGGGTCACGAATAAATACATGCTTTACGGATGCATGACTGGTGTTGGCATCGCATGGGCAAGTATTTTGTCAATGCCGTATGCCATGTTAAGCGGTTCCCTGCCAAAAGATAAGGTCGGTATTTACATGGGAATTTTTAATTTTTTCATTGTGTTGCCAGAGATCATTGCATCGTTAGGTTTTGGCTGGCTGATGAAAAATGTGTTACACAATGATCGGCTATTGGCTGTAGAGGTTGGTGGAGGTATGATGATTTTTGCAGCGCTGGTGTGTTATATTTTTATCAAAGAGAAAAAATTAGCAACTGAAGACGAAACGATAACGTCAACTCTTGAAATTCGTGAAGAACGTTCAGTATAATTATTATGAAAAAGCTATTCTTATTTGTCTTTTGCTTTATTCTTATCGGCAAATCGTATTCACAAAGTGAAAAAGTCGATGTCTATCCGACTAATTGGTGGGTGGGAATGAAGTGGAATCATGTGCAATTGATGGTACATAGTTCCGGATTAAAATCTTCTGTTCAAAATGTTGAGATCAATTATCCCGGCGTACAATTAGTAAAAGTAAACCGGGTAGAAAGCCCCAATTATCTTTTTTTAGATCTGAATATTGCGGCAAATGCAAAGCCAGGGATCGTCAAAATAAAATTCAACCGGATCAATTATCAACCACTTTGGATTAATTATGAGTTGAAGGCAAAGAGCAAAGAAGACGGGAAATCAAGAGTGCAGGGAGTGACTTCAAAAGACCTCATTTACTTATTGATGCCGGATCGTTTTGCTAACGGAGATACCACTAATGATTTTTTTGCTGACATGAGGGACACAGGTCATGACCGCAAGAATCCCTTTGACCGTCATGGCGGTGATTTGCAGGGAGTGATCAATCACCTGGACTATTTGAAAGATCTTGGCATTACTACGATCTGGATGACGCCGGTGAATGAAAATGATATGGCCCGGACACAGGAAGGCGGATCCTCCCGAAGCACTTATCATGGATATGCAATCACAGATCAATACAATGTGGACAAACGGTTTGGCGGCAATGCGATGTATAAAAAAATGGTGGAAGTAACTCATGCCAAGGGATTAAAAGTGATCCAGGATGCCGTGTATAATCATGTTGGCATTGATCATTGGTTTATTCGAGATATGCCGATGAAAGATTGGGTGAACCAGTGGCCAAAATATACTAACAGTTCTTACAGAGACATGCCACTGGTTGATCCTTATGCATCGAAATATGACAAAGAACTTTCTGTTAATGGTTGGTTCACACCTTTTATGCCAGATCTGAATCAGCGTAATCCGTATGTTGCGAATTTCCTGATCCAATATGCTATTTGGGCTACGGAAGAATTTGGGATCGACGGATGGAGAGTGGATACTTACTTTTACAGCGATTCTTTATTCTTGAATAAAATAAACAATGCAATGATCCGGGAGTTTCCCAAACTTACCGTATTTGGGGAAGCCTGGGTGCAAAACGTGCTGAACAGCGCTTATTTTTCTCAAAACAATTTTAATATACCATTTAAGCACAACCTGCAAGGTGTTACAGATTTCCCATTGCATTTCGCCATGATGGACGGATTGAATCAACCGTTCGGCTGGACCGATGGTGTAAATAAAGTCTACATGACTTTAGCGCAGGACATTGCTTATAAAGATGCCAACCGAAATTGTATTTTCCTGGACAATCATGATCTGGATCGTTTCTATTCAGTAATCGGGGAGGATTTTGACAAATACAAAATGGGGATCAACTGGCTGATGACCTTAAGAGGAATACCGGAACTATATTACGGCACAGAAATTTTAATGAAGAATTTTAAAAGCCCCAGCGATGCAGCAGTGCGTGAAGATTTTCCAGGCGGCTGGCACAATGATCCAGTAAATAAGTTTCTTGCATCAGGAAGGACTGAGAAAGAGAATGAAGCATTTGATTATGTAAGCAAGCTGGCGCATTTCAGGCAAACTTCTTCAGCTATTACCAGCGGACTTTTGATGCAATACGTACCTGTGAATGGAGTGTATGTTTATTTCCGATACGATGCCAGACAAACTATCCTGGTCGTCAGCAATACGGGCAGTAATTCAATGAAAATGGATTGGGATCGTTATTCAGAAAGGATAAATGGGTTTACCAATCTGAGAAATGTGATCACAGGCGAAGTACAACCCTTGAATGGTTTTGAAATAAAACCTAAAGAAAGTTTTGTTTTTGAATTATTGAAATAGATAGAAACCCCTTCTTTTCACAAAAATAATTGCCAGATTATTTGTTGAGCATAGCTACCCCAATCTGAAGTAGCTTTTTTTACTGTTTGCAATAATTCGCTGGCTTTTTTCTTTTTCCCCTCGACAGGTGCTACAACAGCAGCTGCAGTATTCACTCCATTAACTTCGACTTTATCAGCGATCCAACTGGTGTACATTCTTGGGATCGTAATGCCCAGAATCATTCCGGGTAAACCATGAATACCCATTGGCCCGCCAGGAACAGTGATCTCATCAGTATAGAAAGCGAAAACATATACACTATCAAAAATAATAGCTTGTGCTTTCCTGCAATTGAACCCTGCAATTTCTCTTGTTTCATTCGGCACTAACTTCCACTTTATATTCATCAAAGTATCCTGCAGAAGATAGGTGTCTCCGAAAATATTTTTCTCATCGGTAAAAGTTCCGGATGAATAATCACTGAACCAGATGTTATCTTGTTGGGAATTACCCAGGAAAGATGGAGCTTTTGTTTTTTCATCCAATCTATTAAATTTATAGACCCCTTTGTTATTGTTGAATGCAAGATCATACCAGGAAACGGAAAAATTAGGGACCCTGTCTTTTATTGATTGTGCCCAAATATCGTCGCCAAGCACTTTATGGTTATCTACTCTTACTTCGTACTCCACCAATCCATTGTTGACGAATTGCTGTGCCTCTGCAAGATTGCAAATGGAAATTGCAATAAGAAAAATTGTTTTTTTCATGATAAAGTTTTTTACTTAAAAGCTTGCGGGTTTACCGTTCTTGGAGATATTCCACGTAAATGTTAATAACCAGAAACGTCGTAACGTAGTATAATATGATTCTGTAAAACTATAACTGTTGAAGTTCCGGTTATATCCTTTGTTTTGATCCAGGATATCATAAAGCCCTAATTTTATTTCCAGCGCATTATCTTTCAGCATTCGTTTCGTAATAGAAGCATTCCAGGTTGTATAATTGGAATTTTTGGCAAACCTTGGATCTTTTTGGCGAAGGTTTACATCAATGTCAGAATTGATCTCAAATTTATGCGGCAGGGTTACCGAGGTATTTCCCCATGCGCCTATTGTCCAATAGTCAGCATTTGCTGATGGATTTACCGATGCTTTGGAGTGATTCCATCGAAAGGAAGGTCCTATATCAAAATTATATTTATTAGCAACGTATTTGTTCAGATTTAAATTGATCCCATAGCTGCTGGTATTCGCAATATCTCTGATGCCATTGATAAAATCAATATTCCTGTAGATCGATGCACTGGGCCCGACTCCAATATTTAGTTTTGATTTTGTTATACTGAAATTATAATTACTATACAGCGACAGATTATACACCCCATTAGCATTTACAGTTTGATATATCCTGCGGCCAAAATTATCAACCGTGTTGGCTTGGACAAAAGCATTTTGCGTAACCGTCATATAAATGCTCGTAAAAATGCCTCTTTGTTTTAATACATTGTAAAAATTGTAAGAAGTGTTGATGGTATGCCGGAATGATTGTTTCAGATCCTGGTTACCGATATAAATATTCAACGGATCAGTGTTTACAACTGTTGGTTGCAACTGTTCCAGCGATGGGGCATTAGATGATCCATTATAATAAAGACGTATGTTTTGATTGGATTTAAGTTTAAATTGGATAGTAGCCTGAGGATAAAAATTGGTATAATTATAATTGAATTTATTTCCATCGGTGATGTTATCCTGTATATAATGATTGAACCCCACTGAAGCACCGAACGCATAATTAACCTTCTTTTTATTGACCCGGAAATTCAACCCTGGTGTATTGACAAGCCGGTTGAACACAAAAGAATTGCTGAGAGAATCAACAAGATTCTCATATTTTCCACTAATACCTTTGGTATTAGTTAAACGTTCATTGCTATTATTGAAATATCCTATAGTATAATCCACTTCAAGATATGCAACTTTAGAAAGTGGTTCAGTGTAGGCAATTTTTGTATTAATGCTTTTGCCCTCGCTGTTCTGAATATTTTGCTGATCCGTTGTGTCCTTATGACTTAATATTCCTCCTGAATAATAATTGTTAAGTGAATACAACAATCCTGTATTCTTGGTCTGGATCCAGTTGAGATCGGTGTTAACAGAAAGCGTTCTGGATATTTTTTTAAACTTATGCCGCCATAACACGGTAGTAGCGATATTATTATTATCGTTCTTATTGCTGCTATTACGTGTACTGTTATTAATGAAACGGGAAGAATCATCAAGCGTTTCTGAATAGTAATTGGTGGATGTTCGTCCTGTATTGTTGTTGTATTTTGTCGTCCATTTCAAAGAGTTCATGGAATCCAATGTGGATTCGATGATCAAATTGAGAGCATGTTTATTCGTGGAAGAGAAATTATTGCTGTTGCTGTTGGTGGTCCAACTGGTGTCCGGGAGAAATGTTCTCGAAAAAGTGGTATTGACTCCTTGTGCATTTATTTTCGAAAATTTATACCCCGAATTCAGGCTCTGCCGGTCATGATCAAATTTATTACTGTAATGAAGCCCTCCATTCCAGTTTGTCGGAATTCCGTTGCTCTGGTTATAATCATTACCCCCTCCAAAGATGGCGATCCCGCCATCATCCATTATCTGAACATTGTCTGAACCACCGGCATAGTTTTGAGCGTCCTGCCAATCTAAATTGGTTTGACCTGTATTACTCATGATGCCATACGCTGCCAATTTTCTCTTTGACTTGAAAGCATTGATCATGGCATCATTGTTATACTTATTTTTCAATCCACCTGCAGCTTCCACTTTTCCAAAATATCCTTTCATTTCTTTCATCTTCAGGTTTATCGTCTTGTCTCTTACTCCATCATCAATACCGGTAAATTCTGCCTGGTCGCTTTTCTTATCAAATACCTGGACTTCTTTTACCTGGTCGGCTCGCAAATTTTTTGTTGCAATGCCGGGGTCACTTCCAAAAAATTCTTCTCCATCCACAAGCACTTTAGTTACTTTTTCACCCATAGCGGTGATCTGGCCATTCTTATCCACCTGTATTCCTGGTAATCGGCGAAGTAACTCTTCCACATTCGCTCCCGGCCTTACTTTAAAGCTGTCTGCGGTATAAACCGTCGTATCACCTTTGACCCGGATCGGAGCACCGGTTTTAATGATCACTTCGGATAATAATTTGCTTTTAGGTACCAAAAAAATATTTCCCAGATCTGTTGTGGTATTAGGAAGTGTTTCCACCTGGTCAAAATAATCGCCCATATACGGATGTGTGACCATCAGGATGTATTTTCCATCTTTCAAGCCAGACAGGCTGAAATGTCCATCCTTGTCAGCCCGGGTGAATTTTACCAATACCGAGTCTTTCGGTTGAAGCAATGCTACTACCGAATTGACAAGATTTCTTTTTTCAACTGTATCAGTGATTGTACCTTTAATGGAAGACATTTGAGCATAGCAGGCAAAGGAAACTGATAAGGCTACTGCTGCTGCGATCAGTTTTTTCATGTTTGGTAAGGGAGGTTGGTTATGGTTATTGATCGGTGTGTTCTTCTTTCACAGGCATGCTATGATACGAAGGTCTTCATAAGCCGGAGAAATTTAAATACCGCTCATATAATTTTACGTTAAAGCTTTTACCGATAATTTTAGTATGACACAACAAGGAAAAAAATTCATAAACAAAACAGGAAATTCTTCTGAAAAAAAAATAAGCACCCCGAAGCAGCTCAAACAAACTCCTAAAAAATATGAAGAAATCCAGTTTGTGGATACCAGTAAGAATGTTTGGAATTATTCCTTGCTTTCGGATGATGATATTAAGAATTTTCAGCAAGGGACACATTATCGTCTCTATCAGAAATTCGGTTCACATTCCATTAAAGTGAATGATATATGGGGAATGTATTTCTGTGTGTGGGCGCCCAATGCCACTTCGGTTTCTGTTACAGGCAATTTCAATGACTGGAAAAATAACGAATATGAATTGTATCCCCGCTGGGATAAAAGCGGCATTTGGGAAGGGTTTATTCCTCATTTTAAATTGGGTGAAGTTTATAAATATCATATTGTCGGATTCAAGGGAATTGAAATTGACAAAGGAGATCCTTTTGCTAATTTTTGGGAGAAACGGCCTGACACTGCTTCTATTACCTGGGATATGTATTATGAGTGGCAGGATAAAGAATGGATGAAAAAAAGAAATAAAAAAAATGCTTTGAATGCACCATGGAGTGTTTACGAAGTACACCTTGCAAGTTGGCAAAGACCTGATAAGAATGATGAAGAACGTTACAATACGTATGATCAGATCAGGGAACGTTTGGTACCTTATGTAAAAGAAATGGGATTCACTCATGTGGAAATAATGCCGGTGATGGAACATCCTTTTGATGGAAGTTGGGGATATCAATGCACGGGATATTTTGCCGCAACATCAAGGTTTGGCGATCCTCAGGGATTAATGCGATTGATCGATGCATTTCACCAGGATGGGATCGGAGTCGTTCTCGATTGGGTGCCTTCGCATTTTCCTTATGATGCACATGGTCTCTTCATGTTCGACGGTACACATACTTATGAATACGCCGATATGCGAAAAGGGTTTCATCCTGATTGGAACAGCTATATTTTTAACTATAAAAGGGGAGAAGTAAAATCATTTCTCATTAGCAGTGCCCGTTTCTGGTTCGATCTTTTTCATATTGATGGCATTCGTGTAGATGCTGTTTCTTCCATGCTTAAATTAAATTATTCAAGAAAACATGGGCAATGGGAACCGAATGAATATGGCGGAGATGGGAATTTGGAAGCAATTGCTTTTATCAAAGATCTTAATGAAACGATATACCGTGATTTTCCAGATGTACAAACAATAGCAGAAGAAGCTACGGATTGGCCTGGCGTTTCAAGACCTACCTGGCAAGATGGTTTAGGATTTGGAATGAAATGGATGATGGGATGGATGCATGATACATTGGATTATTTTAAAATTGATCCGGTATTCCGTCAATTTCACCAGGATAAATTTTCGTTCAGCATGATGTATTACTATGACGAAAATTTTATGTTGCCTTTAAGCCATGATGAAGTGGTGCATGGCAAAAGCCCGATGATCTACAAAATGCCCGGCGATGAATGGCAAAAATTTGCCAACCTGCGCTTGCTATATTCCTATATGTGGACGCATCCCGGAGGAAAATTATTATTTATGGGAAGTGAATTTGGTCAAACCAGTGAATGGAATTATAAATCAGAATTGGATTGGCCTTTACTGCAATACGATTGCCATCGCCTGATGAAAGATTGTGTTGCAGATCTCAATAAATTATTACAGTCGGAACCGGCTTTGTACGAAAACCAATTCAACATGTCTGGTTTTGACTGGGCGGACCTGAATCATCGGGCAGAAACGGTGATCGTTTATCGGCGAAAAGGAAAGAAACCGGCAGATGACCTTTTGATCATTTTGAATTTAACGCCGGTAGTACGAAACGATTGGGCAATACGGGTTGCCGGAAAAAAATTCACCAAGGAACTTTTTAATAGCGATTCAAAAAAATACTGGGGAACCGGCAATGTCTTCAACCCTGATATTCGGTCAGAACTGGTAGATAAACAAGAAAAGACATACAATCTCACCATCAATTTGCCACCGCTTGCTGCTATCATCTTAAAATAGGCGCTACAAATTTCAATGTGGTTTATACTGTTTCTCCGAAAGCTATGAGAAATTTTCTCTGGAAAAACCCCTAAAATCTCAACTTTTTAGGCTACTGAAACAATACAAAAGCACTGAGACAACGTTTATTGGTTCAAAACCGATTTGTTGATAGATAAATGCAGAAAAAAATGGGTCAGACCCCTTGATTCTGAATATTCTTAGCACTATATTTCGAGTTCAACTGTACAATATCAGCCCAACAAAAAAGCTGATAAACAGGCCCAATAACTAACAATCTTGTGAAGCTGAACCTATCATACGCCAATTTTTTAAATACATACCCTATGAGACGTAATCTATTCATCCTTGCATTTATGCTGGCATCTATGCTGGCATTTTCGCAGACAGACAGCGCATCTTATTTTTTACAAAAAGGCTTGCAGGAAAAACAGAAAGGCCGGTTGATGGAATCCTACAAAAATTTCAGCAAAGCGATTTCCTATGACGGCAACAATAAGCAAATAGTAAACGAGTACGCAACGGCCTGCTTAAATCTCCGGAAGTACAACGAGGCGAGAGAAACATATAAAAAATTGGTTGCGCTTGGCGATGAGACAGCAGCGAATTACAAAGAACTAATGACTCTTTCGTTCAACCTGAAACAAAATGATGATGTGATCTTGTATGCCAACAAGTTGAAAGAGATCGATCCCTCTGAAAAAGTAAATTATTATATCGCCAAGGTGAATTATGATGATGATAATTATGGCGATGCGATAAAGTACCTGAATCTTGCTGCCAAAGAAGATCCGCAAAATGGTGAGATCCCTTACATGATCGCACATTGCTATGCTGATATGATGAATTACAAGCAGGCCATTCCGTACTTTCAAAAAGCTATAGGATTAGATACTTCTAAAAATTATTGGATTTATGAAATGGGTTTGATCTATTATGCCATGAATGATGATAAGAATGCTCTCAAATACATTTTGCTGGCAGGGGACAAAGGCTATAAAAAAGACAATGATTACATGGAGAATCTTGGCATAGCCTATCTCAATGTTGGCGATCTGAATAATGGCATTGGTATCATAAACGATCTTTTACAAAAACGACCCAGCGATATAAATCTCCTGGACATGGTGGCTGAGGCTTTTTATTACAAAGGCAAATACCAGGAAGCAATGGATTACTGGGACAAAATTTTAGGATATGATAAGACCAATGCCTCTGCATTATACATGATTGGCATGTGTTATCAGAAAAAAGGAGATAAAGACAAAGGCATTCAGCTTTGTGATAAAGCTATCGAAATGGATCCGAGTTTATCTTCTTATCGTCAGAAAAAGATGATGGCCGGACTATAAAAGGACATAAATATAATTTGAAAAAGCAGGTATTGTTACCTGCTTTTTTTATGCTTCTTTAAATGGTTTATTGCTTATGACTTCAATCGTTATATGAGGACGATCCAAAACCCAACTCACTTCTGCAATGATTGAGATCTTAGAACTGAAAATATCTTTTCCTTTCTCAAAAAATGTTGTCGCCTCGCTTTTTTCTTTACTCTTTGTTTCCTGTGCATAAGCAGGGCCAAAAACTTCGCCGATCATGGCTACAAGTTTCTTGTAGTAATTCTGAAAATCAGCCACGGTACCTGAAAAATATGGATCGGATGAAAAGGAGATCGTCAACGCCTGATCATCTTCTGATTCTGCAAAGATTACAATGCCATTGCCCATTTCAAATTTTACATTGTACTGGTCTTCCCACATTTCATCTTTTTTGGTCAGGTTCTTTTTGATGTCGGGAAGCCCTTTTTTGATCATCATGAATTTTTCTTTCACACCTTTTTCAGAACCAATTGCCGGGAGTTTCTGGGCATGAGTAACTACAATAGCCAACAATAGAATTGAAAATAAAACTGGTTTCATTGGTAATTTATTTCTTTAAAATTATTGGAAAAAACAGCATGTAAAAATACCCTTCAGCCACATATTTTACATTCGTTCGGGAACCTTGATCCCAAGCAACCTTGTAGCTGAAGCGATGATATTAACAGTCATAATGCAAAGTTGCAGACGCAACTGCTTTTTAGCCTTGGACTCTGCATTTAAGACAGAATGCTCCGAATAAAAAGTATTGAATAGTTTGGCAAGATTGAAAACATAGATAGCGATAACCGAGGGGTTATGTTCTTCAGCAGCTTGCTGGATCATCACCGGAAATTGTTCAAGCGCAATGATCAATTGTTTTTCTAAAGTGAATAAAGGCATGGCCATAGCAGTTTCAGTAGTTACCGATTTTAAATCGGTAATACCTTCCTTGCGTAAAATAGATTGGATCCTTGCATGTGTATATTGAATGAACGGGCCGGTGAAGCCGTGAAAATCCACTGACTCTTCCGGGTTGAAGACCATTTTCTTTTTAGGATCCACTCTCAGCAAAAAGAATTTCAATGCACCTAGCCCGATGACATCGTACAATTCCTTAAGCTCAGTTTCAGAAAAGTCTTTTACTTTTCCCAATTCTTCTGTTTTTTGTTTGGCTACAGCGGTCATTTCATCAACAAGGTCGTCAGCATCTACAACAGTTCCTTCCCGGCTTTTCATTCTGCCTGAAGGCAACTCTACCATCCCATAACTTAAATGATAAATTCCGTCGGCATATGGCTTGCCTAATTTTTCCATTATCAACTTCAGCACTTTCATGTGATAATTCTGTTCATCACCGATCACATAAATGCTTTGATCATATTGATAGTCCTGGTATTTTTCTTCTGCCAATCCGAAGTCTTGCGTCATATAAACAGAAGTTCCGTCTTTGCGAAGCACTAATTTTTGATCCAAGCCTTCAGGTGTCAGATCGATCCAAACACTGCCATCTTCTTTTTTGAAAAAAACGCCTTGCTTCAATCCATCTTCCACAAATTTTTTTCCGAGAATATATGTGCCGCTTTCGTAATACATTTTATTGAAATCGGCACCGATCCGTTTGTAAGTGACATCAAAACCTTCGTACACCCAGCTGTTCATTTTTTTCCAGAGCTCGATCACTTCAGGTTTTCCGGCTTCCCAATCTAAAAGCATTTGTTGTGTCGCTTTCATGATCGGTGCTTCTCTTTCCGCTTCCTCCTTACTCATACCTTTTGCCATCAGTTCATCCCGCTGCCGCTGATGTTCTTCATTGAATTTCACATAATATTCACCCACAAAATGATCGCCTTTTGTGTGAGTGGATTCCGGCGTAGCATCATTGGCAAACAACTGCCATGCGATCATGCTTTTGCATATATGGATGCCCCGATCATTAACTACGCAGGTTTTTATAACCTCATTTCCCTGCGCTTTCAGAATTTCTGCCAGGCTCCATCCTAAAAAAATATTCCGCAGATGGCCGAGATGTAAAGGTTTGTTGGTATTAGGAGAGGAGTATTCAACGATCACTTTATTTCCGAGGGGAGATCGTGATCCAAATGTTTTATCGGAAAAATTATCTTTCAAAAAATCAACCCAATGACTATCCGAGAGTGTAAGATTTAAGAATCCTTTGATTACATTATAAGATTTGAAAAACTCCGGGCTGATCTTTTGCAAATAGTCGCCGATCTCCTTGCCTAAATGTTCCGGTGATTTCTTTAATTGTTTTACAAAAGAGAAAAGAACAAGCGTATAATCTCCTTCGAATTCGGGTTTGGTGATCGTGACGGTCAATTCTGATTCGGTGAAATCCGCATCATACAGTTCTTTCAGCGCTTTTATCACAAATGGCTTTATCTGGCTGGCAGTGGTCATCCGTTCTTAATTTGGCTGCGAAAATACGAAGCTATCGGTACTAATCAGCAGGAAACCCATTCAAAAGATTATGAACTGTTTTCAATTGTACTCGTCTATGAATTTGGCGTTTCTTCCATTACTTTTGCAGCTTCCATGCGCAGGCACATACATACAGCAAGGGATCTGCTTCTTCCGGTCATTGATTTCTTTTATCCTCCATTTAAAAGGTTGATGAATCTGCAAACATTTCGGTATGCTGTATGTGGCGCATCGAATACCGTATTGGGATTTATTGTCTTCTACATTTGTTTCAAATTCATTTTTGCAGGAGAAAATATTGACCTTGGATTTTATGTTTTCACTCCTTATACAGTGGCTCTTGTTGCTTCGTTTTGTATCAGCTTTCCATTTGGATTCTTTCTCTTAAAATACGTAGTATTCAGCGATTCCGGACTACGGGGCAGAGTGCAGTTGTTCCGCTATTTTGTAGTATATCTTATCAACCTGTTTTTAAATTATGTATTGCTGAAGATCACGGTTGAGATGTTACATATTTATCCTACGATTGCGCAATTGATCGATATTGTGATACTGGTAATTCTCAGTTACCTTTTTCAACGACATTTTACTTTCAGAAAAAAGGCTGCGGAAGAAGATCTCAGTAATTAATAGTGGCAGTATTGATCTGCATAGATAATAACCCGCTGCAGTTGCTTCGCAAAACCAGGAACTTACTTAATGGATAGATCCCGAGCAGGTTTATCGCAGAAATATTGCCATAACTGTGAATGCCGGGCATCCATTCCCGGTTGAGCTGTTGATTTAACTCCATTTGAGTGGAGTCAATAAAAGAAGTGAGATCAAATTTTGTATAGCTGCTGATCTCGTCTGTTATCTTTTTATTGAACAGCCAGGATGCTGTTTTCAAAAATTTATCTTTCGTTTTCACATCAAAGTCGAGGTCTTTCACCTCTACAATATGTGAGATCGGATCATACGATGGTTTACCGGTGAAATAAGCAGTTCCTTCTGCCGAACCGCCAAAATCTACTCGGATAATGAGCTTTTCATTACCGGCGCCGAATATTTGACAGGAATTAATTACAAATTTTTTCTTCACGGGTCCTTTGCCAAGATCGAATTGCCGTCCTTCTATCTGTTGATTCAAAATATTTCCCAATGAATCATATTGAAGAATGGCATCCAGGAAAATATTAAATCCGGGCGCAGTAGCGGAATTAGTGATATTCGGAATAGGAGAGTTTTGTTCCGCCGGTTTTTCAAAACTAATCACTGGTTTTGCGGACAATCCTAAATAAACGTTTAATAAATCATTCGATGCATAAAGACTGTTGATGCGAACCTGTTGCGGATGTATCTGCAGCCAGCCGAGTCCGTAAATATCGTAGGACTTATTAAGCTGATCCCATATTTGCTGAAATCTGGAACGCAGATCCACCAACCCATACGATTGCTCTATGTTCTTTTTCGCATCGTCCAGGTCGTTTTTTAATTCTTTCATCACTTGCGTGGTAATGTCTTGCCCCCAAAAACAAACCTCGCATTTATTCAATGGTTGTGGTTCCATACGGTTCACGAAAAGGCGAACCTTATAATCAGGCTGAACTATAAAACTGTTGACGAATGATACATTTACTTTTCTTTCTCCTTCATCAAAACCGCATTTACAGGGTGGTGTCCACGGAGAAATAGCCGTTCCGTTAATACAAGCTCTTGTGGATCCAATGATCTTATAGTAACCTGTAAAACCAAGATTCAAGGTATTGCCGGACGCTTTCATTTGCAGTGGGCCGCGACGGAATGAGTATTTGTAGCGGGTGGAACATCCTTCATACACCCATTTGTCAGGATAACCAGGTGAAGTAAAGATGGTATCAATATTTTTTTCGGCCATAGAATACAAAGGCTGCAAATTGATCTGAACAGGAATATTAATCTCAGAATCAGGAAGTGAATCCAGTTTGAAATCAGAAACCGGTAAACTGGGCTTTGAAGGGTTGATCTTATGCGAACAAGATGCTGATACAAATAAAACCAGTATCAAAAAAATAATTCCTCTTCCTTTCATGTTTTCCATTGTCACAATAAAAATAAATAAAGAAAGGAAAAGGAATTGTGAAGATATTAATTTAGCAAAATCGGGATCATTCAACTGCCCGGTCGTAAACTTTCTGTGTTTTTATTTCCCGGAAGCCGATAGCTTTATAAAATTCATGACTTTCATCCCTGGTTATATTGCTCTTCACTCGTATTTTATGGATATGTTCCTGTTTGGTCCACCGGATACATTCCTGCACCAAAGACCGCCCGATTTTTTTACCACGATGTTTCTCGTCGACGACCAACCCGACAATTTCTGTAAATGGATCTGCTATTAATAAAATTTTTTTTTGAACTTGGATCCATCCAACCACTTTTCCATCTAACTCCGCAACAAAAATAATTTGGTAATTGTCTGCATTGATACGCCTGATGGTTTCAACGGTTTTCTCCATGCTGGTTGGATAACCCAATTGACCGGATAGTTGGGAAACTTCTTTGGCATCTTTTTCCTGGACAGTTCTGATAGTCATGAATGATAAATTACAAGATTCTGTTGTTGCTTTTTCATTACGTCTTCGTATAGCCAGTAACCTGAAGCCGGCAACCTGTAACTAAATATTCCTCGGATTCTTCCATTCTTTATCAAGCTTCTCAATTGTTCCTTTCAATCTTTCTGCTCTTGTTTCTTCCCGTTTTGCAGTTACGATCCATTCTATATATTCTTTTTTATTAGTAAACGAAAGCGTTTTAAAGAAATCATATTGTTTTTTATTCCTTTTTAGCACAGCAGCAAGATCATCCGGCAATATAACTTCTTTGGTTTGAGGATTTACCCAGTTAAAGATTTCTCTTTCCGGTCTGGATTGAGCTGCTTTCTTTTTTTCCTTTTCTGTTTTCAATCTTGCTCCAAATGCCGACCATGTATCATCAAAAGAAATAAGATTGATAAACGTAAGTTGATCATTCTTCATCAATGCTTCCCAACCGGAATCACGGTTCAGATCAGTTTGAATTTTTGAGGTGCCTTTAGGATAATAGATCCACAGGATCACATCATCTTTCACCAACTTCAATACTTTATTCACTTCTTTGGCAAGCTGCGCTTTGTTCATAATAAACCAGTGTAGCTGGTTATAATCTTTTGTATCGGCAGATATTTTCACTCCGGCAGGCAAAGCACCCAAGCATTTTTTAAAATCGGCAGGTGCATTTAAAGTAAGCAGTGTATTACCCGCTTCGATCCGGAGTTTTTGTGAAATTGATTGAGCCATGATCCTGGTTTGTTTGTTGAAATTAATTTACTGCGCCGATCCAAGCTTCTCCATCCTTGCTATTGGCGAAGCTAAAAATCGATTCAATGCTCTCCAATAAAATACTGCCATTTTTTCACTTCCCACCCCATGGCACTATCATTGATAATCAATAGAGAACTTTAAATTTTAATCATTATGGGAAAGATAATCGGAATAGATTTAGGAACTACCAATAGCTGCGTAGCAGTAATGGAAGGCAACGAGCCGGTCGTTATCGCCAATGACGAAGGCCGCAGGACAACCCCGTCTGTAGTGGCTTTTCTGAAAAATGGCGAACGCAAAGTCGGTGACCCGGCCAAACGCCAGGCCATTACCAACCCGCATAACACCATCATGAGTGTGAAGCGTTTTATGGGCCGTCGTTATGACGAAGTAGGCGAGGAGATCACTCACTGGAGCTATAAAGTAGCAAAAGGTGACAATAATACCGTACGAATTGACATAGATGGACGCCTCTATACCCCGCAGGAAATCTCAGCCATGATCCTTCAGAAAATGAAGAAAACTGCTGAAGATTACCTCGGCCAGGAAGTGACCGAAGCCGTTATTACCGTGCCGGCTTACTTCAACGATTCACAAAGACAGGCGACCAAAGAAGCCGGTGAAATTGCCGGGCTGAATGTGCGCCGCATCATCAACGAACCAACAGCAGCAGC
>DASZXQ010000211.1:0-6553 GCA_035545755.1 Chitinophagaceae bacterium | reverse complement strand
TTCCCGGGTAGATTTATTTCCTCTTATTACCACTCTTACAGAACCGCCGATACCGGAACTGCTGCGGGTGATATTCACACCTGCCACTCTGCCGGTAAGATTGTTTACAAGATTGGCATCTTTTACATTATTGAGCGCAGAATTATCTACTGTTTGTACAGAGTAGGTCAATGATTTTTTTTGCCGGCTGATACCGAGAGCAGTTACCACTACTTCATTCAATTGTTTTGAAGATTCTAAAAGCGTCACTTCGATGTTATCACTGGGGCCGATCACTACCTCTTTTGATTCATAGCCGATAGACGTAAAAAGCAACACATCTCCTTTATTGGCAGAGATGCTGAATAGTCCCTGGCTATTGGTGGAAGTACCGGTCGTCTTTCCTTTGACGGTGACCGATACATTTTCTACCGGGTTTCCATCTTTGTCGGTTACTTTACCGGTGATGGTATTGTCAGGCGCCTCAATCACATTATTGGGAAGAGGCTCAATGGTGATCATGTTTGAAAAACTTAGCTCCTGGGAGCCGGGTGAAGTTTTATCAGTATCCTTTGCAGATAAGATCACGAACGTGTTGGCATTTACTTTTTTGTAAGTAAGGCCGGTGTTCTTTAAAATTTTTTCGAGCAGCGCTTCAACATTCTCACTCAGGTCATTCACTTTGTTTACTACTTTTTCCCCCAAATGGCTCGAAAACATAAAGTATACCCCCTTTGTCTTGTTGAGATCTTTCAGAACGTTAACAAGCTTGTCGCTCCGGGTATCCGGTTGCGGATATCCGTCGTCTGAACTTTTGTGTTTTACTTTTTGTGGAACAAATGTGTAACTGTTTTGGGCGCTGGCCCAGCCTGCACTGGTGCATAGCAGGGCAGCTATGACCATTAATTGCAGTAGCTTTTTAGATTTACATGTTCTCATATAGCATCGTTTAGTGAGTTACTGATTATTGATTGTCGGAAGAGATCGTGATAGAATCTCCATTCCGTATGACCTTCAATTCCTGGGTGGCATCCAGCGCCTGTAACAAAACATCGAGATTATCATTCGGCATGATGCCGGTTATGGTTTGGTTCGCCAAATTGTTTCCATTGATCTTAACATCCACTCCATAATGCTCTTTGATGATGCGTACAATCTCAGTGACAGGTGTATTATCAAAATCAAGTTTGTTGTCCATCCAGGCCATATAATCCTGTTTGGTTACGATTTTCTTTTCGATCTTTTCATTACTGAACGCTACCATATCTCCCGGCTGCATTAAGATCTCCGCTTCACCGGGGCGGCGAATTTTTACACTGCCTTCTTTTAAGATGATACTGCTTTGACCGTTCTTGTTGGTAACATTAAAAGAAGTTCCGGTCACTTCAATATCAAAGGCATCAGTATGCACGATGAATTTATCATGCGATGGAGTCTTTTTTACATGGAAGAATGCTTCACCCTGAATCCATACTTCTCTTGTTTTTCCTTCATGCCAACCTTTTTCATAAGTAACAGTGCTGTTAGCATTCAGGAATACTTCAGTTCCATCCGGAAGTTTGTCTTTTTTGATCTGACCATATTGGGTAGCTAACTGGGATTTTGAAGATGGTTTAAAGAATACGGTCACCCCAATGACGATCAATAGCACTGCCACTGCGGCTGCAGCATACCATATCTTTTTTCTTTTAATAGAAATAACTTTTGCAGGCGGAGGGTCGTTGATCGTTTTCCGGAGTTTTACTTCCGCCTCTTTGATCTGCTCGCTGCTTACAGGTGTATCTTGAAAGCGGATAAGGTTTAAAATGGCCACAGCCTGATTCACCATTTCTTGTCTGTCAGGGTGAGCAGCGATCCACTGCTCCCAATCTTCAACGCATGTTGCGTCAGTTCGATTGAACCATGAAACAAAACTTTCATCACTTATAAGTTCTTCGGGATTGCGGTAGTTTTCTCTCATAAAAGTATTAGTGTTACATTTATATATGTTTCTCCTTTTTGATTTTTGTAACCATTTATTTAAAAAAAAATTAAACTTGCAGTATTAAACCAACTAAAAATCTCCCGCTTACGAAGCCTGTTTGTAGTTCTATTCCTGATTAATTGAGATTGAAAATCAATTCGTCCCCTTTGATAATGTGCAACATTTATGACCTTAAATGAGAATGAACAAGATAGCTTGCTATGGCGTCAATTTAAAGACGGCGATGAGGAGTCATTTGTACGCCTTTTCAGAAACTATTATAGTGACCTTTTCAATTACGGCTGTAAGATCACCAAAGATCACGCATTGGTCGAAGATTGCATACAGGATCTCTTTGCAGACATCTGGCGCAATAACGGAAAAACTGAGATCAACTCATTAAAAGCCTATTTTTTCCGGGCATTCAAATTCAAACTATTAAAAGCATTAAGCAAAACCCACAGGAGGAACAATATTCCAGGCAGGCTAATTGAGGAATTTGAAATCAGCTATGAGAACATTCTGATCCGTGACCAGGACAATGAAGCAATGAGACAAAAAGTATATAATGCTATCAGCCAACTATCGGCTCGCCAAAGGGAGATCATATATTTAAAATTCCATCAAAATCTCAGTTATGATGAGATCAGCGAGATCATGCACATCAACTACCAGGCCGCCAGAAACCTCACCTACCAATCTATCAAAATGCTGAAAAAAATAATTACAGTGCTGGTGCCTTTTGCAGGCATTTCATTTTTGTGAGATGGATATACAATTTGAAAACAGTATCTCTTGCTGAATATTTATCAGCAATTCAGTAGGGTTAGTAACTAAGAGGATCAATTATCAATTTCTGCATCGAAAAATCCAAGGCCTGCAAGAATGTTTGCCGGCTCTGCATAATTCAGCAAAGTATTTTTGATAATGCTCGTCAATTCTTCCCGGCTGCTGCAAAACGAAGCTTTGATCAGCGACAGTTTGTAAGAATTGATCTTGAAAAATGCTAACCGGGCTATCTGAGCAGTATGCTCATCCATATACTGAAACTCTTCGGCAATATGTGCCTGGTCGTTGTAAAGTGGCTTGTTCATACAGACGGATATTGGTTTTACCTATATTGGATAACAATTTAACGGTCAAAATACAATAAAATTGTTTTTTCATTTAAGAACCCGGGTATCTGATTGAAAATTCTTGCTAACACTATGAAAAATAATGGTTTTCGGAATTATCCTAAGGTCAAAATAAAGATAAAATAGCTGCCCGATCTGACCATTTTCTTTAGTTATTGCCCTTTGCCGACACCCGATAAGTAGCAAAAATATTCTTAAAAGAAATTCACAATTTAAACCGGGTTTCAGAAAGGACGTTAAAAAACAGGAATCTTTTACTTTAAAATTTAGCAGAATGAAAAATAAAATAACAATAAAAACTTTCGCCTTGTTTTTATTGATGATCGCAGAAAAGCCTTCATTTCTTTTTTCACAAAGCGATACTGCTGTAAAAAACATGGTAGAATCCGGTCAATACATTTTTGTCGCGGAATATGCAATGCCAATGGCAGGCCGAACAATAGCGTTGACTTCCGAATATGACCTCACTGTTTCCCGAGATTCGCTCATTGCTTACCTGCCTTATTATGGCAGAGCTTACCAGGCGCCGCTGGATCCGGCTCAGGGAGGCATCAAGTTTACTTCGGTAAAATTCGACTATAAGACAACTAAAGCCAAAAAAGGTGGCTGGGATATTTCGATGGCGACAAAAGATCAATCAGACAATAACCGGTTGTTCCTTTATATCGCGGCGAATGGAAGGGCAACGCTACAGGTGTCCGCTACTTTCAGACAACCGATCACTTTTAACGGCTATATAAAAGAAAACCCCAAGCCCAAAAAAGCATTTTAAATTTTTCTTTGCCGTAACTTTCACATTTCAGCAGCATAAATGTCATTATCTTTTGAAAGTGAAAAAAGCCGAAATGATTCTATGCTGCCTCCTGGCGATTTCAGGATTGATAAATGCCCAAAAACTGGATGGTTTTTGGAAAGGCTCACTTTCTATGCAGGGATGTTTTTCACAGAACAATATAGAATTGCAAATTCATCTGAACGGTTCTTCTGTCAGCGGCGACTCCTACCATTATCAGGATATTAATACGTACGTCAAGAAAAAATTTGTTGGCAACTATGATCCCACGTCAAAAACGATCGTTTTACGGGAAACAACCGTAACTACTTACCATATTCCTGTTCGCTGTGTGATCTGTATAAAGAAGTATGAACTGCACTACAACAAATCCGGTGACCTCGAAACGCTGAGCGGTACATGGTCCGGTAATGTGATGAATACATTGGCCGATTGCGCCGGTGGCGCCATTATATTAACAAGAGTAGCAGAATCCGCATTTAAAGAAGTGCCGGAAATAAAAGTGGATACCGGAACCATTCGTCTCGATTTTTATGATAACGGGATCATAGATGGTGATTCCATCACGGTGCTGGTGAACAAAAAAGTGATTGTTACACATCAGTTACTCAGTGCCAAACCGGTGACGATGTATGTCAAGATCGATCCCGGCAATACATTCCAGGAAGTGGAAATGGTAGCGGAAAATCTTGGAAGCATTCCGCCCAATACTGCTTTACTCATCATCACCGCAGGGAAAAAACGCTATCGTCTCTACCTTACTTCTACTGAAACAAAAAATGCAATGATCCGTTTCGTGTATGACCCGGATGCGCCGGAAAGCACGGAAGATTACTGACCACTTAATTCCATTTCAATAAAAAACCAGTTGATAAAAATTATTCGCTGGCCCGTATTGCTAAAGATCGATTAAACCTTCCAAGGATTTTCCATTCTCAGTGTTATAAAAGTATGCCATGAAGCAATTCTAAAACTGCCCCTAGCATCCTGCCCTTCCGTTTATCTTTTTTTAAAAAATAAATTCTGAACTATTATCACTGGAATAAATCCCGTAAGGACAGTACATGCTTATAAGGAAATGCTAAAATATTTTTAGGACACAAAAAATAATTCGTTTGTCAGAGGCAATTGGTTCGCCCGGGCCCTGTTTCTACAGGGCTCATTTTAAAGACCACACCTCGTTACGTTTTTGAGATCCATGGTATCTTTTTGAAAATACTTCAGGCGCCAACAGCTACATCCACTTAGGAGAATTGGTATAACAAATAAAACTTACATTTCATGAGAGCCCTCTTGATAAACTATGCTTTTATAATAGTATTGCTTTTTTGTTTGGTAGCAACCGGTAATGCACAATCAAAAATGAATTCTATCGAAGCAGGAATCAATCTTGGTACTTTTATTTACCAGGGCGACCTGACGCCGGAACGTTTCGGATCTTCCAAAACCCCAGGTTATCAATTCAGTTTTTTCTTAAATAAAATCCTCAGCAATTCATTTTCATTAAGAGCCAACCTATCGGTTGGTAAATTAAGAGGAGATGAATCATTGTACGCACATCCGGCTTATCGGCAACAACGGAATTTCAGTTTTAAATCACCGGTCACAGAATTTTCCGGTCTTTTGGTATGGGATATTTTGAAAAAAAATTTTGATCCTTCAAAACACAGCGGTTGGCGGCCTTATATTATGGCAGGCCCCGGATTAAGTTTTGTGGACATCAAAAGAGACTGGAGTCGCTTCAACTCAGAATATTTTGCCGGAACCGATCTGCCTGCAAGACTGGTATTGGATGAACAGCATGCACTACCAAAAATGTTGCCCGTGATCCCTGTTGGTATTGGCTTCAGATATTCTTTGTCAGAAAAATTATCTTTCTGCGCTGAGACATTATACCGTTTTACTTTCTCCGATTATATTGACGGGTTCAGCCAGGCTGCCAATCCATCGAGAAATGATCATTATCAAAGTTATTCAGTTGGATTGATCTGTTCCTTCGGGAGAAAGAATCCTTTGAGTTGCCCGATCATAAAAAAATGAAGATTTTTTATTTTAAAAATTGAGGCAACTCCATTTCATCTTTTGCCGTTTTGTTTTTTGATAGTATTTCAAGTCTGTTCTTCAAATCCTGAATTATGAAAGCGATTTTATTTATCGTGCTACTTGAATTATTTTATATCTTATTCAGTGTCTCATGCAGCAAAGGTAGCAGCGCTACCGGTAACAATCCTTCCGGAGGTAACGGAAGTAGTGGAGCTACAACAACTCTGGATTGCAGTACCGTAGCAAAATCATTCAGCTCAGATGTTAACCCAATTGTGCAAAGTTTTTGTAATGCATCTGGTTGTCATGCAGCGGGCAGTACAAACGGACCCGGTCCACTAACGAACTACACAGAAGTTTTTAATGCCAGATCAGTGATCCGCCCGGCCATTGCTTCAGGATTAATGCCGCAGGGTAGTTCTCTCACAACAGCTCAAAAAAATTCTTTTCTCTGCTGGATTGATAACGGTGCTCCTGACAATTAGCATTTGTGGTGCATGTTGAAAAAAAGCCGGTACGATCACCGGCTTTTTCATTTTTACAAAATTATTTTTGTTTCCCAGCCGAGTCTCACATTAATAAACTTTCAATCTATTATAATCTTGCTGTGGACTCGGCCTTATTCAAATGGATTTTGTT
>DASZXQ010000210.1:0-1831 GCA_035545755.1 Chitinophagaceae bacterium | reverse complement strand
CTTTTTCTAACAAACGCAGACCACCTGCATTTTTTAATTGTATTAAAGTCCGGTCCTCGGTTACCATATCTATAAAACCGTAAGCATTATTCATTAGATCTGATAAGCAGGAGTCACAATTTTTATGCTGTATAAACATATCATAACACGAATCGGCATTTTTTAGCGCCGCTATTTTGTCTTCATAATATTGTATCAACTTGTTATAGGAGCTTGTATCAGATAAGAGGTCTTCATAAAATGAGCGAATGTATTCATGCGCTTTTTCTTTTTCAATTTTATGCTCCAGCAGGTACTCTGCCAAAAAACCACAGAACACAGCGAGAAACAACATCAAAAACTCCCAGAGATAATGACTGAATTTTTTTCTCGGCGTATGAGTATGTGCATGTACGTCCATAAAAATCTTATTTCAGGTGATATTCTTCTTTAAGCTTTTTGATAATATTGTTTGCTCTTTTATACGAAGGTTTTACAGCGTCATCACGATAGATAGTCAGGAACAATTTATACAGGCTCGTGATGTTCATTAATAAGATCTCCGTTTCCTTATTCCTGTTCAGAAAAACGGGGTTGGGAGTTATTACCTTTTCAAAAGCGGAGTCGATATCTGCCATGCGAAAATGGCTGATGGTAAAGGGTTGCAGGTGCGTATTGAAAAAATCTTTTCCCAGTTCTTCATTCGATTTTAAATATACCAGGCTTTCTTCGTAATATTTTTTTATCAGGCTGGCCAACTCTGCATTTTGTATATAACGAAAACTTCCGGATGATTTCATTTCCGAATAAGTAGAAATAGTGGGAACCATGACATATACAGATTGTAGTTTTATATAGGCATTCAATATATCATAGTTGCTGGGCGACCCGGAATTCATCACTTTTTCAAATTCACGATGCCCGATAATGGCTGAATCGAGCTTTCTTAGCAGTCTTATATAAAAAGTGGAATCTGCTCTCAGGTCAGAAAGTAATTGACGGGCATATTTTTTTTCACGTTGGTGCTCTACCATATGTTCTCTCTGGTTCTCTGCCAGGAATCCACAGAACACAGCGAGGAACAACATGAGAAACTCCCAGAGATAATGAAACCATTTCTTTCTTTCAGTATGAGTGTGTGCATGTACTTCCATCAGAAATTTATTTTAAATGATATTCATTTTGTAAAAACCGAATGATCCCGGTTGCTTTGTCTTTTACCAGTTGCAAACGGGCACTGTTTACCGCATCGCTTCCTTTGAGTTGATGTACCGCATAAATAAAATCAAGGATAAATTCTCTATTTACGGTACGCAACGGCGGGTTGCCGGCAGGTGGATGAATTTCTTCCCCACTAATCATTGTCTCCAGCACATTGGGATCCATCAGCCGTCCCATCATGGGCCGGATGTCGTTGATCTCATCATCCTGTCGGTTTTGAGTAAGTTGAATTTTTTCTATGGCCTGATCATAAGAAAGGATACTGTCGGAAGCTTGTTGATTTCTGATCAATCGTAATCCGCCGGAATTTTTTAATTGTTTGATCGTTCCGTCCGCCGGAAAAAAATTAAAGGTCCGGGTCAGCTGACGGGCGAAAAAATAGATCCTTTGACTGTATTGGTTGGGGTTTGGAGCATTCAGATACCATATCAGCGAATCATTTCCGTGTTTTTTTTGCAATTTCAGTTTTAGATTATTGGTTATTTCTGAAGTATCAGACCTGAGGTCTTCAATAAATGACCTGATGTATTGAACCTCCTGCCGGTGTTCTAAAATGTGTTCCCTCCAATTCTCTGCCAGGAAACCACAGAACACGGCAAGAAATAACATTAAAAATTCCCAGAGATAGTGG
>DASZXQ010000209.1:0-7547 GCA_035545755.1 Chitinophagaceae bacterium | reverse complement strand
AAAAGATTAATGGTCCGGAACCCTCCTGCAATCCCTAGCTTTGCGAAGGATGGCAGGAGGCGCGGTGATGAAAAAAGACCCTCTCCTCCCTTCTATTTCCAATTTCAACTCATCGTTTCACTGATTCTTTTAAGACTTTTAATGTTCTATTTCATTTATAGACGGCAATTGCTTTATTGATCCTCCTGATCGGGCAAAAAGGCCAGGTTTCTTATCTTTGCGCCCTGATAAAATCAATACAGATGTCTAAAAAAATCAATGAACTGCTTGGCGACAAAGCCGAATTTTTACTCAATCATCAATCCAAAACCATTACTAAAGATCAGCTCCATTTGCCCGGTCCTGATTTTGTTGATCGCATCTGGACGATCAGCGACCGCAATCCGCAAGTGATGCGCAACCTGCAACTGATGTATAATACCGGCAGACTGGCCGGCACCGGTTACCTTTCTATTCTTCCCGTTGACCAAGGCATCGAACATAGCGCCGGGGCATCTTTTGCAAAAAACCCGGTTTATTTCGATGCTGAAAACATTATCAAACTGGCTATTGATGGCGGATGTAATGCAGTAGCAACAACTTATGGCGGACTTGGTTTTCTATCCAGAAAATATGCTCACAAAATTCCTTTTATTGTAAAAATTAATCACAACGAATTCCTGACTTATCCGAATAAATTCGACCAGGTCATGTTTGCTTCTATCAAGGCAAGCTGGAATTTGGGCGCTGCTGCCGTTGGCGCCACTATTTATTTCGGCAGCGATGAATCCACCAGACAAATACAGGAAGTAAGCAAAGCATTTGAAATGGCGCATGAATTGGGAATGGCAACCATTCTGTGGTGCTATCTCCGCAATCCTGCATTTAAAACAAAAGAAAAAGATTTTCACGTATCCGCTGATCTGACAGGACAAGCCAATCATCTTGGCGTAACTATTGAAGCTGACATCATCAAACAAAAACTGCCAGAGAACAATGGCGGTTATCTTGCCTTAAACACTAAAGAATCTGCATACGGAAAAAATGATCCGTTGATTTACACCAAACTTACTTCTGATCATCCAATAGATCTTTGCCGTTACCAGGTTGCTAATTGTTATATGGGCCGTGCAGGTTTAATTAACTCCGGTGGTGCATCATCCGGCGCCGGTGATATGGCTGAAGCAGTAACTACTGCAGTCATTAATAAACGTGCCGGTGGCATGGGACTTATTTCCGGCCGCAAAGCTTTTCAACGGCCGATGAAAGAAGGCGTTGAAATTCTCAATGCTATTCAGGATGTGTATTTGGATAAAGATGTGACGATAGCTTAAGGAAATTAAGAATTTAGAATTAGGAATTAAAAATTGAAAACCTTCTTGAGAGAGAAGGTTTTTTATTTACCAATAATCAGGCTGTCGCCATTCCGACAAATAGCTTGTCCCGAATTCATTTCGGGAAGGCATCTCAGAGCCTGCAATGATCAAAATGACTCCATCGTCGGCATGACAAGTTTCCCTTTGGTTCAGCCTTCTTTACAATCTCATTCCCAACCAAAAACTCTTACTTAAGAACATTTCAAAGCTGAAACAGCGCATTTCTTCAAAGAACTCCGCTTTTTCCTGTATCCTTTTTCCCGAAAGCTTGTGACTTTTTCATTTTGTTACAAGCTTTTTTCTCAAAAGCTTGTGACTTTTTCATTTTGTTATAAGCTTTTTCTCAAAAAGCTTGTGACTTTTTCATTTTGTTATAAGCTTTTTCCCAGAAAGCTTGTGACCTTTTCATTTTGTTACAAGCTTTTTTCTAAAAGTCATATAACTTTAAGGCAGGAACATCCAGAACCAAGCAAAACAGGTTTGTTGACACGTTATAGTTAAACCATCAAGACCTTATACCCATGCGAAAGACAAAACCATTGACCGGTTTCAGCCGATTTACAGACAGCGAGCTGGAACAACATGCACAAACCATCCTGCAGGCATTAACGGGCAATGCTGATTTTCCCGACCCCTCGCCCAGCCTGGCAACATTATCTGCCGCTATTACCAACTTTCAGAATGTGCTGGCAAAAGCTGCCCTCGGCAATCATGTAGATACAAACTTGAAATATCAAAGCCGTGCTGCACTGACTGAACTGCTGCGCCGGCTTGGTCTATATGTGGAACGGACGGCAGGCGGAGATGCGGCAAAGATCCTCAGCAGTGGTTTTAAACCCAAAAAGATACCGACACAAACCGGCCCGCTGCCAAAGCCGGTTGATTTTATGGTGAAGCCAATGGGAAAAGGAGAAGTAAAATTGAAATGCCGGCGGATGAAGAATGTGAGAACCTATCAATGGGAATACAAACAGGGCGAAGCAAACGAATGGATAAGGAAGCCGACCACCAAAGCAAGTATTTTATTAATTGGCCTGGAAAGCGGTAAGGAATATTTTTTCAGAGTGGTGCCGATCGGCGTAAGCGATGTAAGAAAATACAGCGATACGATAAGCAGTTTTGTGTTGTGAGGAAGAAGAGAATCCGGTTCATAACCTTTTATTCAGCGAATTTGATTGCATGTTAACACCTATTGACGATATACCTGCTAATTACTCCGATGGAGTACAGAACATTTACAAATAATCAGGCTGCTATCATGCCGAAGAACGAGTCATGACAAGTTTCTTTTATTGCAATAATCTTTTATTTTATTTTTAATTATAACAAAATTCAAATGCCCCAACAAATAGTGCACCTGGCTCTCGTAGTAAATGACTATGATGAAGCCATTCAGTTTTATACCGAAAAACTCGGCTTTCAGTTAATAGAAGATACGCCGCAAAGTGAAACAAAACGCTGGGTATTGGTAAAGCCACCCGGCGACTCTGAATGTTCTTTGTTATTAGCTAAAGGCGTTGGTGATGAACAAAGAAGTCGCATCGGCAATCAAACAGGTGGCCGGGTATTTTTGTTTTTGAGAACCGATGATTTCTGGAGAGATTATAATAACTACCGGTCAAAAGGAATACAATTTATCCGCGAACCGAAGACAGAACCCTACGGAACGGTGGCAGTGTTCCGGGATCTGTATGGAAATCTTTGGGATCTGATCGAATTCAGTAAGGATCAATAGAATTTATAAATACCTGAGCCATTCTTTCTCTTTGTGTTGCATTTTATACTTGCCATACCATTTGCATATTGGATACAGAAGAATAACGATCAGCAGCCAGACAATATATACCATAGTTAAACTAATGCCCGATCCGGTTGCAGGCCTGCCAAACTGAAACGGACCAAACAACAGATCATTCCAATGAAATCCCTGCGCAAATACCATAATGAAAACGGCAAGCCTTATGAAATACAAATGCAGCAGGTAATAAAACATCGGCACTTTTCCATATACAGAAAACACTTTTTGCAACGAGCCGGAAAGATTAGTAGTAAGGGCCAACAATAAAAACATAATGCTGAGAAAAAGCAGGTCAAATTGCAGCGACGGCGGATATTTGGTGACGTTGAAAAATGAAACGATGGTCATTGCCGTGTTTTTTTGCAATGACCAGGTAAAAGGATCTCCGTAAACATTTATGAAACGAAGAATAATGAAAAGCAGCAATGCCATGATGCCGAAGTTCAGCAGGCGTTTTTTCTTGTAAGTGATCTCTCTTTCAAAAATCCCACCCAAAGAAAAACCAAGCAATAACAGAACCACCCAGGGAATAACAGGATAAGCAGTGAAGAAAATAAAGTTTTTGGAAACTGCCTGCGGTCCGGGAATGAAAAATATATTCAGCAATACAGAAAGCAATTTGTTATTTACCTGTGGAAGAAATTGCAGTAGGTTATGGGTAAAAATGATCAGCAGCGAAACGATACCAATAGTTTTTACATTCACTTTTAATAAAAAAGAAAGTATGATAAAGCCGGCGCCGATGGCGGCGATCACCTGCAACATCAATATGCGGAATTGAACATCGAACCACAGAGCAAAATTCACCAAAGTAAATTCCATCAGTATCAGCCATAAACCTCTTTTCAATAAAAATTTCCTGGTGGAATTAATATCGCCCCTCCTTTTCATAGAGAGATAAGCCGAAGTGCCGGAAAGAAAAACAAAAGTCGGTGCGCAGAGATAAGTGATCCATCTTGTAAAAAAGAGAATTGGTGTTGTGGTTTTCAGATCGGTGGGGCTTTGCGTCAAAGATGAAACATGCATCAGGTCACGGATATGATCAAGCGCCATGATGATCATGACGATCCCTCTGACAATGTCGATGGATTGAATGCGGTTGTTTAAATTAACCGAAGCGTTGGATTCGTTTTCCATCTGTGCAATGGATAGTGATCTTACATAGATATGAAATATTTTTTATCGGCGGAAATAGAAATGTCGAATGGCAGTTTTTTCCATTCTGGCGGTGATGCTGCGTTTTGCCAGGAGAAAAAATATACTTCAGTTATTCGATGAAACAGTTGAATGCCTGTTGTATTGTTCTTTTCTCAGAAACATTTGTTCCATCATAGCAAATAGTTGCGGGTGTTTTTGCTGAAAGAGATCAGGCCTTTTGAAAAAATATTCTGTGATCACTGCAAAAAACTCTGCCTGGTTGGTGAGTCCATACAGATCAATATCAGATTCACCGCTTCTCATGGCTTCCATAGTTTCCTGCACCAGCTTTTGCCAGGGCATTACATATTGGCGGGATAATAAAATCTCTGGAACGCCATCCAATGAACCATCTATTTTATCGATCAGGTGGGCAAACTCATGAATGGCTGCATTGCTTTTACTTTCCCTGTCTAAAAATCCATACCGTAATGCCTGCTTAGATAATATCATTACATTTTGCATGGGGCCGGTGCCCACCATTCCGGTAATGCTGCGGTGGTAACCTACCTGGTCAAAATCCCTGCTGAATGCACCGGGATATAATAACACTTCATGCAGGTCAGTATATTCCCATTCTTTGAATGAATACACAGGGATAACAGCGCTGGCGCCGATCAACACCTGGTCCAGGTCTTCCACATCTGTATTGATGCCGGTGATCCGGACATCTGCATAAAACTGCTGCAACTTTTGTTCGAAGATCTTCTTTCCGGCTTCATCCAGTTGACGATAAAAATCCACATGGTCATTAAGTAAGCCCGGGAAATGATCCGGCAACGGATCAACGAATTGTCCCTTTCGGGTCATTTTTAATACGATAGTTATCAGTAACACTAAAAAGATCAGTACGACAAATACCTGTAAAATGGTGATCAACATTTTTCGAAGTTAAATAACCTGGAGAAAACAAATACTGAACAGGAATGTTTATATTTCGTTATGGAAAAAAAATCATCACGTGGTAACTGGCTTGCTGCCATTACGGCGCTCATCGCATGGTTTGCATTGATAGTGCAATTGATCATCCTGATCAATACTGCATCTGCAAATCATATGACCACATTGCAGGCTATCGGAAGATTTTTTGCTTACTTCACTATTCTTACCAATCTTCTGGTAGCAGTGAATCTTTCCTTTATTCTTATCAGTCCGTCATCTGCTTTAGGGAAATTCTTTTCAAAGCCACCTACAGCAGCAGCTATTGCCGTGTATATTTTAATCGTTGGGATCATCTATAACATTCTGCTTCGTCCTTTATGGAAACCGGAAGGCTGGCAAAAAATAGCAGATGAATCGCTGCATGTAGCGGTGCCATTACTCTACATTCTTTATTGGTTCATGTATGCATCAAAGAAAGGATTGCAGTGGACAAATGCTCTTCAATGGCTTATCTATCCGTTGGTATATCTTTTTTATATGCTGCTGCGGGGTGCTGCAGAAGGCTTTTATCCCTATCCTTTCCTCAGTGTAAAAGAGTTGGGCTATAGCAAGACATTTTTAAATGCAGGTGGTATGTTGATCGTATTTGTAATAATAGGAGGCATATTTATCCTGGTTGGCCGACGGCAGGTCACTGATCGTGCATGAAAAATTACAAGCTTGCCGCTCATCCCATTTTCAAAATAAACAACATTCCTTTTTTTATTTTTAATAAATACGATGAAAGCTAATGCGATCATATTGTTATTGCTACTGGCATTATTTATTATTGAAACTATCAGTTTCCCTTTGCATGCAAACAGCCTCTGCAAAAAAATGACCTGCATGAAGATGAGTACAGCAATGAAATGTCCTCATCAAAAAGATAATAGTAAAAAGGACACAGGAAAATCTGATCCTGGCAATTCCGGGAATTGCAGCGACAATCCTGAATGTTCACTATGCCCTGTATGCAGCATATTTGTTTTCCAGCCGCAATATGAATTGCAACTGAAATACGAGCTGCTCCAATGCCGTTATCCTTCGTTACATAAAGATTACGTCTCATCATATACTTCAGAAGTATGGAAGCCACCTAACAATTATTTATTCTTTCTGTAAATAATTGTTTAACCAAATAGTTTTATCATGAAAAAAATAATGATGCTGGCATTGCTGTCCACATTAACCGTGGGAGCATTTGCCAACGGGCATAAGCCAAAAAAGCACAAAAGCTGCGAGCATTGCACACAACAAAAGTGCACACCGGCCTGTAAGGATAATGGTGGCTGCAGCAAGTCCACTTGTGCCAAGGCATAAATAAATGTTCGCATTTATGAAGACCCCGGTTTTATACCGGGGTTTTTCATAATGATCGCAGTTATCACGTATCTTTATGAATATAAACTTCAGCGATGTCACTGCTTAATAACAACAAAAAACAAAAAGGAAAAAAAGACAACAAGAATCAGCAAGCCGGCAACCAGGGCTCTAAGTTTTTGAACAAATCCAGCAAAGGTTCCGGCTTCTCTCAACGGCCTCCAAAAGCCGGGGGAATGAGGGGCAGTTGAGTTGTTCTATCTTTCTGCGCAGCCAAATTGAATTAATTTCAAAGTGAAAATTATTTTATGCTGTCGCAAAAACGGGATTTTGATTCTATCAGTCCTTCAGCAGAATTTCTGATCCGGCTCAAAGCGAACACAACTATACCCTTTGCCAAAGAAACAGCAGCATTATTGATAAAAGGAGCCGTGGCAGAAGCCGCAGAAAATTCCCAGGCAGATCGCAATTTTTATTTCCGTTCCCTCCTTCATTTCGAAAATCGCTATCGAACCATCGATAAACTGTTATCTGAATTTCATTCTCCGAATCTCCTTGAATTATCATCTGGTTATTCCTGCCGGGGAGTTCATCTTTGCCTTGAAAAAGAAATTCATTTCATTGATACGGATCTGCCTGACCTGATAAGGAACAAAAAAAAACTTGTCGATGAATTGTTGAAGGAAACTGGTAAGAAATTCAAAGGACATTACGAATCAGTCGCTTTAAATGCTTTAGATCCTTCCGCATTTTCAAAGATCATCAAAAAATTTTCGGAAGAATCATTAACGGTCATCAACGAAGGGCTACTACCCTATTTGGATATAAAAGAAAAAATGTTGTTGTGCTCTAATATTCGCAATGCATTAAAACATCATGACGGCTATTGGATCACCGGCGATGTATATATAAAAGATGAGGAAGAAGAAACCCGTGAATTGCCGGAAGCCGCCCGG
>DASZXQ010000208.1:0-17863 GCA_035545755.1 Chitinophagaceae bacterium | reverse complement strand
TCGCAATTATGTAAAGAAAGAAATTTCTCCCATTATTGAAGATTATGCACAGCGGGCAGAGTTTCCGCAGCAAATAGTAAAGCAATTGGGAGAACTGGGTTGTTTTGGCCCAACGATTCCTGTGGAATATGGTGGCGGCGGGTTGGATTATATTTCTTACGGATTGATGATGCAGGAACTGGAAAGGGGCGATAGTGGTGTTCGTTCTACTGCATCAGTGCAGGGTTCATTGGTGATGTTTCCTATTTATGCTTATGGGAGTGAGGCACAGCGTAAAAAATTTTTACCAAAATTAGCAAGTGGCGAATGGCTTGGTTGTTTTGGATTGACAGAACCCAATCACGGTAGCGATCCTTCTCATATGCTTTCTAATTTTAAAGATGCAGGCGATCATGTGATATTGAATGGATCTAAAATGTGGATCAGCAATGCACCCTTTTCGCAAGTAGCGGTGGTGTGGGCTAAAAGCGAACAGGGAGAAATTCATGGATTAATTGTGGAAAGAGGTATGGAAGGATTTTCAACTCCAACCACTCATGGCAAATGGAGTTTAAGAGCTTCGGCAACGGGTGAATTGGTTTTTGATAATGTCAAAGTATCGAAAGAAAATATTTTACCAAATGTGAAAGGTTTGAAAGGCCCGTTGAGCTGCCTGACAAAAGCGAGATATGGAATTGCATGGGGCGTCATTGGCGCTGCAATGGATTGTTATGATACCGCATTGCAGTATTCAAAAGAAAGAATTCAGTTTGATAAACCGATCGGCTCATTTCAATTGCAACAAAAAAAATTAGCGGAGATGATCACGGAGATCACCAAAGCTCAATTATTGAATTGGCGGCTCGGCACTTTGATGAATGAAAACAAAGCAACGCCGGCGCAGGTGAGTATGGCAAAAAGAAATTCCTGTGAAGTGGCAACAAATATTTGTCGTGATGCGAGACAAATTCTCGGCGGCATGGGCATTACCGGCGAGTACCCGGTGATGCGGCACATGATGAACCTGGAAAGTGTTATCACTTACGAAGGCACACATGATATTCATTTGCTCATCACAGGAATGGATATAACAGGATTTAATGCGTTTAAATAAGCCCCATGTTCCCCTAAAGCGGAAACTTAGGTTGTGAATTCATTTATTGTTCGATAAGTTCTTTTAAGTTATTAGTTGAATGATTTTATTACCAACTTCAGTTCCTTGAGCAACTGTTGTTGCGTCGCACACTTCAACTACAGTAATTCTATTCAGGATTTAAAAGAGCAAATGAAACATTGTATTTTCCCTGGTAGAAAGATTTCAAATTCTCCCCTTTAATGGGAGAGGAAAATTCAATTATAAAACTGTCAAAGGAGGGTATGAAAATTTTTCTCATCGGGTTCATGGGCTCCGGCAAATCTTACTGGGGCAAGCAACTCAGCGAAAAACTGGGCATTCCTTTTTTTGACCTGGACGAACAGATTGTTTCACATGAAGGAAAACCAATCACTGAGATCTTTGCATCAGAAGGTGAAGAATATTTTCGTCTTCGTGAAAAAGATATACTACACATCATAACGGAAAGCCACGAAAGTTTTGTGATGGCCTCTGGTGGTGGCACACCCTGTTATTTCAGCAATATTGAATACATGAATCAATCCGGCACAACGGTATGGATCAATACACCGTTGAATATTTTATTTGAGCGATTGATACAGGAAAAAAAACACCGGCCGCTCATCAGCCAATTATCAGACGAACAATTAAAAGCATTCATCATTAAGAAATTCGCCGACCGGAAAATTTATTTTGAACAGGCAGATATCGTGGTCGATGAAGAGCCGGTGCAACTTGAATCATTAGTACAAAAAATATTTCATGCATAAACCCTTTTTGACTTTTGGCGCTTTTTTCGGATTGCTCTCTATTATATTAGGGGCTTTTGGCGCCCATGCTTTGCAGGATATAGTGATTGATGAGAAAATATTGCATGGCTTTCAGACCGGCGTTCAGTACCAGATGTATCATGCATTGGCATTGCTGGCTACCGGAGTTTTGTACGAAAAATTTCCGGCTAAACTTCTTCGATGGGCGGGTAATCTTTTTATTTCAGGTATAATTCTTTTTTCCGGTTCTCTTTATACCCTCACCGCCTTGAATGGAAAAGGAGGGAACCTCGCAAAGATCATTGGCCCGGTTACTCCCATTGGGGGTATATTGTTTATAGTTGGATGGCTGTTTCTTGTAATCGTTTTTTTAAGAAATAAAAATTCATAGCGGTAATTCAAGGGTGACCAACGTGCCGTTGTTGGTTTCTATTTTAAAAGAGCCGCCAATACTCTCCATTCTTTTTGCCATATTTTTTAAACCATTTCCGAATGGCCGAAGCCGGTGCTGGTCAATACCTGTTCCGTTATCCTGTATCCGGATATTTAAGTTTTGGGAAATTGAAATGCCAATAGATACTTTAGTGGCATGGGAATGCTTCAATACATTATTAAGCGCTTCTTTTACTGACAGAAAAGTACCACGCCGTTTAGTTCCCGTCACTTCCAGTTGAGCAATTTCATTTGGAATATTCACTTCGCATTGAACAGGGGTGTTATCAAAATACTCTAGTGCGTAAGTCCGGATGTAGTAAATAAGATTATCCAGTGTATCATTGCTGCTGTTCATACTCCAGATGATCGCATTCATTTTGTTCAGCACTTCGTTGGCTGATTCAGAGATCTTTTCAATTTCAACCGGAACATGATCTTTCATTTTATTTTTAGCAATTTCACTCATCAGCCGGATCACGGTCATTCCGGAACCTAATTCATCGTGCATGTCTGCCGATATACGTTCCCGTTCTTGCTGCTGTGCTTTCAGCACCGCCAGTTCTTTTTCATATTCCATTACTTTGTTGGCAGCGATCAGCCGCTCTTTTTCTTTTGTCTCTTCTATCAGTTGCTGCCGGTTTTTGTAGCTCAGTCCCTGGAGGAAAAAAATCAATTCCAGTAAAATTCCCATTTCATAATAAAAAACCCCGGAGCCTAAAATACCCGATACATTTGCAAACAGGGAACTGAATAGGATGCTGAATTGAGACATGAGAGAGAAAACGAATAAACAGAGATTGCCCCAGAAAAGATACCACAGCAAACGGTCCTGCCTTTGGCGAAAACTGTAAATAAGAAATACCATTACCATCACAAGCAATAATAGTTTGGTCAGGTTCTCTGTTCCATTTTGCAGCGAAAAATTATCAGTGAAAAAATAGGCATAGCTGTAAAGTAATAACGAACATACCAGCATCAGAATGCCGCCATTATACAAATAATAGAGAAACCGGTATTTGGTTTTGGCTTCCAGGAAATTTTTCATGAAAGCCATATAAAAAATAATACCGGTTCCTTGCATCACAAAATCCAGGTAAGATTCCATCAAAAAATTCAACGAACTGGTATGCAGTCCCAGCAAGGCTTTTAAAAAAAGCATCAGCCCTATAAAAAAAGCATAGCCGGAATAATATAAAAATTCCGGGTTGGATCCCTGCAGGTAATTGGCAATCGAAAAGAAGATCATCATCAGCAATAAGCCAAAAAATATATAAGTGAAAATATTTTCATCCCGGTCTTCTCTTTGTTGTACTGCTGAGAAAGAATTTAAATACAGTGGTTGTATTAACCGAGGCCGCAACGAGTTGGTATATGTTTTCAATGGCAGCAGTTCCGCCAGCACGGTTATAGAATCATGTGGCGGAAGAGTGATCTTTCTGAACGATAGTTCGTTTTTATCAGAAGGTGGAACAGCAGGTAGTTCTTTCAGTTGATCATCCTCTACATTAAATAATTGTACTTCGGTAAAAAAATATCCGGGGAAAAACCAGGCCGAGGTGGCTGAATCTGAAGCGTTGCAGATCCTGAATTTCAGTATCAATTTTTTGGTGACATAGACATTGGGAATAAGACTTTTGGCGAACAATCCCTTAGTAAACTGTAATGAAGAATAGATCTTTTCCAGAGATTCTTTTTTTTCTATAAACGTTGATGAAACATTATCAACAATAGATTTTGAAAGTTTAATGCCGCTGATGTCAATGCAATCGTTGGAATGATGATCCTGGCTCAGTGCAGAAACCGGCATCACAGCAATGCCGGTGAGCACCATAAGCAGAATAGTAAAGCCGGAATATCTCATGCAGGTTTTGGTAATGGCCTTCAAATGTAATACTTGATCCTTGCTTTTTACAACAAATGCCTGCCGGTCCGGCTTTAGATAAATTGCGGCTGTACGGCAAACCACTAAGAGCAAACTATATTATCTTTGCTGTCATGGCTGGCAAGAAGAAAAAGACTTCTAAAAAAAGTCCTAAGAATAAACCAAAAAAAAATCATCCGTTAACACTGAAAGCTGATAAGCATGAAAGGGTTAGCTGGCGTGATATTATTCATGATGAACGTACCTGGAAGATCCTGGGATCACTCTCATTGGTAATTGCTTTATTTCTTCTCATCGCTTTCATTTCTTACTTTTTTACATGGAAAGGTGATTCGAGTACTGTTCAAAACGGTTTCTCCATTCTGTTTAAGAAAAATATGCATGCCCATAATCTACTTGGAAAATTTGGGGCCTTGCTGGCTGATTTTTTTATTTGGAAAGCGTTCGGTATTGCATCATTGTTGTTCTGCACTTTCTTTTTTGTCATCGGAGTAAACCTGATATTCAGCAAACCGGTTTTTTCCCTTCGGCGCAATCTGAAATATGTAACGGCAGGTTTATTGGTCTTATCGGCTACTCTTGCTTTTGTTTTTTCAAATAGTGATTTCAGGTTCGGTGGTGGAGTTGGTAACATGATCAATGGTTGGCTTACTGATGCATTGGGTACAATTGGGACCGGAGCCCTCCTCGTTGTTTTGTGGCTGGGATATTTCATCTGGCAATTTAACCCGGCATTTAATTTACCTAAGAAAAGCCAAGAGCCGGTTTTGGAAATAGATGACGCCGTGGCGCCGGAAACAGAAAAAATTTCTAAAGAGGAAAACACCGAAGTTGTTCCGGTCATCGGTGGGAAAACCATCAACGATTTGTATGCCGGCACGGATGTCGGAAATCAAAATCCGATTTTGTTGAAACAAGAAAGCGGATCATTAAATCAGTTATCTTCCAATAATGCGTTGCCGGAATTGAAACTGATAGAAAAAGATGAACTCACGCCGGAAGAAATGGATAAAATGGAAGCACAACAACCAACCGTGGAAAAAGAAGTAGTGAAAGAAGTGCTTCACCAGCATGATATCAATGAAGAACAGGAGTTGCCTATTCCTGAAAAAATAAAACCGAAAAACCCGGAGAAGAAAAACCCTGATGAATTAGAGCTTGAGATCAAAACAGGTTCTGATCAACCGGGAGATGAAAAAACCTACGAAAATTTGCCTCCTTATGAACCTACGCTGGATCTGCGGGATTATAAATATCCGACGCTAAGTTTATTGGACACTCACGGCAGTGAAAAAATTGTACAGGATGCCAATGAGCTGGAGAATAACAAAAACCAGATCATTGGAACATTGCGCAATTATGATATCGAGATACAAAAGATCAGTGCTACTGTGGGGCCAACTGTTACGCTGTATGAAATCGTCCCTTCCGCCGGTGTCAGGATTTCCAGAATTAAAAATCTTGAAGACGATATTGCATTAAGCCTTGCGGCATTAGGCATCCGCATCATTGCGCCGATCCCGGGCAAAGGAACCATCGGTATAGAAGTACCCAATGTGAAAAAATCACTGGTGAGCATGAAAACCTTGTTGTCTTCGGAAAAATTCCAGCACAACAGTTATAGTTTACCTATTGCTTTGGGCAAAAGGATCGATAATGATAATTATATCGTTGATCTTACCTCCATGCCACACCTGCTGATGGCCGGTGCAACGGGCCAGGGAAAATCCGTTGGTATCAATGCTATTCTTGTTTCCCTTTTGTATAAAAAGCATCCTTCGCAACTGAAGTTCGTCCTCATCGATCCCAAGAAAGTAGAATTGAATATTTACCGGCACATAGAAAAACATTTTCTGGCAAAACTTCCGGGTGAAGAAGAAGCGATCATTACCGATACGAAAAAAGTCATTCACACATTGAATGCACTTTGCATCGAAATGGATAATCGTTATGATCTGCTGAAAGAAGCCGGCGCCAGGAATATCAAAGAATACAATGAAAAGTTCATCAAGCGCAGGCTGAATCCGCAAAAGGGCCATCAATATTTACCGTTCATTGTATTAGTGATTGACGAGTTTGCGGACCTGATCATGTCTGCCGGAAAAGAAATTGAAATGCCCATTGCAAGATTGGCGCAACTGGCCCGTGCAGTGGGAATTCATCTCATCATCGCCACACAACGTCCTTCAGTGAATATCATTACCGGTACGATCAAAGCGAATTTCCCCTGCCGTATCGCATTTAAAGTAGCATCAAAAATTGATTCCCGTACCATCCTCGATACCGGCGGGGCTGATCAACTCATCGGAAAGGGTGATATGCTTATCTCGTATCATGGGGAGATCACCCGACTTCAATGTGTATTTGTCGATACGCCGGAGGTGGAACGTGTGGTGGAATTTATCGGTGATCAAAGGGGATACCCACAGGCATTTTTATTGCCGGAGTATGTGGATGAAAAAGAAATAGAAGGAAAAGATTTTGATATTTCTGACCGTGATTCTTTGTTTGAAGATGCAGCCAGGCTTATTGTACAAAACCAGATAGGTTCCACCTCATTGTTGCAGCGCCGTATGAAATTAGGATATAACCGTGCCGGCAGATTGATGGACCAATTGGAAGCTGCGGGGATTGTTGGGCCCAGCCAGGGAAGTAAGGCCCGGGATGTGTTGATCAAAACTGAAATAGAGTTGCAGCAGCATTTAGATGCTTTAGGTTAGGATACTGTTAAGAACTTCTTCATTTGCAACCCGAAAAAACCTAATTCCATCCTATTTTGTCAATTAGACTATATTTGCCCGCCAGTTTCTTATGGAAATAATCGTCTTAGAAAAAAACAATGATGAAAAATATTTATTCGCTTAGCTTGTTGCTGGTTGTTGGAATGGTTGCCGGGGCTCAAAAAAATGATCCTGATGCTAAAAAGATATTGGACGGTGTCAGCGCTAAATTCAAATCCTTTAAAACAGTGCAGGCTAACTTTACGTACAGTGTGGAAAATGGCGATGGAAAATCCCTGTCAAGCAAAAAAGGAACAGTGAGCATGAAGGGCACAAAATACCGGGTCACTTTTAATGGACAAGAGATCTATTGCGACGGCACTACGGTCTGGAACTATGATAAATCCTCCAACGAAGTAACTGTAAGCAAACTGGATGCTGCCAATGGCACGATCACCCCTCAAAAATTATTTACCAATTTTTATGACAAGGATTTTTTATATACCCTGAATGGCGAGAAAAAGCAAGCCGGTAAAACATTGCAGGAAATTCAGATGACGCCTACAGATAAAAGTAAATCATTTCATACCGTGTACCTGCTCATTGATAAAATCTCAAAAACTATTTACAGCACCAAAGTATTGGAAAAAACCGGCGATCGCTACAGTTATACTGTTACCAGCCTGAAGCCCAATCAGCCGATGGATGATAAAACATTCATCTTTGATAAAAGCAAATATCCGGGTGTTGAAGTAGTGGACCTCCAGTAGCAAGTTTATGCTACCGCTTTTCTGATCTTTAGCAATTGCTCCAATAAATTTTCCAAAAGATCCAGTTGCAGCATATTGGCGCCATCGCTTAATGCTTTGGATGGCTCCGGATGTGTTTCAATAAAAATCCCATCAGCTCCGGCAGCTACAGCAGCCTTTGCAATGGTGCCGATTAGTTGCGGGTTGCCGCCTGTTACACCCGCTGTCTGATTCGGTTGTTGCAGTGAGTGTGTCACATCCATGATTACAGGCACGCCATGTGCTCTCATTATTGGAATATTTCTGTAATCCACCACGAGGTCCTGGTAACCGAATGTAGTGCCTCTTTCCGTCAGCATTACTTTTTTGTTTCCGGCTTTATAAATTTTATCAACGGCAAACTTCATCGCTTCGCCGCTTACAAACTGGCCTTTCTTTACATTCACGATCTTTCCCGTTTTTGCAGCGGCGATCAATAATTCTGTTTGGCGACAAAGGAAAGCCGGAATTTGTAACACGTCAACATACTTCGCTGCCATTGCCGCTTCCGGCTCTGAATGAATATCTGTGACCACCGGCAATGAATATTTTTTAGCAGTGGCTTGCAGTAATTGCAGCGCAGCATCATCGCCGATACCTGTAAAAGAAGTGCTGCTGGTTCGGTTAGCTTTGCGATAAGAAGATTTGAAAATATAAGGTATGCCCAGTTTTTTACAGCTTGCCGATACGTTACCTGCCACTTCCATCAGCAACGATTCACTTTCCACTACACAGGGCCCGGCGATCAGGAAGAAATTTTTTTCATCATATTGTTGTCCTGCAAAGAGATCTTTGAGAAATTGTTCCATGCCGCAAACGTACAGTAATTTTTTTTACTTTATTTTTAATAAAACTTAGCGAATGAAATGGCTTGTTCCTGTCGCATTGATTTTCCTGGCGGCGGCATGTAAAGATTCCAACAAGATCCCGGAAAATTTTGATTATGGAAAAGTAGAAAACGGTATTTATAAAAATAATTTCTTTGGTTTTGAGTTACCTATTCCTGCCGATTGGATAGTTCAGAATTCTGAACAAATAAAACAGATCAGTGAGGAGGGGCAAAAGATCATGTCGGAACACAATCCGGAATTAGGAGAAAAGATCAAAGCAAGCGATGTCCGTTCCGCCACATTGCTTTCAGTGTTCAGGTATAAAGATGATTCGGTAGTAGGTCAGTATAACCCATCTTTTGGCATAGCCGTAGAAAACCTGGGCAGCAATTCTCTCATCAAAACCCCTGAAGCATATCTGAACCAGGTTAAAACGTTGATGCAGGGCTCAGGCATTCCTTATAAGTTTCTTACCGGCTTTGTTCCGTTAAAAATAGGCAACAAAGATTTTACTGTTATGGAATTGACTGCTGTGTATAAAGGCAACGCGGTAGTAGGGCAAATGTATTACTGCACTATTGATAAAGGGTTTGCTATATCTGTTGTCACTTCATTTGGTACAGATGAGCAACGGGAGCAATTACGCCACATAATAAGCGATCTTCGTTTCAATTAAAACCGGTTAAATGGCAAAAGAAAAAATTCTCATCATCGGCGCATCAGGACAAATAGGAGTGGAGTTGACCCTGGCGCTTCGAAAAATTTATGGAAACAGCAATGTGGTTGCTTCAGACCTCAGGGAAGAAAATGAATTGTTGAAAGGCACGGGCCCTTATGTGAGCCTGGATGTGATGAACCGGGAAATGCTGCACGTGCAGGTGATCCGGCAGAATGTAACGCAGATCTATCTGCTGGCTGCTATTCTTTCCGCCACCGGTGAAAAAAATCCAAACCTTGCCTGGCACCTGAATATGCAGGGGCTGCTGAACGTGCTGGAACTGGCAAGGGAAGAAAAATTACATAAAGTGTATTGGCCTTCTTCTATTGCGGTCTTCGGCCCCACATCACCAAAAAAGAATTGCCCGCAGCAAACCGTTATTGAACCCACCACCGTGTATGGCATCAGCAAATACGCCGGAGAATTCTGGTGCAATTATTATCATCACCGTTACGGTGTAGATGTAAGAAGTCTGCGTTACCCCGGATTGATCTCTTACAAATCCGCCCCGGGTGGCGGTACTACCGATTATGCGGTAGAAATTTTTCATGAAGCCCTGGAGCATAAAAAATATGAGTGCTTTTTGAAAGAAGATACTTATTTGCCCATGATGTATATGCCCGATGCCATCCGTGCCACCATTGAGTTGATGGAGGCGCCGGCTGAAAAGATTTCTGTCCGCACTTCTTATAATTTATCCGGAATGAGTTTTTCTCCAAAGGAAATCGCGGCGGAGATACGCAAACATATTCCCGCTTTTACAATTTCTTACAAACCCGATTACCGGCAGGCTATTGCCGACAGCTGGCCGCAAAGCATTGACGACTCCGTGGCCCGCAAAGACTGGAACTGGAAGGAAGAATATGATCTTGCCGCCATGACAAAAGATATGCTGGAGAATTTGAAATGAGGTGTCGGGCCTTTTTTCAGAATATTATCTTCTTTTCATTTTCTGCATGGCTGTTGCTTCCAGGCCTTTTTTACAATGCCAAATGACTATCGTAATTGTCGCAGGAAGACGATGAGCCATGGCTGTTGCCGCTAAAATAATCTGTTCATGTTGATGCCCTTCATGGGCGACAAGGTAAGCACTGGTATGGATAACGCTGGAAGGCATATTGGCATAAGGAATAGTCAGTTACAGTGTTTTTACCAATAGGAATGGCATAGAGCCCGACGCTCCGGCCCATAGGTAAGGCCGGTGAGGGATAGTACTGCCTTCGGAGCGTCACCGGTGCGTCATCTGTGCGTCAATTGACGCAGAGATGACGCACTAAAGGCGATGATGGCTATTGGGGTTCAGGAGTCACTAATATTGTAGCTCCCTGGCAATGCCGTTCCTTAAGGGATGTTGCAAAAGTTGGGAAACCTCGTTTCGGCACAAGGTTCCCGGTTCCTAAAAAAATCCGGTCAGAAGTGTTTCAGTGGATACTGTTTTATTTCTCTTTATTGATTCCGTAAGTATTGTTATTGTGGTCTTTGAATATGCCAATATGAGGCGGATAATAGGTTGTTACGCCAAATAATATCCCAATTGCAATAAATGCAGCTGCACTGAGCCTGGCGGCAGGCAGGGAAAATGGCTTCTCCCGTAGAAATGCGTAAGTAAGATACTGGCAGGACATGACACCTAAAATATAAGACAGGATATCTATCAAAAAAATATCTTTTCCGGCTATAAAAGTATATCCGTAAAAAATTATGATAATTGTTATTTCCAAAACAAGAACGCCAAGAGTTTTAGCAAAAAAATAATTGGTAACTCTATGTTTTATTTGTGGGTATTCTGCCATAGAAAAAAGCACCACTGACCAATAACCTAATTTTAAATGTTCCCAAACACTTTCATTAACGGGGACAAAGAACCCAATTATTTTAGAGCCGTTGGTCCAGGAAAATACGTAGTGCAGTAAAAAACCTGAGATAATTAATGTAATTATTCCGGCTAATCTCCATCGTTTTAAAGTATTCATATATCAGAGTCTTGCTAAAAAATGCCTCCTAACGATTTTCTTACTTCTGAGTCAAACCCCTAATAGCTGTACTGATTTGTAAAAGACAGTTAGTCTTTTTTTTGTTCCTTAAAGATAGCCGACATTTTTTTCAAATACATTCTTCGCTAGGCGGCTCATCTCGAGCGGAGGTGATTCCTGTTCGCTGTTTATTTATAAAGCTGCAGTATATGTGACGGCCTGCGGTACTCTGCCCCGGCTGTAAACTATTAAGATTCTATATTCCGGTCTATTTTTTTAATAGGCAAAAGCTTGCCATGGTTAACTGCTTTTGTTTAAATTGGTCTATATTTATTAAAATCAGTTGATGTGCAAGGCCCTGATGTTTTAAGGAAACTATTTTTTTTAAGGGCTGCTTTGATAGTGCTTGCTGCGATTTTTTCTTCCAGGGCATATGCTCAATTATGTAATGGAAGCCTCGGCGACCCTGTTGTGGATATTACATTTGGTTCCGGTGGTGGCAGCAGTCCCTATGTACCTTCCGGCAGTTATACTTATACGCCTTCCAATTGTCCGAATGATGGATATTATACGATCACAAAAACAACTTCCGGTTGTTTCAACGGCACATGGTTTAATATAACTAATGATCATACCGGAGGAGGAGCTTTCATGCTGGTAAATGCATCATATGCTCCCGGCGACTTTTTTTTAACGACGGTCACTGGCCTCTGCCCGAATACTACATATGAATTTGCAGCATGGGTCATCAACGTTGTGAATAACCCCAACAGTATTCTTCCGGAATTGACATTTAGTGTGGAGACCCCTGCTGGAACTGTTTTGAATTCTTTCAACACGGGAGATATACATGTTACTTCTTCACCGGAGTGGAAACAGTACGGTTTTTATTTTACAACTCCTCCCAATAACCCGGTGATCGTATTGCGCATTACCAATCATGCTCCCGGCGGAAACGGGAATGACCTGGGTCTTGATGACATAACGTTTCGGCCCTGTGGCCCGAAGATAACGGCGAACATCATAGGATCGGCCAGCGATACGGTTGATGTGTGCGAAGGAGATAATAATCATTACACCTATACCCTCAATGCCCCTGTTCCTTCCGGCTACACGTCTCCGCTGTATCAATGGCAATCGAGTACCGATAATGGAATGACATGGAATGATATTGCCGGCGCCACCACATTGACATACCAGACACCAATTATTCAAACTGCCGGAAACTATGGGTACCGGCTTACTGTTATTGAATCAGGGGTGGCCAATATCAGTTCCTGTAAGATCGCTTCAAATGCATTGATGATAAATGTACATCCCAAGCCTTCGGTCAATGCAGGGCCTGACAGGGTCATGCTTATTAATAATCCTGTTACTTTATCCGGTACAGCTTCCGGAGATCAAATAACATATTCATGGTCGCCGGACGAATACATAAGTGATACGGCGATATTGGATCCGGTGGTATCTCCGCCATCCGGTATTACTTATACCCTGTCGGCCCGGTCATCATGGGGTTGCACCAATGCTAATAATGTATATGTGAAAGTAGTTAACGGCATATATGTTCCCACTGCATTTACCCCGAACGGAGATGGCAGGAATGATCGGTGGGAAATTCCGTTTCTTGATCCCTCTTTTGGAGGAACGGTCAGCGTTTTTAATCGATGGGGCCAGTTGCTGTACCATGTCTCATCTGCAAAAGTTTCCTGGGACGGAACCGTGAATGGAGTTCCTCAGCCGAGCGGAGTATATGTGTATTGGATAACTTTTAAGAATATTAATATGACATTGAAAGGAACGTTTTCATTGATACGTTGACCTTCTTCTATAATGCATCTTCACTAATTTGTTGTCTTTCTATGTATCGTTCACTAAGCCCTCACCCATGCGGAAATTGGAATTTATTTGAGAATATGGGCAGGAGATAAGAAACGATTTGTGGAACAAAATTTCATGGATCTTTTATTCACAAGATTTTTCTAATTGGCAGATCTCATATGCGTGACCGGTTTTTCAATAAAGCTACCTCCGCCGATTCAATTTATTGATCTAGAAAACTGACCAGCCCTATCAGAAAGTTTTCATCAATATTTCCCATGGCACCTACTGCGTCATTATTATTGGAGAAATAGGTATTCACTTTTTTTTCATCGGCACTGAAAGCGTTCTTAATAGATTTCCTTTTCAATTCTACCTTCTTGTAACTACCGTCAGGAAATAGCACATAATACTCCACAGCATCAATGTAGGAATCATATTTATTGCCGGTTTCAACGATCCCGTTATTATAATAATTGGCTTTTTGAAATTGGGTGGTCAGTGATTTATATAATGAATATTTGCCGGTATGTTTTACCAATTGAATAAGAAAGCTATTGCTGATAGCAGGCACTTTTTCAAAAATATATGTCGTTCCCGCATCAGTGAGCTCAAAGGATTTGATGAGATTTGTATTTACTTCCATCATTGATTTTTTATCTTTTGTAGCCAGCAATTTCCTGTTCATCTTATCATAATTAAATGAAAACCCTGCCGTATTGAAGCCGCTACTGTCTGTAATGAATATCTTTCCGCTTACCCATTTATCAAACAGAAATTGATTCCCTTCTGTATTTTCTTTAACAGAGAAATTTGTGAGATCCCCGCTTTTTGAATTGCCCATCTGGGAGCTCATGTTAGTAAGAAGATCGTTTATTACAGGTACGTCTTCCTGTGCAAATAAATTTACCGATGTAGAATACAATAAGAACGCTACCAGGTATTTTTTCATAGAAAAATTTTTGAGTTGATGAGATAGATTGTATTAAAAAGTGGATCAAAAAAGCTTTATGAATAAAGTTACCACTTTTTCAGAAGCGCCTGCTCATTTTAACAACTTAATTTCATATAATAAGCCGGAAAAAGACCTGCTTCATAGTAGAATTTTGGTTGAATAAATTTGCGGCTTTGTACAATTTTTTCCTCCGTAACTTTCACTAAATTCTGACCCCATGCGGAAAATTGTATTGGTAATTTTCTCATCACTCCTCATTCATTTTTCATACGCACAGATATTTGGCGGCAATCCTCCTTCTCTGAAATGGCGGCAAATAAAAACCGATTCGGCGAGAATAATTTTTCCGGAAGGTTTGGATAGCCAGGCACAAAGGATCGCTTCGGTAGTTCATTACCTCGCTGCACATAAACCTATCCCGTTGGGAAATGAATTGCAGCGCATCAATATTGTGATGCAAAATCAAACTACCATTGCTAATGGTTATGTGACACTCGGCCCTTACCGCAGTGAATTTTTCCTGACACCTGATATGAACAATTTTGAAGAAGGCAGTTTACCCTGGGGCGACCAGTTAGCCGTGCATGAATACCGGCATGTGATGCAGTATAATAATTTCCATAATGGACTCAGTAAAGTGATGTATGATCTTTTCGGCCAGGATGGATTGGACCTTGCAATCAATGCTTCTATTCCCAATTGGTTTTATGAAGGCGACGCTGTGTATAATGAAACTATCCTCACCAACCAGGGCAGGGGACGGCTTCCGCTTTTTATGAATGCGTATCCTTCACTCTGGCGGTCAGGGAAAAATTATTCATGGATGAAATTGCGCAATGGTTCTTACAAAGATTATGTGCCCAATCATTATTATCTCGGTTATTTGTTGGTGAATTACGGGAGGGAAAAATACGGGACTGATTTCTGGACCAAAGTGACGCATGATGCCAGCGCTTTTAAAAGTTTGTTTTATCCATTTCAACATGCGATAAAAAAATATGCAGGAGTAGATTATAAGAGTTTTTATGACCAGGCTTTTCAATATTATAAAAACGTCCTCCGGACATCTCCCGAAAGAGGAGGCTTTAAAGATGCTTCGATCAAAACTATCTTTCCTGCCAACGAAAAGTATGTGACCAGTTATTATTTCCCTTATAGCATCGGGAATGATTCATTGTTGTACCTGAAGTCAAGTTACCGGCATCGTCCTGCTTTCTATATAAAAGATGATAACGGGCAACGGCGATTGAAAGTGCGGGATATTTCAATTGATGAACAATTCAGTTATCGCAATGGGAAAATCGTGTATGCGGCGTATGAAACGGATCCCCGCTGGGGATGGAAGGATTATGGAGTGATCAAGTTGGTGGATATGAAGACAGGACAACAACAAACAATCACTCACAAAACAAAATATTTTACTCCCGATATTTCACCGGATGGCGCTCATATTGCCGCCGTGCAGGTGAGTACAGATGGGAAATGCGAATTGCATATACTGGATGCCGCCACTGGAAAAATTGTAACGGCGATCCGCTCTTCGTATGTGATCTTATACACCGATCCGAAATTCATTGACGATAATTCATTGGTGACAGCGATCCGGTTACGGAATGGAAAAATGTCCCTGGCGATGGTGGATATTTTGTCGGGAAGAACGATCCGCCTCACAGATCCTTCTTTCAACGTGCTGGGTTATCCTTCTGTGCATGATGGAAAAATATTTTATACTGCTTCGTATATTGGGAATGATGATGTGTTTGCGTTGAGATTAAGCGACAAGAAAATTTTCCGCATCAGCAATGGCCCATTTGGAAATTATTTTGTGAATGCGGGAAATGGGAAAATTACATGGTCCGCTTTCACAGCTGATGGTTATCAATTGCAGCAGATAGATGAGAAAAATATTTTGTGGAAGGAAATTGATACTGCTGCTGCAGAAACATTGCAGCCGCCGTTCCCGGTCAGTCATTCAGACGAGTTTCATGATATTCTGCAGGATAAAATTCTCAATAGAAATTTTTCAACAAGTAAATACAGCAAAGCAACCGGTTTATTGAATTTTCATAGCTGGCGTCCTTATTACCAGGATCCGGAATTCACTTTTTCATTGTATGGACAAAATGTACTGAATACGTTGCAAACAGAATTGTATTACCTCTACAACCGGGATGATAAAACCAATTCGGTTGGATTCAGCGGAGTGTATGGGGCATGGTTTCCGTATCTGAATATAGGAACGCAATACACATTTGATCAGCAATCCGTGATCGGCAATCGTATTCATCAATGGGGACAATTGGATTCAAGGATTGGGTTAAGTATTCCATTAAGCTGGACCAAAGGACAATTCTTCAGCAATTTCAATCTTGGAACTGATTATGTTTGGCGCAATGAATACAATAAAGGGTTTTATAAAGACTCATTGGGCACCGTAAGCTTCAGTTACCTGAATCATTATTTCTCCTGGAGTCAGCAAATACAGCAGGCTGTGCAACATATTTATCCAAGATTCGGTTATGCTATTTCTTTGAATGACCGGCATGCGATCACAAAATATAGCGGTTATCAATTCATTGCAAGCGCAGCATTATATCTTCCCGGTTTTTTCTCCACGCATAGTTTGGTATTGACCGGCGCTTTTCAACAACGGGATACGTTGAATCAGTTGGTATTTTCCAACCTGTTTCCGTATTCGAGAGGATATAATGAATTTTATTTTTCAAGAATGTGGAAAGTTTCGGCGAATTATCATTTTCCTATTCTCTACCCTGACTGGGGGTTTGGAAATATTTTGTATTTGTCCAGGGTGAGAGGAGATCTCTTCTATGATTTTACTAAAGTCTTTTCCAACGATAAAGCGTTGACAAGAGATCAACGCAGTGTTGGCGGCGAAATTTTTGTGGATACCAAATGGTGGAATCAATATCCATTGACCTTTGGCTTTCGGGTGAGTCATTTATTGGATGATGATTTTGCCACACATGCAAAGGGAACCGTATTCGAATTTATTTTGCCGGTGAGCATTATTCCGAAATAGCCTTTTCCTCTATGAAGAAGAAAAAAGTTGAATCATTTTCTTAAATAATTCTTGTTTGCATTATACAGCAGCCATGACATGCCGCTGCTGATCGTCGCTCCGGCAAAAACATCTGTGGGATAATGAACGCCGAGATACATTCTTGAATAGCCTACCAAAGCCGCCCAGCCAAAAGTGGGAAGTATCACATACCACCTGGGATAGGCAAACGTCATGGAACTCGCCATAGAAAAAGCTTCTGCCGTATGCCCGGAAGGAAATGATTCATTTCGGGCATACACTACAGCAGTAAATGTCGGATCATTGATAAAAGGCCTTTTTCTTTTAAATATTTTTTTGAGTATCACATTGAATAACGAAGCGGAAGCAATACTCTCTGTAACGTATAAAGAACTTTTCTTCATTTGCACATCATCTTTGATAAGCCCAGTAATGAATAATGTGGCAGGCGCAGCGAGGCAAACTGGGTTATTATATTTTGAAATGAATTTGAAAAAATCATTTTTTTCAGGAGTTCTTGTTTCGGCAATGCTTCGCAAAATGCGGTAATCAAAATTATTGGCCTGGGCATGTGAGCGGGTAGCGCAAACAATCATGAAAAAAAGGCATAAAAAAAATAGTCGTGCATTTTTCTCATGACAGGATTGAAATAAATAAGATGAAAGATTAAGCTGCATTATCAATAGATCGTTGGAATGACGGGAGCATTTTTTTTATGAGTGACCCAGTTATTGAGTTTATAGCTGAGATAACCGCTGAGCGTTCCTACCATGGCGCCTACCCATACATCGGTCGGGTAGTGCACACCAAGATACATTCGTGAATATGCAACAGTGCC
>DASZXQ010000207.1:0-10402 GCA_035545755.1 Chitinophagaceae bacterium | reverse complement strand
GTAGTATTGATTATTATTTGAAGAGAGGAAAAGACTTGATCGGTCAGGCCCCTGTCGATCCTACCACCGGTGCGCAGGATAATACATTGGCTTACACTTTCAGGGGCAATGTAGCGGATATGAAAGGAAGCGGCGTTGAATTGGAATTGAAAAGCAGGAACTTTATTGGCGCAGTTAGTTGGAATATAAATTTTCAGTTCAATTATGCAACTGGCAAAATAACGAAATACGATTTTCAATCCTTGACTGCAGGCCTCTATGTCAGCAGCGACGGTGTTATTAATCCCGTAGTAGGCAAGCCGGTCTTTTCGATTTTTAGTTACAAATGGGCGGGCCTCGATCCGTTGACAGGGGATCCGCAGGGTTACGATACCAATAAACAACCCAGCAAAGATTATACGTCGCTGATGAATGTAAAACCGGAAGACCTCGAATACAACGGACCGGCATTGCCTTTAATCTACGGTTATTTGCTCAACTCGGTTACATATAAACAGTTCTCTTTTTCATTCAATATTTCTTATAAGATGAAATATTTCTTTCGTCGTTCCTCAATTAATTATAACGCTTTATTTAATCAATGGAGAGGCAACCAGGATTTTTTGAAACGCTGGCAAAAACCGGGAGATGAAAAAATAACTAATGTGCCTTCAATGCCGTATCCATCCAATAGTAGTCGGGATGCATTTTACGCAGGCTCTTCGGCCCTGGTCGAAAAAGGCGATCACGTCCGCTTGCAGGATATTTCCTTGTCTTACGATTTCACTAAACAGCAATTGAAAAAATTTTCCCTACAAAATCTCCAATTGTATCTATATGCAAATAATCTCGGCATTATCTGGCGGGCGAATAAATCGGGATTGGATCCCGATTATTACGGCGGAGGTTTCCCCTTACCCCGTACCATAGCTTTCGGTATCAAAACAAATTTTTAAACTTCTTCGGCCCGGCCTTCTTTTCCCCTCTCCTTGGAAGAGGGCTGGAGAGAGGCCGGGAGCTAAATCAAAAACAATGAAACCCAAATATTTTCTTTTGCTCATTACGGTCTTGCTTGCACTTGCTTCCTGCAGGAAATTTCTCGATGCAAAGCCGGACAAACAATTAGCAGTGCCACAATCCCTCAAAGATTGTCAGGCTCTTCTCGATAATACGAATACAATGACCGTGCAATATCCCACTGCCGGAGAAATTGCCGCAGACAATTTTTATCTTCTGTATACTTCCTGGCAAAGCCGTTCTGTCACCGATCAGAATACGTATATCTGGAGCAGGGATGTATTTAATGATAATGACAGGAACGATTGGAACAACTCGTACAGTGTCGTGTATTATGCAAACACGGTACTAGACTTACTCAAAAACTCTTTTACAATCCTATCCGGACCCCAGGAAGATAATATTAAAGGCCAGGCTTTAATGTTCCGTTCCTTTGCCTTCTATAATCTCTTGCAATTATTCGCAAAACCCTATGATGAAGCGACTGCATCCGTGGATTTGGGAATTCCCTTACGCCTGAATCCCGATTTGAATGTTCCATCGGTCAGGGCATCTGTAAAAGAATGCTACGACCAATTGATAGCAGATGCAAAAGAAGCGGCCCGTTTGCTGCCTGTTACACCGCTGGTTAAAACACGTCCTTCCCGTACAGCTGCCTTTGCATTACTCGCAAGAACCTATTTGAGCATGGCTGATTATAACAACGCATTTATTTATGCAGACAGCGCCCTGAATTTGTACAATACATTAATGGATTTTAATTGTTCTTGTATTAATCTGAATGCAGCAAATCCTTTTGCCCGTTACAATAATGAAGTGATCTTTCATACGCTGTTATTTGGTTCCGGAACATTAAGTACAACTACTGCAAAAGTGGACAGTAATCTGTACAGTTCCTATAATGCCAACGACCTCAGGAAAACAGGTTTTTTCAAAAACAACAATAACGGCACTTACGGATTTAAAGGAAGCTATAATGGTTCTTCGGCTAATTTTTGCGGGCTGGCTACTGATGAATTATACCTGATCCGTTCCGAATGCAATGTTCGGTTGAACAGGTTAACGCAAGGATTAAATGATTTAAATACCCTTTTATCAAAACGTTGGAAAGCTGCTGCTTTTGTTCCTGTTTCGGTATCCGATCCGGACCAGGCTTTACAGATAATACTTGATGAAAGAAGAAAAGAATTATTATATCGGGGGCTTCGGTGGTCAGACTTGAGACGGTTGAATAAAGACCCACGTTTTGCTGTCACGCTTACCCGGAATTTGAATGGTCAGCTATATATATTACCGCCAAACGATAAAAGATATGTCTTTCCGATTCCGGTAAATGTTATACAGATCACCGGCATGCCTCAGAATTGAAAATAGAAAATAGAAAACGATGAGCTTGCATACGCAAGCTCATCGTTACTGTTTGGATTCAGCGGGTATCTTATTGCTGTTCTTTAGAGCTGACTTCAGTAAATACATTCATGCCGCCTGATCTCAGGATGGGAAAGCCCGATGCATTTTTGTCCGCATTGATCACACAATGCAATGTTCCGGGATCACATTCAACTGTCGGGCCATCCGGTAGCCACGTATAATTAGTGGAATCGGATTCTTCGCCCACTGAATTCCCGTCAAAAGAAAAATAATACGGGTAAAGGTCCTGGCCTCTCTTTGTTTCATGTCTCGTGCTGAAGGACGATAGTCCAAGAGCAACTACAAGTGCGGCGATGCCGCCTGCATATTTTTTCATAACTAAGTGCTGCTTTTTTCTAAAAGCAATAAAACCTTTGGTTAATGATTCGCCTACTCGTTTATACAGGTTTTCGGCTTGGCCTGATTGCAATATGACGATAGCTCCGGATGGCAGCTATATTGATAATGATAAAAAACAGGTTGAAAAATATATGCTGCTTCCATGTCATGTTGCTGATGACCCCGCCGCAGCTGCAGGGTAGTGTCGCAGCAAACAAAACCATATATATAAGGTATCCTGTAAACAAAAGCAGCAGTGTCGCTGAAATATATAAACCGTACCTTCTTGTTCCCGGAAATAAAAGGAGCAAGGCAACTGAGAACTCCACTGTGGGTAACAGCCATCCTGCAGTCGCCGCTCCTTTACCGATAAGGGGTGATCGTTCTAAAACGTTTACAAAACTTTCGTAGCGCAGGCTCTTGCTGAAAGCAGTATAACTGTAAAGCAGTATCAGTAATACACAAATGATTTCATTAGTAATTGCTTTGTTAAGTTTCATTGTCCTGGATGAGGGTTGTTATCACTAAAGTTCGTATTCCCGGAGGCCGGTATCCAAATCATTCATTTGTGAAATCGTATGTATTTGTTGTGAAAACGTCCGCCCGGTTATTTATTTCTTACAGCAGAAGGAGCGTTACGGAAATATTTCTTGAATGCATGGCTGAACTTATCATGACTTTTATATCCGCAGATCAAAGCAATTTCTTTAATAGGCTTATTGGATGCTTCTAATAATTTCTTACCTGCCTCCATCCTGTTTTTTATTACATACCGGTGAACACTATATCCCGTCAGTTGCTTAAAGCAATAACACAATTTGGAACGGTCCAGTTGCAGTTGTTTCATCAATGTCCTGATCCGGTAATCCGATCCGGGATTTACCTGCATTTGATGCAGCAATAGGTGCAATCGTTCCAATGCTTCAATTGATAACTTTGGATGTGCTCCCTTTTTCATTACAAAGCAGATCAATCACCCCTGATCGCCTTCCTATGATTAATACCTTTTTGATATCGTTCCTTAAGTCCTTAACGCAAATCATCAATCACTAACCGGTAACAGGCAACCCGCTTCGCCTAAGCGAAACCGAGGCGAGCCGGAAACTGCTAACTGCAAATTGCCCAATAGCTCCTGAATCCTGCCCTCTGACCGCTCCCTCCTCACGGCACAAACATCCCGTTCCTTATAGCATACACCACTACCCCCGCCATATTTTTAGATTGTGTCTTTTCAAGAATAGTAGCCCTGTATTTTTCTACCGTTCGGTAGGTGAGGCTTGTCTTATCTGCGATCTCTTTGCTGCCATATTGTTCGCAGATCAGTTTGATGATCTCCGTTTCTTTTTCGGTGAATGATACCTTAGGTTGTTTGGCCGCCAGGTGAGTGCTGCTGATCATTTTGGCCATTCGCATTGTAGTGGCATTACAGAAATAACTTCGTCCGGCATATACTTCCTGCACGGCAGTAAAAACTTCCTCCCGGCTGCTGGTCTTCAACAGGTAGCCATCAGCTCCTGCTTCCACCATGTCTTTGATAAAATGGTCATCACCGTACATCGTCAGGGCCAATATCCCTATTGCAGGAAATTCACGTTTCAGGATTTTTGTCGCTTCAACACCATTCATTACCGGCATCTCTATATCAGTAACGACCACATCCGGATGCACCCGTTTCACCAGCGCTACCAGTTCCTGCCCATTGATTGCTTCACCGGCCAGCTCTAACTCATCTTGCTTTTCGATCAGCAAATGAAAACCTTCCAGGAATATCGGCATGTCATCAGCGATCACGATTCGTATCATACTCATCTTGATTCTGTATTAATGGAATTTCAAAAAAATATTCAGTACCCGATTCTCTGTAATAATTATAATGCATCGTTCCCCCAAGCATGTAAGCCCGGTTTTGCAGGCTGTTTAATCCCAAACCATCCCCCGGTTCTCCTTTGTTATTTCGTATGCCCCTGCCATTGTCTTTATAATAGAGATAAATTTTTCTTTTCCGTTCCAGCAGCCTTACTAATAATTCCGTGGCGCCGGAATGTTTTACCGCATTATGTACAAGTTCCTGCACCATACGGTACAGCTGCATGGAAGTATGAATGAATACAGAACTTCTGATCCGGTATTCCAGGCTCATGCGGATAGTGCCCACCCCTTTAAATTGTTCAAAAAAATCTGTCAATGCAAGCTCCAGTTCCTTGCTGACGATCACTCTGGGCGTAAGATTTTTGGCAATGCCGCTGAATCGATCAGACAGTTCCTCAATATTCCGTGAAGCGCTTGCTAAATAGTGCTGGTCTTCTGTTGTGATACCCTTCGCAGATTCAATCTGAATTTTCGTCACCGCAAGCAGCGGTCCCAGTTCATCATGCGGGTCCTGCGCAATACGGGTGCGTTCCCGTTCCAGGATTTCCATTTCCTCTAAGAAATTTCTTTTCAGCATCCGGAAATACTTCCGGTGATTGCGAACCGTCGTCCAGGTGAAATAAATAATAAATCCTCCTATGACAATGGCCGCAATTAATACCGCAGTAAATATTCTTGTTTCATTGGTATCCATATGGTGGCTAATGCAAAAAGCAGGTTGGTTAATAAATTTATATAGGTAAGGATTTCATAAACGCTGATCCGGAAATCATTGGTCTGGTTCAATCCATAGATCCAAAATGCCTCGATCAGAAGGGCATAAATAAAAAACATCATCATCCCGATGCAGATCAGGAACACCGGGTTGCGCCACAGCCTTACGGGTTCTTTGAAAATAACCCGGTTAAACATTTCAATACTCATCAGCACAATGATGATGGAATGTTCTATCGTGAAATACGAATTGAATGTTTCAAATTTCCTTACCAGGAAATTCTCAACGCACCATGTGATAATAAATACAGCCTGGAGCAGGTAATACAAAAACTGCTGTCGTTCAAACAAACGCCAGCGTTTAAACTGCCAGGTGATCAGTAAGGCTTCCGCAAGCGAAAAAATATTGTAATTGATAATATTGGAGTATCCCGCACTCATAATGATAAGGCTTATGATCTCATTCAATAACCCCAACCAGAGCAAATATAAAAAAGGGAAATAGGCCGGGTCTGCTTTTCGCACTTTTACCAGGCCTATTACAGCGCCGATACTTATTGATAAACTAAAAACGGCATTCAGTTCAAAATACATGAAAGCATAGGATTTAACTGTTCAATGGCGAATCACCGGGGCAGATAGGCGGGCACCGGTTCGCATTTTCAATAATATACCCGTCATCTTCTTCCCCTTCGGTTGCTGCCGCAGCATTCGCTGAAGGTAATATATCATTCCCATTTTCATCCACGCCTACAATTATAGCATGAACTTTTAGATCTGCACTCATGCCATAATAAATTCGCAGGCCCTGGCATCCGCTCTCGGCTAACACGGCATCAAACACCGTTCGGTCAAACGCTTCCGATAAAGCAAGAATGGCCTGGTTTTGAAATTCAGGTTTTAAAATATTTTCACGTTGGCTGCGATACAAACTGGTCATGTCAATAGCAGTTTGAAGAGAAATAAATTGGCTCATAATGATATTGTTTTGATGAACTGCTAAATTCCAGTACGGCCGATCCTTAAACAATCCGTTTTACCGGGGTCAGCTGGGTGTGTTTCCACACCTGGTTTCCCGTAAAAACACGAACTATATCCGCATTTCAAAAAATACAATTCAGAAAACGCAGCACCCAAAATGTGTTTTTCGAATTGACATCTTCAGCAGCAAGTTTAAAATTTGTGTTGATCAAAAGCCCAGCCCTATGAACAAGATCCCGCATCGTATCTTCATTTATCCGAAAGATGTAGAAAATATTTCCGGCCGCTGCTTGCGCACCTGCCGCACCATCCTTCAGAAAATAAGAATATACTATAATAAGAAACCCACCGATCCCGTCACCATCAAAGAATTCTGCGAATTCATGAACATCAAAGAAGATCTCGTCAAAGAGTTTTTAGTCGATTAATTATATGTAGCAATTCTTAGGGTATTGTTTGGGAAACTTACGTTGTAGCTTCTTTAATTAGCTTGTCCCGACATGCCTCCGCTCAGATCTTCCTGGCAGAAAAAATTTATAAAATTGCAGTGGGCAATCTAAAGTAATTGCAACAAAAAAACCGGTGACACCATTGACTATCGACTCTTTTACACATACGGGGATAATTTTTGAAAGCAGTTGTGGAAAGGTTGATGGATGCAATTATATCTTTATGAATAATTATTGAAAGCCAATTAACCGGACACTCAATACTAATGTTATGAATTTTTATTGGAGAAGAATCGTATTTTCTTTTTTTTCAGTTGCAGGCATGCTCATGCTACAAGCGCAGGTTACTGATGTATATACCACTTCAGGTACATGGACCGTTCCGGCTGGCGTAACATCAATTGCCATTAAAGTATATGGAGGTGCTGGTGGCATCGGCGGACAGGATTGCGGAGCCGGATGCTCCAATGCAGCAGCGGGTCCTGTAGGTTATGTATTGGCTACTTATAATGTAACACCTGGTGATATCATTGGTATTTATCCCGGAGGCAAAGGGGTAGATGGTGCAAACAATGTATCAGGATCTGGTGGAGGAAGCGGCGGTGTTGCAACATACAACACTAACTATAATGGTGGCAACGGCGGTAATGCAGGAAGTTCGGGATCCTCCGGCGGCGGCGGCGGTGGTGGCGCTGCTTCAATTGTAACCATTAATGCAACAATAAAAATTGTAGCTGGTGGTGCAGGCGGCGGCGGCGGTATGGCAAACCTGGCAAACTCCGGCCAGGCGGGAAGCTCATCCACTTCATCAAATGGTACGAATAAAGGCGGAAATGGTACCACACCCGGCGGAGACGGGGGCGGTGGTGGTGGAGGCGGTGGCGGTCAATTCGCATCCGCAGGAGGTGCTGTGCATGCAGCCGGAGGAGAAAGCGCCGGTGACGGTGGTTTTTTAGGTGGTAATTCAGTAAGCGGAGCAAGTTCCATCACAACAAATGGAAATATTCCATGGACAAGTACCGGTCAAATTGAAATTACTTATACAACTGCACTGCCCGTAACCTGGTTGAGTTTTACAGCAGCGGTGCAAAACAGTTCGGTATCCTTAAGTTGGAGCACTGCCATCGAACAAAATACACTATTATATATAGTCCAGCGCAGCGCTGATGGCACAACATGGACAACTATCGGGGAAGCTCCCGCAGCAGGTAACAGTACTTCAGTTCAACACTATAATTTTATAGATCACGCTCCTTTCACCGGCTGGAATTATTACCGCTTGCTGCAACAGGATGCCGATGGAAAATTCAGTTACAGTAAAGTGATACCATTAAAATGGGATGCCGAAGGTCCATCACTCAAGGTATATCCTAACCCCGCATTCAATGGCACGGTCACCGTCAGTTTGCAGCAGGAGGCTTTACTGGTAGTATATAATAGTGTCGGCGAAAAAATAATGGAGAAACAATTGTCGGCTGGTGAACACTCGCTGAATATTTCAGCATTATCAAGAGGCATCTATTTATTAAAAGCAAAAAACGATGTGCTCTTACTGTTGAAACAAAAATAGGGGCGCAATGACCAGCTCTGCAAAGTCTCCCGCCTTTGCATTCTCTATGCACAATGTCTCCGACATTTATTGTCATTGCACAGCTAAGCGTGTTTGCAATTGTCATTATCCCCCTCTTGGAAAGCCTGTCCCGGCGTAGTCGGGAGAGAAGCTCTACCAATTAAAAGCTATTAACAATTGGGGGAGGAAAGAATATTGCCTTTTCACACGAAACAATCCTCATTTCGAAACATAGATTGCTTCGTCGATAAAAAAGCTCTTCACATAGATAAAAGTTTCTTTGATCTCCTCGCAATGACTGCGCTTATTAAATGTTGCTATTAGGATCAGCGATGTCATAGTTAAAATCTTTGGAATCGCTAAGCTTATTTGCAGCGATCAGAACCCTGCGAAGTAAAAATCCTCTACATCTTTTCATCCGCCCAAATCAAGATTCAGACAATTATACTTCATGGCTAAAAGAAAACCCCGCTTCTCAGCAGGGTCTTCATAAAGTCCCCCATCAGGGGGATTTAGGGGGTCGCCACCATCTCACCAACCGCTTCATCAACAACGACACTCCAAAACTCACTGCAGCGCCAAGCGCCGCCAGCACCACTGTTTTCAACAGGTCTCCTGTTGTGATATTGGCAAGAATGATCATCAGCGTTCCTCCCAGCGTTCCCATCTTGGTTCCGGCAGTAAAAGTCTGATCACTCATTTTTTGATTTTTGCATGTTCACTTTTCACCTTTCACTTTTCACCTTTCACTTTTCACTTTAAAAAAACTCCTCCTCCGGATTGTAAACACAATGAAGGAGGAGCGTTGATTTCCATAGGCTGCAATTCCTCATTCCTCATTCCTCATTCATCATTCATCATTCATAACTCATAATTCAGAATTGCAAACTACTTATCTCCCTTCACCGCCGTCTGGCTCACGGCTCCCATCACACCGCCCGCTACCGTCAGGTACCCTGCCAGTTTCACCAGCACTGCGGGCAAAGCCACCGGCGCTGCCAGGATGGTTCCGGCAATTGCTGCCACCACCACACCTACGTTCCTCAGCTTTTGAAAAAACTTCGGAGTTGGTTGTTGCATTCTCGTCGTCACAGTATTCACTGCTTGTTTTACTTTCATCTTTTTAATTTGAATAATTAAAAAATTGTTTCGTAAATCAACCGTCGCTTCGAACTAAAGTCATGTTCACTCTAGTGCTCTTTCCGGGCTTCGCCAACTGTTGACGCTTTCACGTCTCACGTTTCACGTTTAACGTCTCACATGCTCATATCTCCTGTCTGATTTGGCCCAATGACCAGGATGACCTTCTCCTTGCTCTCCAGCACCGGGTAGATCAGGTCTTTCAATTTCCCCAAGGCTTTCCTTGATTCACCACCTTGTCCGGCAGCGATCAAATAAGAAACCGGGGCGATACAGCCTTTCAATTCACGCAATGCATTATTAGCAGCATGTATCAGGATAAGTTCACGTCCCGGCACATTCATCACTTGAAAATGCATACCTAAATGAAGGCTGTATCTTTTCTCAAGTTCATATTCCCCTTCCGGTATGCACGACACTTGGGTATGGTTGTCTTTCCATGGCAACTCGATCGTTGCACATAGTTTATTTCCGTTCAGGAAAAGTTCCCCGTTCGTTCCGTTGGGATAATACGTTCTTTGAAGTTCCAGTTTCATTTTCTTAGGGTTTTAGACCTGTCTGCCGACAGGCAGAATTAATAAATGTTGACAGCTAAAAGCCAACAGCTAATGGCTAACAGCTTGTCCTCAGACTCACGTCGCACGGTTCACGACTCCTCTTCAAACTCAAGTCTTCTTCAAATCTCCCCTTCGGGGATCGGAAAATTTCAACTTCAGTTCTCTCTCCGGGGCCGTCTCACGTTTGACTTTTGACTTTTGACTTTTCACGTCTGACGTCTCATCTCTCCGGACTAGTTTCCGCTCACTTCCACCAAAGCCAGCGCATTGAATGCACCATTCTTCAGTGAATACTTTGTTCCGTTTACATCCTGGTAGAATTCTACCCCCAATGCAAGAAACAAAGGATGCGTGCTGTTTGCCGTTACTTCATTCGT
>DASZXQ010000206.1:0-2563 GCA_035545755.1 Chitinophagaceae bacterium | reverse complement strand
ATTCGTGATCCAGCTTTTTGATGGAATTGAATTACTCGATGAATACATATTGTTTATTAAACCGGGAACGCCATTGCTGATCTCGGAGCCGGAAAAAACTCCACCTGTTTTATCCATTCCGGATGGGATGGTTAAAATTCCCGCTGGTTCTTTTACTATGCAGGTCACCAGTGGCGATGAATTTATTTCTTATCCGAAACTAGATTTCCCGAAAATAATTTCTCTGAACAGCTTTTACATGGATAAATACCCTGTGACCAACGCTGAATTTAAAAAATTTCTTGATGCTAGTAAATATCATCCATCAGATACACTGAATTTTTTGAAACATTGGGCAAATGGTAAACCAAAGCAAGGAGAAGAAAATTTTCCTGTGGTAAATATCAGTTATGAGGATGCCAAAGCATATGCAAAATGGACGGAAAAACGTTTACCCACAGAAGCAGAATGGCAATATGCCTCCCAAACTTCCGATGGAAGATTGTGGCCATGGGGCAACCAGGTGAAACAACAGGGAAAAAAAGAGAAAAATATCAGCGCTACTTTAACGCTGGTTGATTACGGAACTCCTGATCCGGCATTTTGTAATACCGGTGATGGAAAATTGTATCCTGTTGGCAAATATAAAAAGGGAGTAAATCCTTTCGGGCTGTATGATCTTGTTGGGTCAGTGTGGCAAATGACAAATGACTGGTATCAGAATGATACCTATCAATATATCATTCTGAAAGGGGGAAGTTATTATCAGCCCGGCGGCAGCTGGTGGTATGTACAGGGAGGGCCCAAACCTCTACATTACCGGCAAATGTTGTTGAGGGTTTCGTTGGGATTTGAAAGAAATGCTACTGTTGGATTCCGATGTGTAAAAGATGCGCAGTAGTTAAAAACTTCGATTGGCTTTCACCCAATCTTTAATGTAATCTGCGATATCAGAAGTAGGAGTGCCGGAGGCAAATAATTTTCCGACTCCCATTTCATTGAGTTGTTTCATGTCATCTTCCGGGATGATGCCGCCGCCGGTGAGTAATACATCATCCATTCCTTTTTCTTTCAAAAGTTGCAGCACTTTCGGAAAAACCGTCATATGTGCACCGCTGAGAATGCTGATGCCAATGGCATCCACATCTTCTTGCAAAGCCGCAGTAACAACCATTTCGGGAGTTTGCCTTAAACCGGTATAGACCACTTCCATTCCTGCATCACGCAATGCAGTGGCAATAACTTTGGCACCACGGTCATGACCGTCCAAACCAACTTTGGCAACTAAAACACGAATAGGTCTTTTCATAAACTAATTTCTGCTTCAAAAATAATCAATCTATCGACGCAAGAATTTACTTTTCAATTTAGCAACTCCTCTTGTTACAATACTATTCAATGAATCGTTTCCATGTTCAAACAAAATAATTTTCATTCCATTTTCTCTGAACAAAGGCATATCAATGGAATCTTTAATGCTAACTTTTTCAAATTGCTGAAAAACGATATCGTTTGAATCCGGCATAGTATGACCTACTAAGATCAGGTTTTTGATATCATATTTATCCGGCATCCAGAAAAGAAATGAGGCGTTGTCGCTATATACTTCAGGCAGGTGGGCTTCTTTTCTGTAATAATTCAAAGCGCCGGCGGAAAAATATCCTCTGCAATACACAAAAGTTTTTTCTCTTTCATCCGGCGGCAAACTATTGTAAACGGCTCCGGTTTTCATCGCCATTTCTTTCCATCCTATCATGTCGGCAAAATCCTGTGGCAACGGGTGCATTTGCTGATCTTCCCATTTAAAACTTCCGGTTTTATTAAGCCCTGTTTTTTCATAATAGTTTGCCAGTGTTTCGGGTTTTGCCAATGGCATGATCAATGGCATAGCAAATAATCCAAGTGCAAATAAAAATAAAAGCATCGCATATCTTGTCCATCGTAAGCGAACAGCTGTAGCTTTTTCGAGTTGATAAGCCCCGAAAGCAAATAATACCGGGTAAGCTCCCAATGCATAGTAGTCCTTTCCTCTTAATACAATTAGCAAGATGATTACGAAAAGAAAAGTCCATCCAAGAAAGCGATATGTTTTGCCGGAGGAAAAAAATGATACGTAGATCAAACCGGCTAACCAGATAAATACGCAGGGAAGGTTCATGATGAACTGACTGATGATAAAACCGGTGGCGCTATTATATTTTAATTGCTCTTGCTGCAGCTCATTCATATGAGTTATTACAGGGAAACGATGGTTGTATTGCCAGATGATATTGGGTAAAAAGATCAGTAGTGCAATGATGCAAGCGTAATAAAAGTGTTTATTGAGGAAAATCTTCCTGTGTTTGGTTATAAGGATCCCGCCTAGAACAGAAACTGTATAAAATGCTACAGAGTATTTGCTCATCATTCCTAATCCTACCGCTACACCAAACCAATACAACCATTTATTTTGTTGGGTTTGAATAAAACGGATGAGTGTAAATGCAATGAGTGTCCAGAAGAAAACGTCGAGGAAATTGGGCATGAAAAGAAAAAATAACCGCATGTATCCATCCAATACAAACGGAAGCCAACCGAGAAAAAG
>DASZXQ010000205.1:0-10839 GCA_035545755.1 Chitinophagaceae bacterium | reverse complement strand
GCGAAGCGACTCGGGGTCGCACTCTTGTGCGTTCTAAAATTCTATTCACATATTTTTTCAACTTCTTTTCCCCTTATTTTGACCAGCATAATCAACTATGATTATAATTGCTAAATTTGAAACAATAAAGACTATCTAATGAAAGTAAAAGAGCCATTGTTTGAATACGTGAATGAGGGTTTAGATTATCAAATCAAAAAGGCAGACTGTTTAAATTTTCTTAGAAAAAAAATTGAAGACGGAAAATTTGATCTGATCATTACCTCACCTCCTTATAATATTGGTAAATCATATGAGGTAAAAACAAGTATCGAAAAATATCTTGAAACGCAGGAAGAAATAATCGAAGAATTAGTAAGAGTGCTTTCTGATCAGGGTAATCTTTGCTGGCAAGTTGGCAATTATGTAGATAAAGGCGAAGTTTTCCCTTTAGATATTTATTATTATCAGATTTTCAAGAAGCATGGATTAAAACTTCGTAATCGGATAATCTGGCATTTTGGTCATGGACTTCATGCCAGCAATCGTTTTTCCGGTCGATATGAAACTATTTTGTGGTTTAGTAAAACTGATGATTATATATTCAATTTGGATGATGTAAGAGTTCCATCAAAATATCCCGGTAAACGGCATTTTAAGGGGCCGAATAAGGGACGGCCCTCTGGAAATCCACTCGGCAAAAATCCAAGTGATATTTGGGAAGTATTAAAGCAGGATTTTGATAACCTGATGTGGAATATTCCGAATGTAAAATCAAATCATCCTGAAAAGACAGATCACCCCTGCCAATTCCCCATTGAATTAGTTGAGCGTTGTGTTTTGGCAATGACTAATGAAAATAGTTGGGTGTTAGATCCATTTGCCGGTGTTGGTTCAACTATCATTGCTGCAATTAAAAACAGTCGTAACGCTTTAGGAATAGAAAAAGAAGAAGAATATTGTAAGATTGCGAACAAGCGAATAAAAGATTTCAAAGATGGTAAGTTGAAAATACGTCCCATCAATAAACCGATCCACATACCCACCGGAAACGATAAGGTTTCCAGAATACCTGATGAATGGCAACAGCTTAAATTAGTAAACAACCACTAATGAAGATAGCACAAAAGTATTCTCATCTCAACGGCGAAGAATATTTATTGGTTCACCATAAGAATCTTTATAAGGAAATAATTTCCATTATAAAAAGCATTGATGCTTCCAGACTAATGACAAAGGAAAGTAAGGAAAAAACAATGGCTGGTAAGATGCTTTTTAGCCCTATTGCTTTGAACCGAACATTTATTGAGAAGTTCAGAAAGCAGGGATGGAATGAAAGCCGCTATCAGTATTATGTTACTACAGACAGAAAATTAATGCAGGAAATAGTTCCGCTTCCTTATGAAGAACAAAGAAAGCATTTAGTAGCGAATGGTATTAAGAATCCTATTTCATCATATAAGCAAACAGATTTTGTAAAAGATGGAATCGCTGTTGAAGTTCAGTTTGGTAAATATGCATTCGTAGCTTTTGATCTGTTTGTAAAGCATTTGCTGTTTTATTCTGGTGGCATTATCAATGTGGGTATCGAAGTGTTACCTACAAAAAAAATGCAGAGCCAGATGTCTTCCGGTGTGGCATATTATGAAGGTGAAGTTTATAATGTTTTGCGGCACGGCAGAGGAAACCCTCCTGTTCCACTTTTAATTTTAGGCATTGAACCATAATTAAAAATTTGTATGAAAAGTTCTCAATCAAAAGAAGCTTCGTTTGACTGCATACACATTAAGCAAGGAAAGAAATTTGAACTTGTTTTATTTTCTTGTGAGGCAAAAAGGTTAAGAAAACTCGTCGAGATTAATCGTAGAGATTCAGATGAGGATAAAGGTTATCAAAGGTTTTTATCAGGTTCTCGTGTAAATGCTATAAAGAAGTTTGTTGAGAATAATAATCCGTTGCCTTCAGCTATTTTAATAACTTTTGATAAATGGAGACTTAATTCCAAGGAAAATATAATTACTGTGCCGAATAAAAAAAATATTGGATGGGTGATTGATGGCCAACATAGGCTTGAAGGGGCAAATGAGGCTTCAATTAATATTTCTCTTCCTGTTATTGCATTTTTAGGATTAAGTCAGGAAGATCAAATAAAACAATTTGTTGTAATAAATAAGGAGGCAAAGGGGGTTCCGACATCTTTATATTTAGATTTATTACCGCATTTGCCAAATAAAAAACCCGCAGATCTAGCAAAAGAAAGATCTGCAGACCTTGGCAATCAATTAAAAAGGGATGAAGATTCACCCTTTTTTGGAAGGATCGTAGTAACAACATTCCCTAAAAAAGGAGAGTTATCTCTGACGAATTTTGTCAGATTAGTTACCCCTTTAATATTGCCAGGAAAGGGATTATTGAGCACTTACACTGAAAAAGAGCAAAGACTTATTATTTCTAATTATTTCAAAGCCTTGATAAATGTTTTCCCGTCCTACTTTAAAACATATGATTCCATATTTTTTCAAACTATTGGGTTCGGAGCATTGATCCATACGCTACCAATTTTCTTTTCTATTTGTTTGACGAATTACCAAGGCTTTACGGCGGAAGACGCCACTAAGGTTTTTAACAAGGTTAAAGATTTCGATTTTTCTGCATGGTCGAAGAAAGGCACAGGCACCGCAGCTGAATTGGAAGCGAGTGAGGATTTAAAAACTGAATTGATAAGTGCATTTGAAGACACAAAAAGTGAAGGCGGGATATTAAAGTTGTAGGCATGAGCTTTGATACTCATCTGGGAAGAATTGATAAAAGAAAATGGGAGTCGATAAAATCGAATTGGTATAGTTATTTGTCAATTATTGATCCTCCTGGAACTGCACCTAATTATGAAATTTCAGATTCAATACTCTTGAGAGAGGAAATAAATAATGTCAAAGATTCAGGTGAATTTAAATGTGACCTCGTCGAGATAAGAAAAGATATTTTTCGTGAAGGCATTTTTTTATTACATAAAGCTGCTAATGTAACTGGTGTAACATATAGTAGTGCTACAAATGGTTTTTTGTCGTGGAGTAATTCTTCTGCATATCAATCTAGTTTTTTTGCAGTAAAATCTATTTTTTGTTTTTGCGGGATGACATTTCCTAAAATAAATGGAATTGACTATCTAGTTGATATTTGGCCTCAAACTGAGCCAATTTCTAATAATCAGCTAAAAAAAGGGATTCAGCCAATTCAAAAAACAAAAATTTTGAAATTTAAAAACCTTAATCACTATCAATATTGGAGAATTTTTCAAAGGTTATTAACAATTATGGACATAAGCATATGGAATGATGACCTTGTAGAATTGCTTAAAATAATTAATCCTCTTGATTTCGGCAAACAACGGAATAGTCTGCATTATCAAAACAATTATTGGCTTTTGACTGATTTATTTCAAAAGATGTATGATGATTCATTCTCGGAAATAAAAATTAGTGATATTAATATTTCAAATTTTGAAGTATCTGTTTCTAATTTTTCAGTTGTTCTGTCTAGGATTATTTTTTTGTTGGCATTTTTATTAGTGAACGATATAAATCAAAATGCTCCCATATTGAATGACGAAGTTGCATTAATAGTTAGAAGTTTACGAAATTTTGGATGCGATAGCTATTTAGAAATATAAAAATTATTTTCACGCCGTGATCGGTGTTTTTCTTTCATCTGTAAGCTCTCTGCTATCCTTAGTTTGTAACTAAGGATAAACAAGCATATCTATAAAATGAAATATTTTTAAAAATTCCGCCTCACCGGGTGTTCTCAAAAAAATAGCATGCCGTAGTCGGTGTTCTTCTTCCACCGACCACACGAACCTTTACCTGTCCTCATATCGCTAAAAAAATAAAAACCCTCAGCGCATATCTCCACGCAACGAAATCCTTTCTGACTGCTGCAGCTCTTCCCCATGAAATAACACGTCGTAATCTTTCTAAGTCAGCATCAGCACTAACTTATAGATCAGTGAAGGGCGAAAAAAGCACAGCTCAGCGCTTACACAGCAAAGCAAAAATCAAAAACCCCTGGTAATCAAAAACATTTCATCCAAAAGAAGCCTTTCCTTTTCCAAATGATTGGCTTTGTCTGGAAGATGAAAGGCTTCACACAGCAAATAATTGCCATCTTCATCAATGTTTGGTTTCATCCGCTATATATTAAGGTGTAGGCATGATGAATGCTATTGTAGAAAAAAAATGATCGCCTCAGCGCCTGCAGCACATTCGTGTTTTTTCTTGTTTGCCAGCCGAGCCCACGGCTCTGCACAAGTCCACAGTGAGACTCGCCTGGGAACGAGAACATATTCGCCAGCCAGCAATGCAGAAAACTTTTTGTTATAAACATGCTATTCAAAGGGCTTTTTCAATCATTGTTTGAATTTCCTTTGCTGTTAGCCCCACACCAATGATTTTACCTTCTTTGTCAAGCAAGAAATTAGCAGGAATAGCTTCAATGTCATAATACTTTGCAAGTTCCCCATCAAACGCATTGGGATCAATTACTTGTTTCCAGGACAGTTGGTCTTTTATTATCGCTTGCTTCCACTTTTCTTTATCCTTATCCAGTGAAACACCTATCATTTCAAATTTGTTGTTTTTGAATTTTTCGTATAAAGTGTTTAAGTCGGGATGCTCTTCCCGGCAGGGTTTACACCAAGATGCCCAGCATACTATTAAAGTATATTTTCCTCTAAACTGTTTCGTATCTATCAATACTCCGCTGCTATCTGGTAATACGAAGTCCTGAAAAGTGGCTCCGATAGCGCTGTTTTTTGATTTATCTAACTGGTTGAGCAAACTTAAAACACTCTTGAATTCAAAAGTGTTGCTGAGTGAAGTGTCTATCAATTTGCTTAGTTCTTTCACTTGCGAATAAGACAGTTCGTACGCATTGCTTAACAAATAGGGGCTTACTTTGGATTTTGGATATCTTTTTATAAATGTTGCAAGCTTCTGATACCAGGCTTCTCTTTTCTCTTCATCAGATACTTTAGACTTTTCTAAATTTTGAAGCCAGGTTTCAAAACCGCTTTTCAGATTATCGGTTGCCGAACCCCTGACTTTAACTACGGAAAGCATATTCATCGTGTCTTGTCCATTATTAGAAATTTTCATTTTGGTAGTACAGGCCACATAGGTCCTGGTATTGTCAATATAAATATCACCAATGTAGGATTGTTGGTCCATGTGTAGCCTTGCCTGTATGGGCATTGTAGTAGTCCCTCTGAAATAAAATTTACCATTTTTTATCTCGGAACTAATACTGTCCCTTTGCCTGAAGTTATTGTCAAAAAAGATATAGATTTTGCTGTGATATTCGCCGGTGATGGATCCAAAGATTTCAAATGTTTTGCTCTGCGGGAATGAAATAAACGGTACTAAAATGAATAGCACATTGAATTTGAAGAATTTCATAGCTTGCATATAACACATAAATATATTAAGTTTTTCCCGGTCAATAAATCTCAAAGCTTTAAAAACTAAATGCAAAAACTTCGTATTTAAGTTGGTTGGTTTCATTTATGTAGTTCCCCCAATTTTCTAATCCCATTCTAATTTTTTCATCCGTTTACGGGCTTAAGCATTCAATCATCACAAAGCAAAAATCAAAAACCACTGGTTATCAAAAACATTTCATCCAAAAGAACCTTTTCCCTTGATAAAGGATCGGCTTCCCTTGACAAATGATCGCCTTCACACAGCAAATAATTGCCATCTTCATCAATGTTTGGTTTCATCCGCTATATATTAAGGTGTAGGCATGATGAATGCTATTGCAGAAAAAAAATGATCGCCTCAGTGCCTGCAGCACATTCGTATTTTTTCTTAGTTGATTTCTTGATATTATGCTTAAAGAAAAAATTTTTTTAAAAATTCTGCTGTGAATTGCTTGCACAGAATAATATTGGTTATTTTTTTTGTAATCGGTTCGAACCAAGATTTACGAAACAATATTTTATCATTAAACCTCCTAACCATGACGAACAAGGTTTTAATCAATTTCCGCAGGTACACTGACGGAGATTTTGAATCAAAGTCCCGCACCATTGTGGAACTCATGACGGGCAACAGCAATTTTCCCACACCGGTACCAGCTATCACAGTGATTGCCGATGCAGCTGATGATTACAGCAGCTCTTTGATAACGGCCAGCACGGGCAACCGTGCCGATATAGCTGCAAAGAATCAGAAACGGGCAGACCTGGAAGAACTGCTCCGCATACTGGCATCTTACATCAACTTTACTGCTGATGGCGACAGAAGCAAACTGCTGACCACCGGCTATGATGTAAGTAAAGAAAAAGCGCCGGTCACCATCACCAAACCGGAAAACATCACCGTGACCAACGGCATGAATCCCGGCGACCTGGTGGTGAGTGTGAATGCAGTAAAAGGCGCCAGGTCTTATGTACACGAATATGCCGACGAAGCTGATTTTGCAGCGGGCAAGTGGCAATCGGTGACTGCCAGCCAGAGCAAATATGTTTTCACCGGCCTGGAAGCCGGCAAGAAATATTATTGTCGTGTGGCGGCCGTGGGCTCAAGGGACCAGGTAGTGTACAGCGACCCGATGTCACGAATTGTATTGTAATATTTTTTTAAAGAGCGTATACGATGTGATCAGCACTTTTTGATTCATAGGATATTGTTTTTGGTTATTGAAGAAGTAAGCCCCCGGAAGGGGGTTTGCTTTTTTTGTGTGGACTCTCCTTCAAGTTTTTCGAAGCAACAAGCTTCGAAGAACCTGGACGTCAACATCGATAACAAAAGACAGTTTCGGATCTATAGAGTGCTGTCATGCCGAGGTACAGCTTGTCCCGACCTTATTCGGGAAGGCATCTCAAAGGCTTCGACTATTCAATGTTTGAAGTCTATAAGATTCCTCCGTAGCTTGTACTGAGCGAAGGGAATGTATCGGAATGACAAGACTCCTAAAGACCGAAGATTTATTTTTCCTTCGAGGAAAGCCTCCCGTTAAGTCTTGTGTGAAAGCCGGGGACCTTGCGTCGGGTTAATTGTCACATCTATTTTGTTAGCATTCCATCTTCTATTTTAATTGAGTGTCGCTCATACATTGACGCAACGTCCCAACATACTCACAACGCCAGTAAAGGAGACGTCGCTACGAAATAGTAAAATAGTTTGCTTCTCCGCCTTTCGGCGGATCGCAATGACGCTGAAGAGGCGATAACGATACTCTCAAGTCGTCATTGCGAGGAGATCAAAAAGACTTTCATCTATGTGAGGAACTCCACCATCGACGAAGCAATCTATGATTGAAAGCAGATTGCTTCTCCGCCTTAGGTGGCTTGCAATGATGGTCGGAGGGTTTCATCGTCATTGCGAGGAGATCAAAAAGACTTTTATCTATGTTAGGAACTCCACCATCGACGAAGCAATCTATATTTGTAATATGGGTGGCTACGTTTATATTATGGCCAGCATTAATAATGCTGCACTTTATGTTGGCGTTACTTCCAATTTACCTGTAAGAATACTTCAACACAAACAAAAAGAGTTCGCAGGATTCACTGCAAAATATAATTGTACGAAGCTGGTTTATTATAAGCGATTTGATACAATCGAAGAAGCCATTGCAGGGGAAAAGAGGATTAAAGGTGGCAGCAGGAAAAAGAAGGAACTATTGATCAATAGTATAAATCCTGAGTGGCGTGATTTGTATGAAGAAATCATTTGACTTAAGTAACATAGTTTGCTTCAGCATTGCTTTATCATACTATAAAAATTCAACCTCCATCATGCAATGCTTCGCAATGACGTTGAAGAGGCGATAACGATACTCTCAAGTCGTCATTGCGAGGAGATAAAAAAGACTTTCATCTATGTGAGGAACATCACCATCGACGAAGCAATCTGTATTTGTGAATTAGATTGCTTCAGCAACGGGAGCCAATTAGACACAATGAAGCGATCTCTATGTTGCCTCGCAATGACAGTCTGAGGGTTCATCGTCTTTGCGAGGAGATTGAAGAGACTTTCATCTATGTGAGGAACTCCACCATCGACGAAGCAATCTATATTCAGTAATCAGATTGCTTCAGCAACGGAAACTCATTGAACACAATGCAGCGATCTCTATGTTGCCTCGCAATGACGCTGAACACTCTAATCGTTATTGACCCTTCATCGTCATTGTAAGGATCCCTACTTAGTGGGGAGATGAAGCAATCTAATTTTATTTTTAGGGACATCTTTTTTTGCGTTTAATGACACATCTTACACTAACATCGATTTAACAGCAGTAAAAAAAGCGTTTAACATTTCTTTTTTCATTCAGGCATTTGTTTTGTCTTACTATGGTTATTACTCACTTTAAAAATTCAGAATTATGAAAAAGATGTTTACACTCGCAGCCGCACTTGGCATATTCGCCATAGCACAGGCACAACCTGATTACAGGAACAACCGCCAAACCGATCAGAGAAGTTATCCTACTAATAACGCCGTTTATTATAACGCCGCTTATACGGATAACCTTCGCCGTGATGGTGACGATAACTTTTCATTTGATAAACAAAGAATGATCGACCGCATCAATCACGAGTATAACGAAAAGATCGAAAGGGTGGAGCACAATTTCTTTTTAAGCTGGCGTGAAAAGCAGATGCGGATCAGCATGCTGCAGGATCAAAGAGACCAGGAGATAAGAATGGTCTATGTCCGCTATCACGACCGTGACGATCATTTCGGCGACAGGGATCGCCGGGATCGTTGGTGATACATACAATCTATCATGGCTAGCCCCGCTTCAGGCGGGGTTTTTGTTTGTAAAGGATTTAATTCATCAGCCGCTTATTCATTCTCTTTGTCCATAGTTTTTGAAACGGAAGGGAAACAGCAACTGAAATAATAGCAATCATGATTCCTCCGCCCACATCCACCGGGAAATGCTGCGCCAGGTAGATCCGGGAATAACCGATCAATGCTGCGATGATGAAACCAATGAACACCCACCACTTTTTTTTCATCAGCAGGCATAATATTAAATAAATACAAAAAGCAGTGGCCGTATGGCCGGAAGGAAAACTATAGCTGGACAATGGCTGCACGAAAGATACATGATGAAACAAAGAATGATTGCTGATGACGGACCAGGGCCTTGATGCGCCGGGAGCGATCAGATGTTTACCAACTTGCGTAAACAGTGTTGAAAAAAAACAACTGGCTGTTAGCAGCGGCCATGCATCAGTGCGTCCGAGAATTAATATGGTGAAGAGCAATAGCAGCACCCACATGGCGCCATTGCCCAATACAGTACAGAAGTAAAAGAAATTATCGCCAACGATACCCATATCGGTATTCAGCCATAAGAAAGTTGCAATTTTCCCGAAGTACACTACAGCAATAAAAATGATAACAGCTAATATGAATGCATATAAAGCGCCTTTCCTGAACTGCTGTAGTTGAAATGGATCCATGAAAGAGGAATGGGAACAGCAAAGATATTCGGAAGAATGGTATTTCCCCCATTGCGTTTAAACAGAGCTTGTGCCGGTAGCCTTGCCGATAGAAAAAAGTTGATTACTATATTAAATGCTGATAACCTCTTTGTGAAAGAAATCTTAAGAAACAGGATCGGTGGCAGCAGCAAATCTTAAAACTTTGTTGTAACCTGACCTGAACTATTTCTGATCTCAATTACAGTTGTAATTTTTCGTTTCAATTGTAAACCCCCGCCACTGCAAAGAGATCTCTACTCTTTATTTATTTAAGGTAAGCCCGACATGGAAAAATATTTGTTCAACGACGGAACGAATGTCATTAAAGAAGTTCATTCCGCAGAAGAACTAAAATCATTGCTCCGGTCATGCAGCGATCCTACGAGAACAAGGATTTGGGCGTTTGATACGAATGAATGGGTCAGCTACCCGGATTTTGCAAAAGCATACAACTTCTCCATCACTCCCGTGCTGGCGATGAAAAAGATTGAACCACCCCGCCCGGTGGAAAATGATGAAGCAGATACGCCGGGATGGAGGTCCAAGGTCAAACGTTTTTTCATTGTCATAGCAGTGGTGGCCATAGCGTTATTGGTGTATAATTTCACCCGCATCAAATGGGAAAAAGAAGGAACGGTCAGCATCACGGCTCCGCGTCCTGCCAATACTCCGGATATCAATGTGGACTCACTCATCCAGATGATAGAACTGCAAAGAGGTCAAAGTCTTGATAAAGTGACAAAGACCAATTTCCGCATCCGCAATTCATGGCCCGATAAGATCAGTTTGAAATTGACAGGAGATAAATTTTCCAATAAGCTTACCAACAGGTATGAGAACCTTGAATTGTCCGTTGATAATTCCACCGGTTATAATCTCGACAATGCAGTAGTGCAACTGAATACCTGGAAAAAAGTGCGTGCAGATAGTTTCGCTGTGAACAGCACGGATACATTTCGCTTTTCCAATATCGGTTATGTGTTGCCGGCAAAAAGAAAGATCACCGACAGCTATAAAGGCGACAGCATTTCGGTTTCCTTTTATTCCATGAGATCAAAAGTGTTCAATTTCTGTTATTCAGCCGAAAAACAAAGTAATTACGGCAATACCAACGACAGGTGGTATTGCAAAGAATAAAAAAACAAACAACTATTATGGGTTTATATTATTTGCCATTATTGATCCGCAGTGACCGGTATTTTATTGCCCGCCTGGAGAAAGAAGAAGCAGCAAGCAATAAGGAAACAGATTATGATTTTGTGGTGCATGCCGAAGATAGAGTGCTGGCTCCGCTGCTCACTATTGAAGATCCGGATAAAGTGGTGCTGAACCAGATGGCGCCTGCCGATTTGCAGGATGTG
>DASZXQ010000204.1:0-37543 GCA_035545755.1 Chitinophagaceae bacterium | reverse complement strand
CGATAAAAAGGAACTGTTTGCTTTTGTACTATCAGTTTTTGCCTGAACTGCATGAGCATTTCATTGGCAAAAGTATCTGTGTCCGAAACGGACTGATCACCCGTATTTAATGAATGATACCATTGTTCCAATTCCTGCAATTCTTCTTCAGTACAGGAATTGTCCTGGTATTTATTTAGCAGAATAAGAAGGCGGCTTTTGTCCATGATTTGTGTTTGGGTATAGGGCAGGTATATATAAGTACACACAAGCATGACCTAACCGTTACTCCGGGATTAAATATTTTTGCTTTCCGCCTCACCCACTACGTCCCCTCTATGAGGGAGAAGGGCAAATGCAGCTTTAAACCGGTGATTTTAGTCTCTTTTAATACTGAATCGTTATAAAAAAATGATTTAATTATTAAATTTGGGAACATTAGTCATTATTTTCTATCAAAACGTATCACCACTATAACGATCCTGAATTAATTGCCCTGTGGCAGCAGGGAGATGAAAAGGCCTTTGATTGCCTGTACAAAAGATATGTCGTTTACTTAATAAATATTGCTGCACAAAAAACAGATTCTCTTGATACAGCAAAGGAATTAGTGCAGGATGTTTTCCTGAGTGTATATCAACGTCGAGATGAGCTTCATACAACTTCTTCTTTAAAATCTTTTCTCTATGTTGCACTGAAGAATAAAATTTTTAATCATTACCGCAATTTATTTTCTAAATGGAAGCATGAACGTAATGCAAGTAATCAACTTCGTGTTGTCACTAACAATCTGCATGACGAATATGAAGCGAAGGAACTTGAATTGCAGCTCCATGAAATAATCCAGGAACTCCCACCTCAATGCCGAAAAGTTTTTCTGATGAGCAGGGAGGAACAACTTTCCCATAAAGAAATTGCGGAACGGTTGAATATTTCGCCGAATACTGTTGACCAGCATATACAGAAGGCGCTGAGGATATTGAGGTCTTCAGCGGGCGGAGTGCTGATGGTGGTGTGGTGGATGAGGGGGTGGTGAACCCGGACTACTCTAATTTCTTTTAGTATTTTACAAGCCGTAGAATCTATCTTATGTCTACCACAATTGTTCATTATCAATGGAGAAAATATTTTGAAGAGGTAGGCAAATCCTATCGATACCTGATTGTTGCTTTGACTATTTTCCTTTTATTTTTTTTCTTTCGTGAACCTATTCTAAAATTTTTCCTTGAAGCTCTTGTAGTGCCAATTATTTCTGGCTTTTCCAAAGGAAGCAGCTCAGAGTTTTTTATGATTATTATTTTTCTCATAATGGCTGGCTATTTCAGTGTTAATTTATATAAGAAGAGAATTCCGTCACCAAAGTCGCTTTTTAATGTTTTGTTATTGCTTTTAATCTATTTTTTACTCATTCGAGATGAAAAATATTTTGAATTTTATAGCTTTTCATTTTGGAAGAATCTTTTTTATTCTGATATCATTATATTATCCGTCTCCATTTTTCTTTTACGATTTAAAAATTATAGCAGTATTAAGGTACAGCAAGATCCTGACGGATTCGTCGAGGATAGACTCTATGAAATAAACAGCATTGATTTTTTAACACGAAGAGCATTTGCTAAAGATATTGCTCATCATATTTCACATACCGTCAATAATAAGGCATTCGCAATTTCTATTATTGGAAATTGGGGATCAGGGAAAACAATCTTCCTGCAGTTTTTGGAAGAAGAATTAAAGAAACAAGAAAATAATGAAATACTTCGCTTTAATCCCTGGAAGAGTACTGATTCCAAATTAATGATTAATGATTTCTTCGCTACCCTTGCGAATGGTATCAAAAAGTATGATAAAAACGGTTCCGACGAAATCCGGTCTTATGGGAAATACCTGGCTGGATTAAAAGATGGAATTCTAAATAAAATAGTTGAAAATTTAACGGCTGACGCTGAAAAAGATTTATCGGTTTCCGACAAATATGAAGAAATCGAAAACTCCATTGTCCTTACCGGAAAGAGGTTTGTAGTGTTTATTGATGACAGTGATCGACTAACCGGAAAAGAATTAATTCAAGTTTTAAAAATAATTAGAAATACAGCCAATTTTAAGAATATAATTTTTATCACTGCACTTGACCCTAATTATGCAATTTCCGCTTTGAGGAATACTAAAGAACTTACTTCTGAAGCAGAATACTTAGAAAAAATTTTTCAGTTGGAGATCGTCCTTCCTCCAATTTCCAAAGTGCTCTTATATCGCAAACTTTTAGAATTACTCGAAGTGGAAAAAATGCCGGCAGAAGAAAAACAAGAATTCACTAATGCTCTTAGATTTATTTCAAACAATGACCAAGCAGATTTCTTTTTTATGGGGAGAACAATGTATTCAGGGATGTTTGAGCGAATTTTTACAACCCTTAGGGATATTGTGCGATTTGTCAATTCTTTCAAAATTCGCTATCGCATACTAAAAGGTGAAGTGGATTTATATGATTTGTTTGTGTTAGAAATGATAAAACTTAAATCCATTGGCATTTATAATCTGCTGTCTCAGAAAAAGATATTGGATTTTAAAGAGAATGCAACTCCGGATCAATATTGTTTGAATGAGGCGGCATTTGATAAATTATACGAGGACAAGAATAATCCATTGAATTTGGATGAGAACTCTAAAGAGGATATTAAACGTTTGCTTGATAATTTACTTTCGTATAGTGACAAGTATAAAACAAATCGCTCGATCATTTATCCACTTAATTTTTCAATTTATGTGAATTATCAACTTATTGATAACGTTTCCCTGAAGGAGTTTCGAGTTATGAGCGAAAAATCTGACAATGAGTTTTTTGATTGGGTAATTAAAGCCTATAACGACAACAAAGGGGAAAGTGTTGATAGCATTATCGGGAACTTTTATGAATTCGAATCCCTGGATCAATTCAAAAAATATATACTGCTTTTCCTGCGCCTCGCAACTTATAATAACAACTATGTGACGCATGTACTTGGTATTCTAAAAGAAAGTGAAACTGTAATTAAGCGATATTTTGGAGGCGATGTGGATGCAGCATCTACTTATATCAAGAAACTCTTCCTCGACGAAAGAATTGCTGAACCAATAAAAATAGAGATGGGATCTATATTTACTAGAGAGGCATTTGAATATCAAAAAGAATATTATTTAGATCAACAAACCTGGCAAGATATTATTCTCACTTCTTTTAAAAGATTCAAAGAAGCTAGTCAAGAAATTCGAAATGTTGACTTTGGACTTTACCTAAAGAATTGGTCAGGCTTAGGACCAGAAAGAAAAATTATTATTTATCAACCTGCAAATGAATTTTTTCGGGAGTGTATCGAGAAAGATAAAATCGGGTATTTGAAACATGTTTTAAGATCGTATTATAATCCTCCTGGGGATGTATTCACCTTCGATCCTTTTATAGACAACATATTTGGCTCACAAGCGGCATTCGAAGAATTCTTAAATGATATTCAAAGCAAAGATAAATTCATTGAAATGGTAAAAAAGTATTATCCTGCTTACAAAGAAAATGATTTCCGTGAGTTTGTTATCAAGGACAAAAAGGATAGAGATTTTATTTTAGATGAAATCAAAAAATTACAATAAAAAAATAGGGATCAACTCCCTGTTTTTTTATTCGAGACAAGAACCAAGTCGTTTGCAAACTTGCTACGCAGTTTTTTCATTTCCTCACTAATCATTTTCTCTTTCACTTTCGCATAATGCTGCGTTTGCTTCACAGATGAATGGCCGAGCATATCGCTTACTGCCTCAAGAGAAACGCCATTGTTTAGAGTAACAGTAGTAGCGAATGTGTGACGTGCAACATGGAAAGTCAGATCTTTTTGAATGCCGCAGACATCGGCAATTTCTTTGAGATATGCATTCATCTTTTGATTTGTCAGAATAGGTAACAGGCAATCTCTCATTTTGCAGACCTGGTGGTCTTTGTATTTTGCTAAAATCATTTCGGGTATTTCCAGTAACGGGATCCGTGAAAGCTTTCCGGTCTTCTGCCTGCGGATGAATATCCAGCGGCCACCGTCAATACCTATATTAATATGGGACTCATTCAGGTTTTTTACTTCGATAAATGCCAAACCAGTATAACATGAAAAAATAAAAATGTCCCTTACCAGGTTCAATCGATCGGTTTTGAAATCCTTTTTCCGGATTGCATCTAATTCATGCTGCTCCAAGCATTGGATGTCTACCTCTTTCATCCTTCCTTTATAATTCAGAAAAGGGTTTGTTTGAAGCCAACCGCTTGCTATGCAGATACGAATGATCTTTCCAAAATTCCGAATGTTCTTGACCACTACGTTGTTTGAAAGGCTTGCAACACTCCTCAAATAATAATCCATGTCTGCAATGAAAGCATGATTGATCTTCCGAATATCAATTTCATTTTGATGGAACTTCCAGGATAAAAAAGCTTTAAGATGTTTTAACGTGGTTCTAAAGTTCACCAATGTCCCTTTTGCAAACTCCCTTCCTACTAAAGTTTCCATTTGCTTATTATGCTGTTCGAAGATCTTGGTCAGTAACCTGGGCTTTTCATCTTTACCAGTGTATTTATTTCTGATTGCTTCTGCAGTGATCATTTCCCCTGCATCAAGCAGCTGCCGGTGTGCTTCATGTAATTTTACCTGCACACTATCTAAATAAGCATTCAACAATTTTGCATTCGGATGTGACTTATCTGCTCTTGCTGCTGCGGAATTCCATTTCATGCCAGGGTTCAAATCCCTCCCGGATGAAAATTCAGCTCTTAAATTGTCTACTGTAATTCTTACGTAAATGGGAATGGGCTTGTCTTCTGTCTGATTTTTTGCTCTCTTCAAGTAGAAGAGAATACTCACTAGCTTGTTCATGTGGTGACATTTAAAAAGTATTAAAAATAGACCTGGCACCAAAGCGAGACAAGATGTTCAAAAGCTGAACTGCTTACTGGATAAGCGTTTCAGCGGTTTTCATTTTTTCTGGTGAGTAAATTTTTCAGAAAGAGCTACTCACCGAATTACGCACCAGCGAAATGCTTTTTGATGAATAAAATGATGAGAGCGAAAAAAAACAATCCCACAAAATCAACGATTTGTGGGATTATGGTGTGAAAAGAATTGATCTAAGCGGTGAGGGAGGGATTCGAACCCTCGGTACAACTTTAAGGTCGTACGACGGTTTAGCAAACCGTTGATTTCAGCCACTCATCCACCTCACCGGCTGAATTAAAGGACGGCAAAAATAATCATTAACACCAAGAAATTCTAAAAAAACAAAGCCCAAATCTGTTCAAGATCCGGGCTTTTATTGTCTGAGAGTTATCAGGGCTAAATAAGTTATTATTACATCGCTGCCAATTGAACTTTTTGCTGCAATTCCAGAACATTTTCACGAAAAACACTGTCAGTATCCATCAGGTCTTTTACAGTCTGGCAGGAATGGATAACAGTAGTGTGGTCCCGGCCACCAAAATGTTCACCTATCGTTTTCAAAGAATTTTTGGTAAACGCTTTTGCCAGGTACATAGTGATCTGCCTCGCCTGTACAATCTCTCTTTTGCGTGTCTTTTGCAATAATTTATCATACGATACATCAAAATATTCGCAAACCATTCGCTGAATAGTCTCGATAGTAATTTCTTTACTGGATGATTTTACAAAATTGCGTAACACTTTTTTGGCAAGATCCAAATCGATCTCTCTGCGATTAAGCGAAGATTGTGCCAATAGCGAGATCAATGTACCTTCCAGTTCCCGAACATTACTATTTATATTATATGCAATGTATTTTACTACCTCTTTCGGCATTTCCAATCCATCGTTTTTCATTTTCCGCTCCAGAATCTCGATCCGGGTTTCATAATCCGGGATCTGCAGATCAGCGCTCAGGCCCCAACGGAAACGGCTCAACAAACGTTCCTGAACTCCTTCGAGATCTTTCGGAGGCTTGTCTGAGGTCAATATTAATTGTTTTCCGGACTGGTGAAGATGATTGAAAATGGCAAAAAACGCATCCTGGGATTTTTCAGCTTTATTAAAGAACTGAACATCATCAAGAATCAGCACATCGATCAGCTGGTAAAAATGAATAAAATCATTGATCGCATTATTGCGGCTGTGATCCATGAACTGGTTGATGAATTTCTCAGAACTTACATATAAAACGACCTTATTAGGATGTAATCTTTTTACTTCATTCCCGATCGCCTGCGCCAAATGCGTCTTACCAAGGCCAACTCCGCCATATATTACTAATGGATTAAAGGAATTAGCTCCGGGTTTTTCAGCAACTGCTTTGCCGGCACGGCGGGCCACCCGGTTACAATCTCCTTCTATAAATGCATCAAATGTATAAATTGGATTCAGCTGCGGATCGATCTGCATCTTCTTCAGTCCAGGAATGACAAATGGATTTTTGACAGGATTTGTTATGACTAAAGGAAAATCCATCTCGTTATTGGAATACGTTTTAAAACCCTGACCGCTTACATCCATGGTAAGCGGCTTGCTTTTGTTATTGCCACTGTCCACCATGATGCGATATTCGAGCCGTGCATCTTTGCCCAACTCCCGTTTCAATGTCTTCGCTAATAAATTTACGTAATGTTCTTCCAAATATTCGAAAAAAAACTGGCTGGGAACCTGGATAACGAGAACATTATTTTTTAGTGAAACTGGTTGTATTGGCTCAAACCAGGTTTTGTAATGCTGCCACTCAACAATGTCTTTGATGATCTTCAAACAATTGGTCCAAACTTTTTCAGCGTTTTTCTCCATCAGTCTGTAGCAGTTTATCGATCAGGTTATCTATAGTGGTTGAAATGTTGTCCAAAAAATCACTCCACAATATCAACAAAAAAATTGGACAGGAAGGCGAATATCTACAATTCTTTGATAAAAAAAAATTTTTATTGGGTTGTTTTTTATGTAACAATAAGACAGCGGGTTTTTGCCGTTTTTTTGACCCGAAAATTTGGAAAATTCATTGTACTGTATTATTGAAATGATGTATATTCAGCCAAACCAGAATAACCACGTATAGATAGAGTAAATCTACCTTTGGTATTGCCGTTACAACCTTCATCACATTCATTTTTTAGAAAAAAAATAATCTCTTTTGTTCCAAAAAATAATTTTTTGTTGTTTCTCAAAAAACAAAAAAGAAATGCAGCCAAATTCAATTAAAAAACAAGAATAGTTTTTTCAAAAAAAAAATTTAGCAACATCTTTGTGATCATTTCAGGATAAAAACCTGACATATGCAAAAAACAATTTCATTAAAACTGCTGCCATCTGAAGCAGCAGATAATGCGATCATAAAAAATCACATCGCACAAGCAATTGCAACAAAAAAAACTTCTGTTTCCGGTTTTTATATACTTAAACAGTCCATTGATGCAAGAAGCCGGCAAGTGTGGATCAATGTCACATTGCAGGCCTTCATTGATGAGCCATTTCAGCCAAGAAAACTGCAACATTTTGACTTTTGTGATGTAAAAAATTCTACTCAAAAGGTCATCATTGTCGGTGCCGGGCCAGCGGGTCTATTTGCTGCTCTAAAACTATTAGAATCAGGCATTAAGCCCATTATTCTGGAAAGAGGAAAAGATGTAAAATCCCGAAGAAGAGACCTTGCCATATTAAATCGGCAGGGCATCGTAAACACCGAAAGTAATTATTGTTTTGGAGAAGGTGGAGCCGGCGCTTATAGCGATGGTAAACTCTATACCCGTAGTTCCAAAAGAGGTGATGTTAACCGCATTCTGAATTTATTTGTTCATTTTGGCGCTGATGAAAATATTTTATTTGAATCGCATCCGCATATAGGAACCAACAAGCTGCCCAACATTATTACTTCAATGAGAAATAAAATAATTGATTGCGGTGGCGAGATCTATTTTGAAAAAAAAGTAACTGATTTCATTATTAAAAAAGAAAAAATAATTGGCGTAAAAACAAACGATGCTGTTGTTGATGGCGATGCAGTAATACTTGCAACCGGACACTCCGCAAGAGATATTTTTCAACTACTTTATTTCAAAAACATTCAAATCGAATTCAAACCATTTGCTCTTGGTGTTCGGGTAGAACATCCGCAATCACTTATTGATTCTACTCAATATCATTGCAGTAGCCGCGGAGCATTTCTTCCGCCTGCTTCTTACAGCCTTGTAGAACAAGCAGAGGGCAAAGGAGTATTTTCTTTTTGCATGTGCCCAGGCGGCATTATCGCTCCTGCTGCCACAGCACCTGGTGAAGTTGTCGTGAACGGTTGGTCTCCTTCCAAACGAAACAATCCATTTGCCAATAGCGGCATTGTAGTTTCTGTAGAAGAAAAAGATGTGCAGACATACAAAAAATTTGGCCCATTAGCAGGAATGTTCTTTCAACAGGAAGTAGAACAAAAAGCATTTCAATCTGGAGGAGGAAATTTAGTAGCCCCTGCACAACGACTTGTTGATTTCGCTGAAAATAAAATCTCTGCTTCACTGCCGGATTGCTCTTATTTACCCGGTATCCACTCTGTTGCATTGAAGGAAGTATTACCGGCATTTATTCACAGGCGATTGCAACTTGCTTTTAAAGAATTCGGGAAAAAAATGCCTGCCCGCTATGGCAGGAGAGGTTATTTTACCAATGATGCTGTTGTTGTAGCTACCGAATCAAGAACTTCTTCGCCGGTTCGGATACCGAGAAATGAAGAAACGCTTCAACATCCCCAGATAAAAAATCTATATCCAAGCGGCGAAGGAGCCGGATATGCAGGAGGAATTGTAAGCGCTGCTATGGACGGAGAAAAAGTGGCAGCAATGGCTATAAAAATTTTGTTGCAACAATAGCCTTTTTAAAATCCCTGCCATTTTTTACCGGGTAACAACTACTGTTTACCGACATATTTGGTTTTTCAAAAGACCAAAGGACCATTTTCTCCGACTAATACAAAAGCATTTTCATTGTATCCTATCTTTGACAAACAAACTTCTACTATGGCAATCCTGGAATTACACAACCTGAAAAAATATTTCGCAACCCAAAAGGCTGTTGATGACATCAGCCTTTCTATCGAGAAAGGTAGCATCTATGGTTTGCTGGGACCGAATGGAGCCGGTAAAACCACGCTGATCCGGATGATCACCGGCATTTTTTTCCCTGATGAAGGAGACATTTTTCTCGATGAAAAAAAATTTGATCCATTAAAAGATGTTGGCAAGATCGGTTACATGCCGGAAGAGAGGGGACTGTATAAAAAAATGAAGATCGGCGAACAGGCTTTGTATTTAGCACAGCTAAAAGGATTGAGTAGATCCGAAGCAATGGAAAAGATAAAGCAATGGTTTGTAAAATTGGAAATGCAAAGCTGGTGGAATAAAAAAGTAGAAGACCTGAGCAAGGGAATGAGCCAGAAATTACAGTTTGTTATCACCGTGCTGCATGAACCAAAACTGATCATTCTTGATGAGCCGTTTAGTGGCCTTGATCCGGTCAATAGTAACCTGATCAAAGATGAAATATTTCAGTTATCCCAAAGAGGCTCTACTATTATTTTTAGTACCCATCGCATGGAACAGGTAGAGGAGATCTGTGATCACATTGCATTAGTGAATAAAGGGAAAAAAATACTGGACGGAACAGTAAAAAAAATAAAACAGGATTTCAAAGAAAATCTTTTCAGTATAGGAATGGAACAACTTCCACTATCCATGAATGGAGATGTTCCTTTTGAAATGATTGGCACAAAAGATCATCATTCCATAGTACGGATAAAAGATGGGAGTAAACCTAACGACGTCTTAAAATACCTGATCCAACAGGGAGCAACGATCAATTCATTTAATGAAATATTGCCATCGCTGAATGACATTTTCATCCGCCTGGTGGAAGGAACGCCTGCTGCCAGACAATTTCAAAATGTTGAATCATAATTTTTTCATTCGAAATAAAAAACCATGCATAAAATCCTGCTTATAATAAAAAGAGAATACCTCACAAGGGTTCGCAAGAGAACTTTCATTATTGCCACACTGCTTTTCCCATTATTATATATGGGATTGATATTTGGCACAGGTTATATTGCTGAAAAGTCCAGAGCTAACCTGCATGTGGCAGTTGCCGATTCGTCCGGGTATTTTACAAAGGCGCTACTGGATAAGCAAAATGCGCTGGACAACTCCTCTACCCTTACGTTAGTTGAACCTAAGCCGGGTGAAAAAACATTTAATTACGACTCGGCAGGATTCGATGCTTTTCTCATAATTCCTGCGTTGGATTGGCAAAAAGGAAACAACGAAATCAAACTCGAAGCAAAAAAATCTTACGGGCCGGGCTCCACATCACTCATTGAAGCAAAATTGAACAGAATGTGGGATGAGATTAAAAATGACAGCCTAAAAATTGATGCAACCAAACAACGTATACTTTTATCAAGCCGATTAGGAATTCATTTTATGAATATTACAGATCCCAAAGCTGACGCAAAATATGCAAACAGTATTGGTCTCGCCTGCGGCTTCCTGATCTATTTTATTATTCTTATCTACGGCTCACAAGTGATGATGGGTGTAATGGAAGAAAAAACAAACCGTATTGCAGAGATCATTGTTTCCTCTGTCAAACCTTTTCAGATGATGCTGGGCAAAATAATGGGGATTGCTCTGGTGGCTCTTACACAATTTTTGTTATGGATCGCTTTTGTGTTCATTATTTATAATGTCACAAAAGTATCGGGCAGTGCCGGTGGAGTGAACTCCCTGATTGGAAGCGTTCAACAGATATTTACAAGTATAAACATACCGATGGTGTTATTTTGTTTTGCCTTTTATTTCCTGGCGGGCTTCTTTTTTTATTCTTCCATATACGGGGCCATCGGCAGCGCTGTCAATGAAGATGTGCGGGAAGCTCAATCATTAAGTTTCCCGATCACCATGCTCATCATTATTTCAATTTTTATGATGACCACTGCTATCAATGATCCAACAGGCCCGGTTGCCTTTTGGGGAAGTATCATTCCGTTCAGTTCCCCCATTGTTATGATGGCACGTATTCCGTATGGTGTTCCCGGCACAGTTCCCTGGTGGCAATTGGGTTTATCGATGGCGCTACTTATAGGCGGATTTATTTTTACTACCTGGTTTGCAGGAAAAATTTACCGGACAGGAATTTTAATGTATGGTAAAAAACCAAGCTGGAAAGAACTGATAAAATGGGCATTCTGGAAAAGCTAGATCTTTCTCTTACCTAAATTGAAAAAGCCGTCCCGATTTGATCGGGACGGCTTTTTTGTTAAAGTTTTCTATAATAAAAAAATAAAACTTTGAATTACGAAATCAGTCGTATATTTGATACGAAGCTCTTCGTGAAACTATCAAATTTTAATTTTTAAATCAAAAGGTATGAAACCGAAACCATTTATTGCTGCCAGTCCGGTGTTGATCCTTCTTATCACCGCTCTATCGATCACATTGCTCTCCTGGGATTTTAAACAATCGCCTTCTCCATTTCAGCAAAAAACTCCAGGCACAGATACCGTCCCCACAGGTAAAAATATCGAGCGGGATAAAAAGATCCGCAACCTTGATGATGTTTTAGACGATTTGAATGCAACTGAAATGAAGTTAAATATGGAGCAGGCGCAAAAAGAAATCACCGATGCCCTGAAGAATATAGATATGGATAAAGTTAAGATGGAAATGGATCAGGCCATGAAAGAAGTGGATATGGAAAAAATCAAAAGAGAAGTAGAAGAATCTGTAGCAAAGATCGACTGGAACAAAATGAAAGCACAATTGGATGAAGTGAAAATGATCAATACAGAGAAACTGCAGAAAGAAATGAAAGAAGTGCAAAAGAATCTTGAGAAAATGGGACCTGAGATCCAGAAAGAATTGGATAAAGCAAAAGAAAAAATTGAAAAAGCAAAAATCGAAGTGAAAGAATATAAAGAATTCGTGGATGGGCTCGAAAATGATGGCCTGATTAATACCAAAGAAGATTATACCATTAAGCATAAAAACGGTGAATTGATCATCAATGGCAAAAAGACTTCGGATGATGTTTACAACAAATACCGCAACTTCCTGGAAAAACATAAAACATTTACGATTGAAAAAAGTGGTGATGATTTTAATATTCACCTGAACAATCATGTGACCGTTATTTAATTCCTTGCCATAAGAAGTATAGCCCTGATCGGAATTGTCCCGCTTATTGCGGGACAATTTATTTTTGCAACATGGAAATGTATTTTATTGCCCTCGTGGCTCCGGAAAAGATCAATGAGGAGGTACTGAAATGGAAATTGTGGATGCAGGAAAAATTCCAATGTCAGGCAGCTTTAAAATCACCGGCGCATATCACGTTGATCCCACCTTTTTGGATGCACCCGGAACTGGAAACTGAATTGCTTTACTCCATAACTGAATTTTCTCTTACTCAACATCCTTTTCCCATTCAACTCACTAATTTTTCTTGTTTTAAACCAAGAGTGTTGTATGTGGATGTTGAAAAAAATGAAGCTCTTACCGATCTGAAAAATAACCTGGAGTCCTTTTTAATACAAAAAGAAAAGTTTCATTTCTCAAAAGAAGACCGGAGTTTTCATCCTCATGTTACCATTGCAACAAGAGATCTCCGCAAAAAAGCTTTTTACGAAGCATGGGAACATCTTAAGAAAATAAAATATACCGTAGAATGGTATGCTAACAGCATCTCTGTGCTAAAGCATAACAAAAAAAATTGGGATGTATTGTTTACATCCCAATTCAACCCAGTTTGATACTATTCATTTCACGCTGATAAAATGAAAAGGTGAAGGTTTCAGATCTAATTCATTACTCTCGATCATTTCAATATTCATCTGAAAGGCTTCGTCAGTCTTGACAATTATTTTTTCTTTAGTGACTTTCCGGAAACCGGTTTTTTCAAAAATAAACTTATACGTTCCGGGTTTCAGTTCATCAAAAGAGAAATTCCCCGATTCGTCTGTTACCGCCACTTTTTCTTTTTTGGTAGTGCTGTAAGCCGTAACGCTTACATCTTTTAGCGGTTTTTTATTTTCAGAATTTACCACCACACCAACAAGGTCATCTTTTCTCCCAAGATGCACATCGGGATCAACGGAACTATTAGCTTTTGCTAATACAAATCCCAATACTGATACTGTAAGCAGGATGATTTTTCGTTTCATGTGACATCATTTAATTGTTTTGAAAAGGCTATACACGATGACAACGTCACAACATATAATAAAATTAAAGCATTTTTACCGGATTTGACAAACCTTCATTAAACTCTTTCCATACATTTTTTACGATTTCAGCGGCAGGTAAAATACCATCCACAATAGCGCTAACTTCCCCGATTTCCAGTTCCCCTTCATCCAGGTTTCCTTCAAACATTCCTTTTTTAGCTCTTGCACGCCCTAATATCGTTTTTAGTTCTTCAATGGTTGCTCCCCTTGCCTCAGCTTCCTGCACTTGCTGATAAAATTTATTCTTTATCAGTCTGACAGGCGTTAGCTGTTTCAAAGTAAGAACAGTATCACCTTCTTTTGAATTGATCACCGCTTTTTTAAATTCTATATGAGAAGAGGCTTCTTCGCTGGCAACAAAACGGGTTCCCATTTGCACAGCTTCTGCTCCCATCACCATTGCTGCCAGCATTTGTCTTCCCGTTGCTATTCCACCGGCAGCAATAACTGGAAGTGAAACAGCATTTACTACTGCAGGGATCAATACCATCGTTGTGGTTTCTTCTCTTCCATTATGCCCTCCTGCTTCAAATCCTTCGGCAACTATGGCATCACATCCTGCATCCTGCGCTTTCATCGCAAATTTTGAAGAACTCACTACATGCACTACAGTAATACCATGCTCTTTTAATACACCTGTCCATGTTTTCGGGTTGCCGGCAGAAGTGAAAACGATCTTCAATCCTTCTTCAATAATTATCTGAATATGTTTATCAATATCCGGGTAAAGTAAGGGTACGTTTACTCCAAAGGGGCGGATAGTAGCGGATTTGCAGTTACGGATATGTTCTCTTAAGACATCAGGATACATCGATCCGCTGCCTATCAATCCCAATCCTCCTGCATTACTAACAGCACTTGCCAAACGCCAGCCGCTTGCCCAGATCATTCCTGCCTGGATGATCGGATAGTCAATTTTAAATAACTCAGTAATTCTGTTGTTAAACACTGGCATCAAAAAGAAGAATTTAATAAGCAAAGATAGAAGAAGACCCTGCAAGCAGAAATGAGCCTGTAAGTATCAATTATCCCAGGTCGATATTAGTATTGTCGCCGATGTTCAGCGTTCTTGTTTCGCCTCGTAAACCCGTATCGCTTCCGATGATGGAATAATCCAATACAATATCAAATAGATTAGAGAACGATCCGATGATGGAATTTTTTATAATCGAAGACTCGATAGTTGTATTATCGCCGATAGCAACATTGGGGCCTATGATGGAATTCTTTATATTACACCCCGCGCCAATACTTACAGGTTGAATAATTACTGTATTCTCAAATTTTTTTTCATTTTCAATATGGGGTCCGAATTTTTTCAATAAAGTAGAATTGGATTCCAGCAATGTTTCTTTTCTGCCGCAATCAAACCAATTTTCCACTTTGAATGATTTGAATTTCGCTCCTAACTGGATCATACAATCCAAAGCATCAGTGAGGCTGTATTCACCATGACTGCGCAAACCCTGTCGTATATTTTTTTCAAGACATTGAAACATTTGCTTACTCTCTTTGATCTTATAAATACCCACTAGCGCCATATTCGATTTCGGAATGTGCGGCTTTTCCACCACGTGCTGCACATAACCATCTTCGCCGATTTCTGCCACACCAAATTCTCTTGGGTCATCCACTTTTTTTACCCCAAGCATGGAATCTTTGCTTTTCAATACTTCTTTGATATCATACTCACAAATCGTATCCCCAAGCACCACGAACATTTCATCACTGTTCACAATGCTTTTGGTCAGCCGAACGGCATGACCGATACCTTGCCGGTCCGTTTGCCGTACGAAATGAGCTTTTATCTCCGGATATTTTGCATTGACATAATCCTGGATCTTATCGCCCAGGTAACCCACAATAAAAATAAATTCATTGACACCGGCCTCAATAAGAGGATCTATGATAAAACTCAAAACGGTCTTCCCGGCAAGGGGAATCAAAGCCTTAGGTTGCGTATACGTGTGCGGACGCAGTTTGGTACCGGCTCCTGCTACTGGAATAACAGCCTTCATGTTGTTAATAAAACCAACGAATGTAATGAATTTACAATAAACAAAAACTTCAGTGCAGTTCGCATTAGCAACAACGCCTCGCTTATTTTTGCAAATGATGATGTGCCCAGCTGCAGTACTACTATAATACTTCTGTTGCGTCGCACTCTTCAGCGCTAACAATTATATTCAGCTTTTTCAAATTCTCCGCCCCGTGCGGAAACATCAAACAATATGCAAAAAGATATACAGGTTTTCGATCTCATCCGCCAGGAACTGGAACGCCAGCGCCACGGCATTGAACTCATTGCTTCTGAAAATTTCGCATCACTGCAGGTCATTCAGTCAATGGGCAACGTAATGACCAATAAATATGCAGAAGGCTATCCGGGAAGGCGATATTACGGTGGCTGCGAGATCGTAGATCAAACCGAACAATTAGCGATTGACCGCATCAAAAAAGTTTTTAATTGCGACTATGCAAATGTGCAACCACACAGCGGAGCCCAGGCGAATGCTTCTGTATTGCTATCTGTATTAAAACCCGGCGATAAAATTTTAGGGCTTGATCTTAGCATGGGCGGACACCTGACGCATGGATCCCCGGTAAACTTCAGCGGCAAATTATATCAGCCATTATTTTACGGAGTAAAAAAAGAGACCGGTATTGTGGATTATGACCAAATGGAAGCGGTTGCTGTAAAAGAAAAACCGAAGCTTATCATCTGCGGCGCTTCCGCTTACAGCCGTGATTGGGATTACAAACGTATTCGTTCTATTGCTGATTCAATAGGAGCTTTCGTAATGGCAGATATTGCACATCCTGCCGGGCTCATCGCGAAAAATTTATTAAGTGATCCTTTTGAATATTGCCATTTTGTTACTTCCACAACGCATAAAACATTGCGTGGGCCAAGAGGCGGCATCATTTTAATGAGACATGATTTTGAAAATCCGTTTGGCATCAAAGATCCGAAAGGGAATACTCGCATGATGAGCCATTTGATGGACATGGCTGTTTTTCCAGGTACACAGGGGGGCCCGCTGGAACATATCATTGCAGCCAAAGCGGTAGCATTCGGTGAATTGTTAAGTGATGATTATACGATCTATGCAAAACAAGTGCAATCGAATGCTCAAGCAATGGCTAAAGCATTTATAAATCGCGGTTATAATATCATTAGTGGAGGAACCGACAATCATTTGATGCTGATAGACCTGAGAAATAAAAATATTACAGGAAAAAAAGCACAGGAAACTTTGGACAAAGCTCATATCACTCTCAATAAAAATGCGGTGCCTTTCGATGATAAATCTCCTTTTGTAACATCCGGTATCAGGGTGGGAGTTCCGGCCATCACTACAAGAGGAATGAAAAAACAACATATGGAAACCGTGGTTAGCCTCATCGACAAAGTATTGATGAACATCGATGATGAAAAAACAATATCATCTGTAAGCGAAGAAGTAAAAGAATGGATGAAACAGTTTCCTCTGTATCCTGAATTAGGTTGATAAAAAATCCCGATCTTAGAATTCAAAACTTGCAGCTATGATCCAACGTCAGCAGAGTCTTTGGTTGCTCCTGTCAACCATCAGTGCGTTTTTATCATACATACTTCCTTTTTATTCGGGTACCCGGCAAGGTAATAATGGAATTGAAAAAGCGATCATTGATGCTACAAGCACTTATGCCTTAATGATATTAACAGGAATATCATTACTGCTTTCGTTTGTTACTATTTTTCTTTACAAAAACAGAAAGCTGCAGTTTCGTCTTTGCCTAGGAGGTATTTTGTTATCAGTGCTGATCATTATTCTCTATTTCGTTGAGATCAAAAATTTGTCAGGTTCTATTTCACTTTCTTCCATTTTTGTTTTTGCTATACTGATAGGTTTTATCATGGCAGCAGTCGGGATTCGCAAAGATGAAAAACTGGTGAAAGCATTAGATCGGTTGAGATAATTATTAGAGGTTGTTTTTATAAGGTCTTACTTTAAAATAGTTCTTAAAAAAGATGTTTAAGTTTGGTGAAGGCTAGAATTAATTCTTAACGCCCAATTTATTATTTTTTATTACCAGCCCCCGCCTAAGCCCTGTCGGAGAGCTTTATGATACTTCTTCAGATTGAAAGAAAAAAGATATGGAGCTTTGTGAGCAACACCTTTTTTAGTTTCTGTTAATCTTCTAAGAATCTGAAAGCTGAGGATCTTCCGTTGAAAATTTCTACGGTCCAATTTTTTATCAAGAATGGTTTCGTAGAGTCTCTGAAGTTCAGGCATCGTAAATTTTTCCGGTAATAATTTATAGCCAACGGGTTGATAGCTGAGTTGGATGCGTAAAGTATCGAGAGCTTTATCAATTATCTTGCGATGGTCTATCATTAATGCAGGAGTTTTATGGATTTCCCACCACATACATTTTTCTGATAAAGTATCTGGAGCCGGCGTTACTTTTGAAAATTCAACCAGTGAATAATATCCGATAGTTACAAATCGCTGGAGTATCCAGTGCTCATCATTCAATTCAATTCCATCTCGTTTAAGGTCATTTCGATGAAATTCTTTATCATAACGGTCCGGATCACCGAAAACGTGAAACTGATGCAGAAAAATTTCATTTAAACCGGTTCTTTCTTTCAAAACCCGGTGAGCAGCAGCATCAACTGGTTCGTCCTTATAAATGAACCCGCCCGGAAGAGACCAAATATTTAAATACCGGTGTTTAAGCAATAAAACCTTTAGCTGATTATCATGAAAACCAAATATTACACAATCAACTGATAATGAAGGAAGGAACCAATTTCGACCCTCGTGTATTAATGCATTGATAGCCTCACTTTTAGTCATACAAATATTGATTCTAAAAAAATAGAGCTATAAAATTAGTTAAACAAAATCTTGGCGAATTTAAAAAAATAATTACATTGCGTCATAATGACGCAATGAATTTGCTTCATTAATACCTAAACGAATTGCATGAGATTGCTTGGCCAAATATTCAATCCTCATAAATCTAGCTATAGGTTTTTCTTCATTCGATTTAACACGAAAGCAATTACATGCATTCTACTTTTTAAGTGTTGCGTTGAGCAATTTGTATACAAAAAAAAGGAAACACTTTCTAAAACTCTGTAAAAATGAAGCCATCCTAATTCATTTTCATTGTCTATCCCCTTTGAAAAACTATTTCCAGAAATAAAATATCCTTTGCATTAAGCCTTCCGCAGACGATAAATATATCGATCTAATATCACTACCGCTATGAATATAAAAGGTTTTAAAATATAATATATATGTTATGAAAAAAACTTTTCACGCTCTAACACTTCTATTAATCACTTCGGTGTTGCACGCTCAGGTAAATAATGTTTATGTAAAAAATGTTTCTGATGGCATGCGACTGGTTGTGAACGGAAATGATTTCTTCATCAACGGAATGAATTGGGATTATTTTCCAATTGGTACAAATTATAACTACAGTCTATGGAAACAGCCTGGTGATGTAATTAAAGCCGCTCTTGATTACGAAATGCCCTTATTGAAAAATATGGGAGTAAATACTATTCGCCAATATACTGGCATCCCTGCAAAATGGATTAAGTACATATACGAAACTTATGGCATTTACACAGTCCTTAATCATTCCTTCGGTCGATACGGCCTTACAGTAAATGGAACCTGGATGCCAAATACGGACTATTCTAATCCCGCTGTACGAGAACTTCTTCTTAAAGAAGTTAAGGACATGGTGAATCAATATAAAAACACACCGGGATTATTGATGTTCCTGTTGGGAAATGAAAACAATTATGGTTTATTCTGGCGTGGTGCTGAAACAGAAAATGTTCCAATGGAGGATCGAAAGTCAACAAAGGACGCTTATTATTTATACAAATTGTTCAATGATGCGGCCGTTCAAATGAAAACCATTGATCAATCCCACCCGGTAGCAATTTGTAATGGAGATTTATTGTTTCTCAATATTCTCACCAAAGAATGCAAAGATGTAGACATTTTAGGCCTAAATCTATATCGCGGCATTTCATTTACCGATGCATTTGATAGGGCAAAAAAAGAATGTGGTAAACCAGTAATGCTAACCGAATTCGGAGCCGATGCATTCAATGAACTTACCTACTCAGAAGATCAGGAATCACAGGCAAAATATCTTCTTGGAAACTGGGAAGAAATTTACGCTAATGCTGCCGGCATGGGTAAAAACGAAAATTGTATTGGTGGTTTTACATTTCAATTTAGTGATGGATGGTGGAAAACTGGACAAAATTCAAATCTTGATGTTCATGATATTAATGCATCGTGGTCTAATGGAGGATATCTTTATGATTATAAAGCCGGTGAAAACAATATGAATGAAGAATGGTTTGGTATATGTGCTAAAGGTCCTACAAAAGACCGTGGCATTTATGAACTATATCCCCGGGCAGCATATTACGCACTAAAAGAAGCTCATAAATTTAATCCATATGCCGCTCAAGGCAATTCATTAGTAAACTATTTCAACAGCATTTCATTAACAGACGCAGTATTGAAAGCGAGAGGAGATAAAGCAGCATTAGAGGTAGAAAATTCTTCTAAACTTACACTTAGTAATCTACGTGCTGATTTTAGTACCTACTATACAGGTGGTAGTCTTATCTCAACGCCCAAAGAACCTGATCCAAACCAAACTACACCAACTTATCCTAACAGCCTTGGATTTGATCATATGGAGTCGTTTTACATGGGTGTAACGGCAAACCCCGAACCCAACATGAATGCAAATGTACAGTTCAATGTTTTGGGTAATGTAGCGCAAAACCCAATTGACGAAATTTTTTATGAAAATAGAGGCAGGCCTATAGAAGTAAATACACCCAACGGAGTCCAGGAAATTCAACCCAATAACCGAATACAATTGTACAGAGCCAGCTATAATTGGAACAATAAAATGTTTGATCTAACTGGCTTTTACCGAACAGGCCATTACCATTGGGGATATGAAGGTGATTTTTTCGGACTATATCCCGAAGCTAATTACGGACCGAATATAGATATCTATAATGGTGAAGCTCCATTTGGTTTCGAGCTGTCAGGCAAAAAGTTTTTAGACGGTTTGAAAGCAGCTTTTGGTCCTGAATTATGGTGGGGTGCCAACCCGGCTTTTCTGATAAAATACAGAAAAGAAATCTCAAAGTTTTATATAACAGGCATCTATCATGAAGATATTACTCAAAGAACCAGCTCACAAAGTTCATTTGCAGTTCCACAACCAAAAACAAGAAGAGTTTCATTGAATCTGGAAAGAAAATTCGGAAACTTTGGCTTTGTGCTTGGCGGCCTTTGGGCTGGTCAGCCACTAAATGGCAGAACCTTCCAAATAGTACGAGGAAAAGAAGGAAACTACTCTGTATACCAGGATCAGATTAAAACTAAAGACAATTTTGGTGGAAAAATTAAGTTCACTTATGGAGGAGGAAAATTCAACTGGTACGGCCAAGCTGCTTTAATGGGACTAGTTGCAAATGGTGGTGCTGATAACACCATAACCTTCACCGGATGGAAGTTAAAAGATGGGGGAAGTGGCAATGTGTATAATGCCTTGAGCGGATTTACATATAGCTTGGGTAAGTTTCAAATTGCACCTAACTTTTTATGGCAAAAGCCAATTGAAGGTCCGATCCCTGCCGATGTACCTGCACCCGGGAGACCCAGAAATATCTTAGATGATCCATTCGCCGTACGCTCGAATCGAGAAACGGTAGGAGGAGAATTACTATTGACGTACGATCCAACTCCAGCTACATGGATGTATGATTGGGATAATGACAGAACAGAAGATGCAAAATTTGCTCTAAGCACTGATTTTGTTTATCGCCACTTACCCACAATACAAGACGCTGGCATCGGTATTTTAGCGAATGGAAGGACTTTTTTTGCTTTTCCGGGCTCAGCACCTGCACATGATTTGTGGGAGGTTGATTCACGAATTGTTTCAAAGTTAGACAACAACTTTGGCTTTATCGCTAATTTATATTTAGGAAACGGAGAAGCCAATGGCAATGATCCAAGAATTATACATCGGTACGGCTTAGATCTTAGAACTATTTACAAAAAAACAAAACTTCTTACTTCGGTTAAATTTAATGATTGGGGGCCTTATGATTATCATAGGGACTTCAATCTAACATTCCCGTTACAGTTAATGGCAGATCTATCTACAGAAATCGGGAAACCTGATTGGTTTTTACTTCCTGGAACCAAACTTGGAATTCGTGGAACCTACAGGACACTAAATAAATATTCCCCCCGGTACTCCCCAACTAAAGTTCTTGATCCGAATGGCAACTGGGTTCCTGACCCGAATGCAGTGGGTTTTCCGAACGGAAATGAATGGGAGATCAGAACATACATTCAAATAAATATTGGTAAGTAATTTATTAATACAGTAAAAAGCATTTATATGAAAAGGAAAAAAACATTAATTAGAACTATAAATAAGCTGATGCTGTTTTTGATTTTTGTGGACTTAGGATGTAGAAGGGATGTTTCAAATCTTAAGGCACCTTCATTTCCCACTACTGCAGACGTTTTTATTGACGATTTCACGAGCGACCTGGCGTATTCCGCTTTCGGGACATCCGATGTTACAGCTTTCCATATTGACTATCAGGAAACCTACAATAATTCTAAAGCTTCCATTCGGATTGAAGTACCTGACGTGAATAGTCCAAACGGTTCTTATGCGGGGGGAGTTTTTTTTAGTAAAACAGGACGTAATTTAAGTAGCTATAATGCACTAACTTTTTATATTAAAGCCTCGCAACCAGCTACTATTGGTGTCGTCGGTTTGGGTAACGATCTGAGCATGTCTATGTATCAGGTCTCCTTAAATAATCTCCAGGTAAATTCTAATTGGAAAAAAGTTATTATCCCAATTCCTGATGCATCTAAATTAATTGCTGAAAAAGGGTTGTTTTATTATTCAGCTTCGCCTATAAACGGAAGCGGATATACAGTTTGGATTGATCAGGTAATGTTTGAAAATTTACCAAATCTTGCAAATCTCGAAGGAAGTATACAAGGTGGTCATAATGATTCGATTCCATTTGCCATTGCAGGCAACTATGATTCTATCACTAATTACCAGGCTACCGTTAACCTGCCGACCGGAGTAAACGAAACTGTAAATATAACGCCATATTATTTTACTCTTAAGTCCTCCAATTCTTCGGTAGCAAGTGTATCACAAACCGGAGGAGTAAACATTTTAGGCAGTGGAACCGCTACTATTACAGCAGTGTTAGGATCAAAAACAGCACTAGGCTCATTAAAAATAAACTCAATCGGCACGCTTAATCCTCCTCCCGCCCCAACAAGAGATGCAGCAAATGTCCTATCCTTACTAACAAGTGCTTACCATAATGTTCCTGTTGATTATTGGAATGGCTATTGGGCGCCCTATCAAGTAACAACAAGTAATATAGCCAAAGCAGGTAATGATACTATCATCCAATACAGCAATCTAAATTTTGTGGGAGCACAACTGACCAGCCCTACTCAGAATATTACTTCATATAGGAGTTTCCATATAGATATATATACACCTGATGTCATAGCTTCTAACAGCAGCCTTCAAATTCAATTACTGGATTTTGGACCAAACGGTGTTGCCGGAGGCGGCGATGATGTTACCGGAACGCTTACTATTCCAAGTTCTTTTTTGGCCTCAAAAAAATGGATAAGTATAGATACTTTGCTCGCTGCATTCACAGGCCTAACTACCAAAGCACATTTTGGTCAGATAATTTTTGTTGGAAATAATTTACCTGATTTATGGATTGACAATGTTTATTTCTGGAGATATCCTCCTGTACCAACTGTAGCTGCACCAACCCCAACACAGAGTTCATCAAATGTGCTTTCTATTTTCAGCGATGCTTACACAAATGTAACAGGAACCGATTTTTTCCCAAATTGGGGTCAACAAACGGTAGTTTCTCAAATAAAAATTGCCGGAAATAATACATTACATTACGCAGGATTAAATTATGAAGGTACTCAACTGGCGAGCAATCAAAATGTCTCGTCCTATGGATTTTTACACGTAGACTATTATTCTACTAATTCAAGCAGTTTAAGTGTATTTCTTATCAGTCCCGGACCAGTGCAAACTGCTTATCAACTAACAGCTCCGACAAACGGTTGGAATAGTGTGGATATCCCACTTTCCGCATTCTCCCCAGTTGATTTAAGCAATGTTTTTCAGCTAATGTTTGTAGGTGATGGCAATGATGTTTACATTGACAACATTTATTTCTGGAAAATACCCTTGGTACCAACAACCCCTGCCCCAACTCCTACTTATAATGCATCTAACGTAATATCTATTTTCAGTGATTCTTATACAGCTGCACTTCCCAACATTGATTACTTCCCAAATTGGGGTCAACAAACGGTAGTTTCGCAGGTTTCAATTGCTGGAAATAATACTCTATTATATACAGGATTAAACTATGAGGGGACTCAGTTTGATCCCAGTAGCAGTGGCATCAACGTTACTTCTATGAATTACCTGCATGTAGATTATTATACGGCTAATTCCACAGCCCTACAAGTTTTTTTAATTAGTCCCGGACCTGTACAGACATCATATACTCTTTCGGTACCATCAACGTCAGGATGGAATACTGTAGATATTCCATTATCTGCATTTTCTCCTGTTGATCTGTCAAACGTATTTCAAATGATGTTTGTAGGGAACGGAACTATTTACCTGGATAATATCCTTTTTCATAAATGATCCAAAAGAATTTCAAAACAAAGTAATTACAATATATAAACAGAAAAACTATGAAGCTCTTAAAATATTCACTTAGCCATTATTTCTTGGTGGGATGTTTATGTTTAAGTGTTCTTATTTTGATAAGCAGTTGCAAAAAAAGCGCTGTTCAGAATATATCACAAAGAAAATGGGAACTGGTTTGGTCTGATGATTTTTTAGGCAATGCAGGGGCAGCGCCTGATCCATCCAAATGGACTTTTGACATAGGCAACGGAACTAATGGATGGGGCAACCAGGAATTGGAATATTATACTGATCGCAGTCAGAATATATCACTTGATGGAAATGGGAATCTGGTCATAACTGCCATCCCGGAGTCTTACGCTGGCTTTGGTTTCACCTCTGCCAGAATTAAAACGCAGGGCTTATTCTCACAAGCTTATGGAAGATTTGAAGCCAGAATCAAGACACCTTACGGGCCGGGAATATGGCCGGCATTTTGGTTATTAGGAAATAATGTTGATACCGTTGGCTGGCCAGAATGTGGTGAAGTTGATATAATGGAACAAAGGGGCCAAAAACCTTATATCAACAATGGCAGTGTACATGGTCCGGGTTATTCGGGTGGAAACGCAGTTACAAAAGCCTATGCGCTTAGTAACGGCAGGTTCGATACAGACTATCATATTTATGCCGTAGAATGGGGCCCGGATTTTATTGATTATTTCGTTGATAATTTTCTTTACCAAAGAATTACACCAAATGACGTTTCAGGAAAATGGGTTTTTAATCATCCCTTTTTTATGATTCTCAACTTAGCGGTTGGTGGAAATTATGTTGGCTTTCCGACAACTGGTACAGTCTTTCCACAATATATGTATGTTGACTATGTAAAAGTTTATAAGCAACTATAGGTTTATTAATGCACTATAGAATTAATATCAATAAATAATTCAAAGTAGAAACAGCTTGAGTGAGTGGGTTTAGGCCCTGATTAATTCTACCCTGAATTAGACAATCAAAAAATAGCAGCAGAAAAATAGCTAAATACTTTTTGCAATTGCACTTTCAATCATTGAATAGTAGTATTCATGCCATCTAAAGAACCAAAATTTGAACCGGTCGTAATTGATAATGAACACTTTTATAGAATTGCTGATGTAGACAACATGCGTCATTTTTTCATGAGCATCGTCAGCGATTCGAATCACTGGATGTTTGTGTCAAGTAACGCAGGCATTAGCGCTGGAAGAAAAAATGCAGATTATGCTCTGTTCCCTTACTACACCGATGATAAAATAACTGAGTCGGCAGAAATCACTGGAAGTAAAACCATACTTCGGATTACTAAAAATAAAAAAACATATTTATGGGAGCCGCTTTCTGAACGCGGAGAAGGGAAATATAACTACACCCGAAACCTGTATAAAAATAAATTCGGTAATAAAATCATTTTTGAAGAAATAAATTCTGACCTGAACCTCTGCTTCCGATATGAGTGGAACAGCAGTAACCTGTATGGCTTTGTAAAAAAAACAAAATTGATCAATCTGGATCAGATAAAAATTGAAATAACTATCCTAGATGGTATTCAAAATATAATTCCCTATGGTGTTAGCAGCAATTTACAAGTGAAGGCAAGTAATCTTACGGACGCATATAAAAGATCCGAACTAGATGTAGAAACAGGATTAGGCATTTTTGCTTTAAGTGCAATTATTATAGATAAAGCTGAACCAAGTGAGGCGTTGAAGGCATCTGTAGCCTGGTCAGTTGGCCTGAATAATCCTGTTCATTTACTGTCCTCGCTACAACTAAAAAATTTCAGGACACATGGATTCGTTAACCAGGAAACAGATATTAAAGGTGAAAAAGGAGCCTATTTTGTTGTCAGTAACACAGTGCTGGATCCTGGAAAAGGTAAAGAATGGCTGATTGTAGCTAATGTTAACCAAAGTCATGCTGATATTGTCGCACTTTTAGATAGTATTAAAAATGATCGAGATTTTTTCAAAAAAGTACTGAATGATGTTGAATTAGGAACTGAAAATTTGAAAAAATTAACTTATGCAGCGGATGGACTTCAGTGTACGTCAGATGACTTGAAAAATGCTAGGCACTATTCCAATGTTTTGTTTAACATTATGCGGGGTGGCATCTTTGATGACAACTACCAGATTGAAAAACGCGATTTCGTTAATTACTTGTATAAAGCTAATCGACCGGTTTATGAAGAAACAAAAAAATTGTTAGACCAATTTCCCGAAAATTTTTCAGTATTTGAAATAAAAGATCTTGCTGAAAAATCTGGAAATGTGAATTTCTACAGATTAGCTACTGAATATCTACCGCTGAAATTCAGCCGCAGGCATGGCGATCCCAGCCGCCCATGGAATGAGTTTTCCATTAACACACGAAGTGAGATAGACGGCTCAAAAATTTTAGATTACCAGGGAAACTGGCGGGATATTTTTCAAAACTGGGAAGCCCTGGTTCATTCTTATCCTGAATTTATTGAAGGAATGATTTTCAAATTTCTCAATGCTTCAACCTTCGACGGTTACAATCCTTACCGGATTACTAAAGACGGTTTTGACTGGGAAACTATTGAGCCGGGTAACCCATGGTCCTATATTGGATATTGGGGAGACCACCAGATTATTTATCTGCTAAAATTTATTGAATTTATTGACAACTGCAGTTCCCATTCGCTCACTAGCCTGCTGGCTAAAAATGGTTTTGTTTATGCTAATGTCCCCTACAAAATAAAATTATACAGCGATATTCTCAAAAATCCGAAGGATACGATCGAGTTTGATGAAAAAAGCGATCGCTCCATCAGACAGCGCATAAAAGATATTGGCGCCGATGGAGCACTGTTAACCAACCGGCAGGGAGAAATTTGCCAAGTAAATTTTATAGAAAAGATACTGGCCACTTTGCTGGCAAAAATATCCAACTTCATACCAGGTGGTGGTATCTGGATGAACACCCAACGACCCGAATGGAACGATGCCAACAATGCTTTAGTGGGCAACGGGGTTTCCATGGTCACTCTGTATTACCTCAGACGATTTTTAATATTCTTCCAGCCCATTTTCGAAAAACAAGTTGGAAAACAGTTTATGATTTCTGCAGAAGTGTATTCCTTCTTCAACGCAGTAAAAGAAATTCTGCTGAAAAACAGGACTATACTTAAGGGTGAAATAGATGATACGGCAAGAAAAAAAATCATGGACGGGTTGGGCATTGCGGGAAGCGAATTCCGTAATAATATTTATTCAGAAAAATTTTCTGGGCGAAAAGAGTCATTGCCAGCAGATGAATTATCGGCGTTTGTAAATGTAACATTAGAATTTATAGAGCAAAGCATATATTCTAATAAAAGATTAGACGGTCTGTATCATTCATATAACCTTCTGGAATATGATGATCGGACTGCCCATATTTCCCATCTAAGTGAAATGCTTGAAGGGCAAGTGGCCGTTTTGAGTTCAGGCTATTTATCAGCAAAGGATGGTCTGGAAGTGCTGGATGCACTAAAGAGAAGTGAATTGTTCCGGCATGACCAGTATAGCTATTTGCTTTACCCCAACAAACAGTTGCCTCGCTTTCTACAAAAGAATATTATCTCTGTTGCTGCTGTCTGGCAATCACAGTTATTACAAAAATTGGTTGAAGTAGGCAATAAAAGGATTATTGAAAAAGATATCAATGGTGGAATGCACTTCAATGGCAATTTCCGAAATGCAAACGATCTGCAAGCAGCATTGAACGGCCTTGAACAAGATTATCAACCATTGGTACAAAAAGAAAGGAAATTACTGCTGAAGATATTTGAAGAAGTCTTCCATCATAAAGAGTTCACCGGAAGATCAGGGACCTTTTTTGGCTATGAGGGTTTGGGATCTATTTACTGGCATATGGTTTCAAAACTGCTACTGGCGGTGCAGGAAACATGTATCAGGGCTATTGGAGATAATGCAGGCGCAGAAATTACTGGCAGGTTGCTGAAACATTATTATGAAATCGAGGAAGGCATTGGAGTACACAAGCCACCGCAATTGTATGGAGCTTTTCCCACAGATCCTTATTCTCATACACCGATGGGCAAAGGTGCACAACAACCCGGCATGACGGGGCAGGTTAAAGAAGATATCATTAGTCGTTTTGGTGAACTCGGTGTTTTTATTCAAAATGGAAAACTTGTATTCAATCCCATTTTATTAAGAAAAAAAGAATTTCTGGAAAATGTTAATGTAATAGATTGTATTGATGTGGGAAACAGGCATGAAACCATCACGTTGAAAGCTAATTCTTTGTGTTTTACAGTCTGCCAGGTACCGGTTATATACATAATAGATAATAAAAAGGCGATAGAGATTCTTTTTAAAGATGGTACAGTGCGTAAAAGCAAAACTCTTAGTTTGAATGAAAAAGAAAGTAACTGGCTATTCAGGAGAAATGGGGAAGTGAAACAGATCAAAGTATATCTGCCTGAATCGCTATTAAAATGATTAGCGAAAACTAAAGTCTAAAAAAGTATGGTGAAAATATGTTGCAATATTTCTTTATTATTCATTTTTTCAATGATAATGGAAGCATCAGCCCAAAATAAGGAACTAGTGCAAATTTTTGAAACTTCTGCAGCAGGGAATAAACTTCAACTGATCAGTGAATCGCCATATGCCAGCGAAGCTGTTACAGTCAGAATAGATACTTCTCAGCAGTTTCAGAAAATAACTGGCTTTGGGGGTTCCTTCACAGAGGCATCTGCCTATCTACTGAATAAGTTAAGTAGATCCAAACGGGAAAAAATTCTGTCGGCTTATTTTAGTGAAGAAGGTGCTAACTATTCGCTCACCCGAACACATATCAACTCGTGTGATTTTTCTCTGGGCCATTATGCATATGACACAGTTCAAGGTGATGTTGAACTGAAGCATTTCAGTATTGATGCTGACAAGGACGATATTATACCCATGATTAAAGAAGCCCAAAAAATTTCGAAAAAAGGTTTTAAAATTATTGCTTCTCCATGGACAGCCCCACCCTGGATGAAAGATAACAACGACTGGCGGGGAGGCAAACTGCTACCTCAATATAACAAGGTATGGGCCTTGTATTTTTCAAAATATATTCTGGCATACAAAAAAGAAGGTATCGACATTTGGGGAGTAACGGTAGAGAACGAACCATTAGGCAATAATAATAACTGGGAGAGCATGCATTTCACTCCTGAAGAAATGACCGAGTTTGTAAAAAACTACCTCGGTCCGAAACTGGAAAAAGACGGGTTTGGTGCTATAAAAATTTTCGGCTATGATCAAAATCGGGGAGAAGAACTGAAGAAATGGGCAAAAGTTATGTACAATGATAAAACTGCGGCAAAATATTTCAGTGGCACAGCCGTGCATTGGTATGGCAGCACCTACGATTTTTTCCCTGCTTCTCTTCAGCTCGTACATCAGCTTGCACCACAAAAACATTTAATCAATACAGAAGCTTGCATAGATGCGCAAATACCCAGATGGGAAGATGATAACTGGTATTGGAGTAATGAAGCTACCGACTGGGGCTGGACTTGGGCGCCACATGATCAAAAATATTTACATCCAAAATATACCCCAGTGATTCGCTACGCAAACGATATTATTGGCTGTCTCAATAATTATGTAGATGGATGGATCGACTGGAACATGGTGCTCGACCGAAAAGGTGGTCCCAACTGGTTTAAGAATTGGTGTATCGCACCGGTAATTGTAGACCCGGAGACTGATGAAGTGTATTTCACACCGTTGTTTTATACGATGGCACATTTCAGCAAATTCATTCGCCCCGGTGCGGTGCGTATTGGTTTTGATTGTTCGGATAAAGACTTGATGGTAACGGCAGTAAAAAATACAAACAGATCATATGCTGTAGTGATACTTAACCCAACTCAAATTCAAAAAACAATAAATGTTACCCTCAATGAAAAAAAGATAACGACTAAAATTTCTCCCAAAGCCATACAAACAATAATTATTAAATAAGGACAGCTTATGCCAGATACTACTATTACACAAAAACACAAAGTACCCATGAGTTACAAAGTGGCATTTGGGCTGGGAATGTTAGCCAACCAGATGTTTCCGGCCATATTGGGAATTTTCATGGTAGTATTGGTGCAAGGGTTAGGGTTTCCTACCTGGATGTGGGGTATCCTCTTCTTTCTTCCAAGGTTATTTGATTCAGTGCTGGATCCCATGATGGGATTTATTTCTGACAATACACGTTCAGTCTGGGGTCGTAGAAGGCAATATGTATTCATCGGTTCCATTATTTTAGGAATTTCATTTATTGTGATGTGGCAATTGTATGAATCTAATGGGGTGAACCATAATTTTATCTATTTCTTGCTTTGGTCTTTTGCGTTTTACCTGGGCCTTACCATTTTTAGTGTGCCCTATGTGGCCATGGGCTATGAAATGAGCAATGATTATCATGAACGAACGAATATCATGGCAGTGGCACAGTGGATCGGTCAATGGGCTTGGGTAATTGCACCTTGGTTTTGGGTCATAATGTATGACCCCCACTGGTTTGCGACTCCGGCAGCAGCCACCCGCAACCTGGCGGTTTGGGTGGGTATTTCATGTATGATATTAGCAATGATTCCTGCGTTTTTTATTAAAGGTAGTTCTACCAAAAATGATACATCGCTGCTACCTCTTTCAATAATGAATATCGGGCTTGGGATGAAGGAAATATTGAAAGGATTCAAACAGGCGTTTAAAATGCCACAGTTCAGAAAAATCTGCTTCGCTACATTTTTTATTTTCAATGCTTTTAATACTATTGCTAGTTTTTCATTTTTTATCATCGTTTATTATTTATTTAACGGCAATGCTGGGGCAGCAGGGCTGTGGCCCACACTGTTTGGGAGTTTGGGAGCACTTGTAACCACATTTATTGTAATTCCTATTGTTGCCTGGATGTCAAAGAATATGGGAAAGAAAAATGCTTTTCTGCTATCGCAAGGGATATCAATAATCGGCTATATTTTATTCTGGTTCTTATTTGTTCCAGGCAAGCCTTATATGTTTATTATTGCGCTCCCATTTTTCTCTTTTGGCATTGGAGGATTATTTACACTAATGATGTCGATGACGGCCGATGTTTGTGACCTGGATGAACTGAAACATTATAAAAGAAGGGAGGGAATCTTTGGTGCCATTTACTGGTGGATGGTGAAATTTGGTTTTGCTATTGCAGGTCTTTTGAGCGGTGTAATCATGACGTTGGTGCATTTTTCACCCAATGCGCCTACCCAACCGGAAGGAGCCGTTACAGGTCTTCGTTTATTTTATTCTGGCGTTCCCATACTGGGAACACTTATTGCCATGTTTATAATGAAAGATTATGATATCTCTGAAGAACGGGCCAATGACATAAGAAAAGAACTTGAAAAAAGAAAAAACCTAAAACCATCGTCCGGTTACCAGTCAGGAAAATTGCAGCCGTTACTCAGCAAGCTGGTTGTACCTGTTTATTCAGGAACAAATTTCAGCGACAAATCCGAAAGCGAGTTATCTGCATTATTTCGGGAGCAACTTAATAAAGGCATACACGGTATGTGTTTCAGTCCATATATTGAAGGCCAGGATGCCGGTGATGTTCTGATTGAATCAGAAACTAAACAAAGAATGGCGATAGTAGCTCCACATACCAAATGGATTCGTTCATTTTCATGTACCAAAGGAAATGAAATGATTCCTGTTTTTGCCAAAGAAAAAGGATTGAAAATAATGGCCGGAGCATGGATCAGCAATGATAAAGAAAGAAATGAGAAAGAGATCAGTTCTCTCATCAAACTGGCTAAAGAAGGACTAGTTGATATAGCCGCGGTAGGAAACGAGGTGTTATTAAGAGGTGAGTTGTCCGTTAAGGAGATTATTGATTATATAGATAGAGTAAGGAAACAGATCAAATCCATACCAGTAGGATACGTGGATGCGTATTACCAGTTCATTGAAAATCCCGAACTGATTGCAGCCGGAGATCTGGTACTTGTGAACTGTTATCCTTTCTGGGAAGGATCGCCCATTGAACATGCCCTTGATGACCTGCGAAAAATGTTTGCATTAACAAAGAAAATAGCAGCGAGCAAACGGATTATAATTACAGAAACAGGTTGGCCCAGTCAAGGAAGCAAGATAAGCCAGGCAGAACCTTCTGTAATAAATGCACAGAAATATTTTTTACAAACACAGGAATGGTCACAAAAAGAGGGAGTAGAATTATTCTATTTTTCTTCTTTTGATGAAACCTGGAAAATGAGGGAAGAAGGTGAACTGGGTGCCCGCTGGGGAATCTGGGATAAAGATGAAAACCTCAAATACTAATCTTATGTCATACAGAAAAGGAAAATACTTGTCTATCAAAGGAGCCGGCAACGAAAACCACATTACCGGAAAATCCAACCAGGAACTCAATGACTTGTTTCTGGATGTACTTAATAACGGGGTTCATGGTTTTTGTTTCAGCCTTTATGAAGAAGGTCAAAAGCCAGGTGATATCATTACGGAAAAACAGGTGAGGCGAAGAATGGAAATTCTGGCTCCCTATACAAAATGGGTAAGGTCATTTTCGTGTACGGATGGAAATGAATTAATTCCAAAGGTGGCTAAAGAAATGGGCATTCAAACACTTGTTGGGGCTTGGCTTTGTAATGACCCGGAAATTAATCATCGGGAGGTTAAGGGATTGATCAAACTGGCTAATAAAGGTTTGGTGGATATTGCTGCAGTGGGAAATGAAGTAATGTACCGTAAAGACCTTTCGGAAGAAGAGTTGCTGGATTTTATTAAAAAAGTAAAAAAGGAATTACCTAAGATCAAAGTGGGATATGTGGATGCCTACTATGAATTTTCTCACCGGCCAAAAATCACTGAAGCCTGCGACATAATTCTATGCAACTGCTATCCGTTCTGGGAGGGCTGCCCTTTTGAAAACTCGCTGGATTATATGAAGCGGATGTATTACCAGGCAGTAGCCGCAGGCGGCGGAAAAGAAGTCATTATTACTGAAACGGGGTGGCCCAGCAAAGGTGAAAATGTGCGAGGAGCGATTCCGTCCATGGATCATGCCAGAAATTATTTTATCAATACTCAACTATGGTCCGTTGAGGACCAGGTCCCGGTGTTTTATTTCTCATCCTTCGATGAGTCATGGAAAGTAGGAGCCGAAGGCGTTGTCGGTGCTTACTGGGGCATTTGGGATAAAAGGGAAAAATTGAAATTTTAGTGATGAATTTTTTTAAACATTTTAATCTGACTCCAGCTAGAGCTATTTGTTATTCCGGCTTTCGAGAAGGGCAGCGGCCAGGTGGCAAATATCCCTCATACGACCAAATAAGAGAAGACCTGCTTATTCTGCAGCCACAATGGAAATACCTTCGTCTTTATGATTGCGATACACACGCTGATACTGTTTTGAAAGTTGTGCGTAATGAGAAACTCGACTTCAAAATAATGCTGGGTGCCTTTATTGAAGCGGAGATGAATAATTTTGGTTGCCCCTGGGGAGCCGGTTTATATCCGGAAGAGCAATTAGAAAAGAACCGAGAAATCAACAACGACAGAATACGAAAACTCATCGACAACGCCAACGAATACCCAGATATCATTTTTTCGCTTTCGGTAGGTAACGAAGCCTGCGTGGACTGGACCGATCATTATGTACCAGTAAGCAGGGTTACAGAATTTGCGCAGAGGGTTAAAGAAAACACTATACAACCTGTTACTTTTTGTGAAAATTATGTTCCCTGGTTGAATAAATTAAAACCGCTCACAGAAATTCTTGATTTTATTTCCATACATACCTACCCTGTCTGGGAATACAAGCACATTCACGAAGCCATGGAATACACCAGGGCAAATTTTGAAATTGTTGCCAGTCTTTATCCAGAAAAACCATTGGTAATCACCGAAGCAGGCTGGGCTACCAATTCCAATGGCAAGGGTATTCATCCCGAAGTGGTAAATGAGATTAACCAAAAAATTTATTACGAAGACCTGATGGAATGGGCTGAAAAGGAAAACATACTCACCTTTTTCTTTGAAGCTTTTGACGAAGATTGGAAAGGTTCACCTGATCCATTTGAGCCAGAGAAACACTGGGGAGTTTTTAAAACAGACAGGACCCCAAAAAAAGTCATGGAAAATTTTTATAAACCAGTATAAAAAAACTTATAAGCAAGAGTCTCAGAACAAGGAAATAATGAATTTTCAAATTTTGCGAAAGATCGGCAGCATACTTTTCAAATTCACTAAATAAATTTCGCAGTCCAGCTTGCTTTCGCTTTTTTTATTCCTTCAGGTTTGCCGGTATACACTATGTTTCCACCATCTTCTCCTGCTTCTGGCCCCAGATCAATGATCCAATCTGCACTGCGAATGACCTCCATGTTGTGTTCAATAATAATGATCGAATGACCTTGTTCGATCAGAAAGTTAAATGAGGTCAATAATTTTTTGATATCATGAAAATGGAGGCCAGTAGTCGGCTCATCAAAAATGAAAAGCACTTTATTGGAATTTTTACCCTTGCCAAGAAAAGATGCCAGTTTTACCCGCTGGGCTTCACCGCCAGATAACGTATCAGATGATTGGCCCAATTTGATATATCCCAACCCTACATCACTCAAAGGTTGTATCGCTTTCACCAGGCTTTTTTCTTCCCAAAAAAATTCTATGGCTTCATCTACACTTAATTCCAGGATATCGTAAATACTTTTCCCTTTGTATTGAACCTCCAGCACTTCTTCCTTAAATCTTTTTCCTCCGCATACTTCACAGGTCAGATGCACATCAGCAAGAAATTGCATTTCTACAACCTGTTCTCCTTCTCCTTTGCAGGTGTCGCATCGGCCGCCATCCACATTAAATGAAAAATGTTTGGGCTGAAAGCCTCTTATTTTACTCAAGGGTTGCTTCGCAAAAAGATCCCTGATCTCGTCATACGCTTTTATATAGGTAACCGGGTTGCTCCTCGATGATTTTCCAATAGGATTTTGATCCACCATTTCAATTTGAGCTATATTTTCGATATCGCCGCTGATGGTTTTATGCATACCGACTTTATCAACAAATTCTCCTTTTATTTTTTTCAAGGCAGGATATAGAATTTGTTTGACCAATGTTGTTTTCCCGCTGCCACTAACGCCGCTTACCACACATAAAACATTCAATGGAAATTCAACATTGATATTTTTCAGATTATGTTGTTTCGCTCCTTCCACTGTAACAGATGTATTCCATTTTCGCACTGACTTGGGTGGTTCAATTTTAAATGTTCCGCTCAAATATTTTCCGGTAAGGCTGTTGGGATTTGAAACGATAGCATCATAATTTCCTTCTGCAACAATTTCTCCACCGAGGTGAGAGGCCAACGGGCCCATATCAATAATGTGATCCGCTTCCCGCATCATCATTTCATCATGCTCTACCACAACAACCGTATTTCCCAGATCACGAAGTTCTTTTAAAACCCGGATGAGATTTTCCGTATCTCTCGAATGAAGTCCGATTGATGGTTCATCCAGAATGTACAAAGAATTGGTAAGATTGCTGCCCAAACTTCTGGTCAATTGTATGCGCTGACTTTCACCACCGCTTAATGTATTTGCCAGTCGATTCAACGTCAGGTATCCAAGTCCTACATTCAATAAAGTATTCAACCTGTTATTGATCTCGATGAGTATTCGCTTTGCAACTTGCTTATCGTAATCGCTTAAGTTGTCTCCCAATTCGTCAAACCATGCTTTCAGGTCTTTTACAGGCAATTCACTTAATTCCCCGATATGCTTGTTATTGACCTTTACATATAATGCTTCTTTACGAAGACGATAGCCTTTGCAATCCGGACACTGTGTTCTGCCACGATAGCGACTGAGTAATACACGATATTGAACCTTGTATAATTGCTGCTCTACATCTTTGAAAAACTCATTGATACCATAAACATGCTCATCTCCTTCCCAAAGGATTTGGTATTGTTTCTTTGTAAGATCTGAGATCGGCTTATGAATTGGGAAACCGGATTGTTTAGCACCTTTGATAAATTGCTGCCGCCACCAATCTAATTTCTCTCCTTTCCAGGGAGCCACCGCACCTTCATATACACTTAAGTTTCGATTGGGAATCACTAATTCACTGTCAATCCCCAATACCTGTGAAAATCCTTCGCAAGTTGGACAAGCACCGTAGGGATTATTAAATGAAAATAGATTCGGGACCGGTTCTTCAAATTGCATTCCATCCAGTTCAAACCGGTTATTGAAATGAAATTTCTTTTTACCATTTACTTCAATATATACATCTCCATCACCTTCGTAAAAAGCAGTACCAATTGAATCAGCTAAGCGGTGTTTATCATCCTCGTCAAATTTTTTTACAATAATTCTATCCACCAGGATTGAGCATTGATCATCAATAATTGAATATTCATTGTTGGCTTGTATTTCTTCGATCCGAAAGACCTCTCCTTTTTTATAAATGCGGCTAAACCCTTTTTGCAAAAGAATATTCAAATCTTCTTTTACATCCCGGTTTTTACTTTTCTTAAATGATATCAGGACAAAAACTTTATCGCCTTCATTCAATCCAGTGATCATATTCAACACGTCAGCTACATCATCTTTCTTGACTTCTTTTCCGGAAATAGGAGAAATGGTTTTACCGATCCGGGCAAATAACAGTCGCAGATAGTCATAAATTTCTGTCATGCTACCAACGGTACTGCGGGGTGTTCTGGTGATCACTTTTTGTTCGATGGCAATTGCCGGGCACAAGCCTTTGATATAATCCATATCCGGCTTATTCATCCTTGTGAGGAACTGGCGGGCATAAGCGCTCAGGCTTTCCGCATAACGTCGCTGCCCCTCTGCATACAGAGTATCGATAGTAAGAGAAGACTTTCCTGAGCCGGAAACCCCGGTCACCACCACCAATTTATTCCGGGGTATCTGCACACTAATATTCTTCAGGTTGTGCACTCTTGCCCCTTTAATAACGATGTTTTCTGCGGAATTTACGGTCGCATTTTTATCGGGATTTTTCCCTTTTATTAAATTTTCCATTGTATGGTCTGCAAATGTAAACCCTTAATCCTTCTGAATTTCAGCCTACGATTAACAGTTTTTTAGGGAAATGGTTTAGCTTTATGACTGCAAAATGTTTGGTCATTTCAGAAAATGCTCTATTTTTAAAGTCCAATAACCAAAATATGAATAACCAAAAACGTAACTCGCCTATCGCCTAAACTTCTACTCGATCATTTTTTACTGAATTTAATTTGTTAACCAATATCCATTGAATATTCGCCACTGGCGAATCAACCTAAACCTGTAGGAGTTTATGAAAGCTTTTAACAAGAAAACCGACCATGAACTGATCCATCTTTTTACAGATGGAAACCTGGACGCTTTGGAAGCCCTGGTGCTTCGTCACAAAGACAAATTGTACACGTC
>DASZXQ010000203.1:0-12339 GCA_035545755.1 Chitinophagaceae bacterium | reverse complement strand
TGGTGCCGGGAAATAAAAAACTCTTTACCATCACTAATCCTGCCGCACAGGCAATGATGATCGCTGTTAGTTCAAGTATGCCATGAATCAATACGCCCATTGCAGATTGCCATCCAAATCCTTTAGAGAAAAACATATACTCGAAAGCACCCAGTGTGATCGCTTCTTTCATTACTGATGTCACCGTAAGTATTCCGAATGAAAGTCCTCTTGCAAAATAAGTAAAGGACACCATGATATTATTGATCATGATCCCGATCCAGGCCAGCAACGCATTGCCGGATTGATACACACCTAACGGATTTCCTTTTGCAATGTTTGCTTCCGTCATGTCCACATAATTTTCCCCCAACACACTCCGGACAAAGGCCGGATCATGACCGGATGAAAAAAACCCAATTATAAAAAAAAGGACAAACAAAATAAATGTGAACAGAACCAGGCCATGATGTTTACGGATGGTAAGAGGCAGTTCATATTTCCAGAATGTCACCAGGCGGTTGCTATCTTCTTTGCGGTTTTGATAAATACCGATATAAATTTTTGATGCCTGCCCGTTAATGTATTGGGTCACTTTTCCGGATGGATAAAATGTTTTAGCATAAGCAAGGTCATCCAGCAATTGCGTAAAATCTTTGGCTGTTTCATCGGCATCCTGTGAAGGCTGATACTGGATGCGCTCCCATCGCTCCTTATTCTTTTTTATGAAAAGTGCTTCCCGCAAGGTTCATGGTTTAAGTTTGTAAAATACTATTTTTTACAGCAGGAAACTACTGGCGGCAAAATTTTAGCGATACAAAAACGATATTTGCACTGTCGACGTTTTTTAAAATTAGATTGATGGGCATCGTCCGAATTCCTACTAACTTCAACATTGACCTCGAATTTGAGATCCCTGAGTTTTATCGGAGGTTCTTTGCCCTGCTCATCGACCTGCTGGTGATCTATCTTTATCTCATCATCGCAGGCGCCATTATGAGGAGTATCTATTCCGGCGGCCATATTTATTCGGATGATGAGCTTTATAATTATTCATTTGTAAGATTGTTATTCATGGTACCCGTGTTCGTGTATCATCTCGTATGTGAGATCACGATGAAAGGGCAAAGCATCGGGAAAAAATTAATGGGTATTCGGGTGGTAAATGAAACGGGCGGTAAACCTTCAATCAGCCAGTTCATTATCCGATGGCTTCTAAGAGTATCTGATTATGCGGTGATTTTGATCATATTTCTATACGCATCGTATGGACCCAGCGCTTTTTTTTATGTTCCGATGCTGCGCTGGTTTGCATTGCTGGCATTTATTTTTCTTGGCACGGATGTAGTATTAGTAGTCAGCTCTAAAAAAGGACAACGGTTGGGAGACATTCTTGCCAAAACAATTCTGATCCGTACCAGTACAAAAGGGAGCATTAATGACACGGTGTTTGTAGCGGTGGAAGATAGTTATGTCCCTTCCTTCCCGCAGATTATGCAGCTCAGCGATAAAGACATCAATGCTATTAAAAGCATTTTAGAAACATCCCGGAAAAAAGGAGATTATAAAATTGCAGAAGCAGCCAGCGAAAAAATAAAGAACCATCTCCGGATAAACTCTTCGATGTCTCCTTTTGATTTCCTGGAAGTGTTATTGAAAGATTACAATTATCTGTCAATAAAATAGTACCTGGTTTCCGGAAATTATATCCAATACTTATTTGGTCGCCAGCTGAATAACGGTCAATAGGAACAGCAACAGGAAAATAATGCACAATATGGTCCAGAACGCAAAGTAATTTCTTGCAGCAGCAAACCCGGCAGTCAATGAATACTGATCATTTGAACGCAATGCTGTACTGATCTTATTGCTGAAATTAAGAGTAAAAATCGAACTGATGACCATTACCAGGCCGAATACGATATATACTACCATCCCTGCATTTCCCATCAATGCGGCGTTTTCTCCAAATTCCTGATTTCCTTTTATGGCAGACTGCATAAGAATACCAAGAATAAAAAACAAAATTCCCAATATCACTCCTACAATGCCTAATACTTTTGACCAGGAAGCAGCACTTCGAAGTGTCTGGTATGCATTGGTATCAATATTCAATTGAAATAACGAACCGGGAGGAGGCGGAGGTGTTTGATTTATATCCATGAACAAAGCATTTGGTTGTTGATAAATGTAGAGCTAACTGAAATTTTCTGCAAATTTTTATTTCAACCTTGTCTTAACACCTATACATTCTCCTCTCAATATGCTCTCGCAAACAGTACCCGTTGCCCGGAAGGTTTTCCGCTCAGGATACACTTACCCTCTTCCTGCGGATTGTCCAATGGGATACATCGTATCGTTGCTTTTGTCTTTTCCTTGATAGCAGCTTCAGTTTCTGCAGTGCCATCCCAATGGGCCGATAGGAAGCCACCCTTTTCATCCAGCAATTTTTCAAATTCATCCCAAGTGTTTACGGGAGTAATATGCGATTGCTGGTATGCTTTGGCTTTGTTAAATAAGTTTTGCTGAATATCGATGAGTAAACGATCCACATACTGAGCAATGCCATCTGCATGCACTGTCTTTTTTTCGTTCGTATCACGGCGTGCTACTTCGATCTGATTTTTTTCCAGGTCTCTTGCGCCTAATGCCAGCCTTACCGGAACACCTTTCATTTCATATTCGGCAAATTTCCATCCCGGCCTTGTGTTATCATTATCATCAAACTTCACACTGACGCCAAGGCTTTTAATGTTATCCATGATCTCTTTTGCTTTAGCATTGATCTCCTGCTTTTTTTCATCACCTTTATAAACAGGAATAATGACCACCTGCAGCGGTGCGATCTTCGGAGGCATCACTAATCCCTGGTCGTCACTATGCGCCATCACCATACCTCCCACCAGGCGGGTGCTCACACCCCAACTGGTAGCCCATACATAATCCAGTTTATTTTCTTTACTTAAGAATTTTACATCAAATGCTTTTGCAAAATTTTGACCAAGGAAATGCGAAGTCCCTGCTTGCAGGGCCTTACCATCCTGCATCAATGCCTCGATACAATATGTATCCACAGCGCCTGCAAAGCGTTCGCTTTCGGTCTTCACGCCCCGGATCACCGGCAATGCCATGAATTCTTCCGCAAAAGTTGCATACACACCCAGCATCTTTTTTGTTTCTTCTATCGCTTCTTCTGCGGTTGCATGAGCAGTATGACCCTCCTGCCATAAAAATTCAGCGGTGCGTAAGAATAATCTTGTCCGCATTTCCCAACGCACCACGTTGCACCATTGATTGATCAATAAGGGCAGGTCCCGATACGACTGTACCCAATCTTTGTAAGTATTCCAGATGATCGTCTCGCTGGTGGGACGAACGATCAGTTCTTCTTCCAGTTTTGCATCAGGATCCACAATGATGCCGCCTTCCGGATCATTTTTAAGCCGGTAGTGAGTAACGACCGCACATTCTTTGGCGAAACCTTCCACATGCGCCGCCTCCTTTCCAAAAAAACTTTTGGGAATAAACAAGGGGAAATAAGCATTGACATGGCCCGTATCCTTGAACATCTTATCCAGCGCCCCCTGCATTTTTTCCCATAATGAAAAACCATAAGGCTTGATGACCATGCAGCCTCTGACAGCTGAATAGTCAGCCAACCCGCCTTTTAAAATCAGATCATTGTACCATTGTGAATAGTCTTCTGCTCTTGAAGTAATTTCTTTGCTCATTTTCTTGTTACTGGTTACAGGTGGTTGGTCACTGGTTCTGGTTCCAGTCCGAATTATCCACTCTTTTTATAAAAAGATTTATTTTTTTGCCGGGTGATTCTAATTTTTCGTGAAGATAAGCATAGAGAGCCTGATCTTGTAGCGATTTTGTTTTAAACAGATTTTCCAAATGGTCAATCGTTTCATCAGTTGAGCCAAGGGAGTAAACCAAAAATTTTATAGACTCAGCCTTATAATGTCGACGTCCATACCCTTCTGCTATGGCCGCTTTGACTGATCTACCTGACCTCCTGATTTGTGACTCTTCTTCAAATATTTCATACTTCGGGACTTTGGTAATCGTCATCTCATGGATCTCAGGGACCAGTTCATCAGCCAGTTTCAATATTTCAAGCTTTTTATAATTCATATTCAAAGATTTTAACGGTACTGCTAAGAACGCAGGGTTGTAATCAGTACTCTCTTACCAGTAACAAGCATCCAACAACCATCAAATCTTTACGTTTAAATTAACACTGAATGACACAATTTTACAATCGGATGGCAAAAGATTTGCGACCTAATTAACATCTGACATTTAAGTCGCACAAAAGTAGTAACTTCATTATTAATTAACTTAAACCACTTGCCATGAAACCTACAATTTTACTCCTGGCATTCATTACAGTGGCAATTGCATTCAGCAATTGTTCTACTGCTTACAAAACCGGTCAAACTCCAGACGATGTTTATTATTCACCGGCCCGCCCTCAAGACGAATACCTCAGCGTGAATAACAACAACGATGATTCAAAATATTATGGCGATGAGTATTACGATGACCGCTACCTGCGCATGAAAGTGCATAATCCATTACTCTGGTCAGACCTTGACGATTGGTATTATTATGGCGACCGTTACAATTATGGATATAGTTATTTCACAAATTATAACTTATACCTCTGGAATAACCCGTGGAATCCTTACACGTACTGGAACAATTATTACAATCCCTATTACCAAAATTATGTTGTCATAAACCCGAAGGTCAGTTATGCGTACACAGCTCCCCGCACCGTGAACCTGAATACATTTAATAACAGGAGACTGCTGGATCAGAATTATAATAACTCAAAATCCTTCAATCTAAACAATGTTTCTAACAGGTTCAACTCCGGAAATAACAATCGGAATTCCGGCACTTTCCTGAGAAACGTCTTTAGCGGAGGAAACACTTCCGGCAATTCAGGAAACATGTCTTCACGGAGCAGTGGCAGCAGCAGTTCTGGTTCATCAAGCAGCGGCAGCAGCGCACCGGTAAGAAAATTCTGATTACCCTGCACCAACTTCCTTTCTTAAGAAAGTTTTTTAAACCAACGTGCGGCACACTGAGCCTATTACTGAATGTTTATTAACTCCTGATACAATGAAAAAAATATTTTTCATCATAACTATTGTTGCATCCTCCCTGCAAATTGTTGCACAGGAGCCAGCAGATGCTTTACGCTATTCCTGGTATATCTCTGGCGGAACAGCCAGGGAAAAAGCGATTGGAGGAGCAATGGGCTCTCTCGGTGGTGATCTGTCTGCCACTTTTGTAAACCCGGCGGGGCTTGGTTTTTATAAAACCGGTGACTTTGTATTAACGCCTGCATTTAATCTTCTTAACAATAAAGCTTCATATTTTAGTCATAGTGAAAAAGACAATAAAAACAATTTTGCATTCGGCACTACAGGATTCGTGATCGGTGGAAGTACGCCAAGAGAAGCAGAACGAAAAAGAAGCTCGGCCATCGGCATTGCTATAAACCGGATGGCTGATTTCAACAGCAATATTTTATACAGAGGCATCAATACTCAAAGTTCGTACTCACAAAAATTTTTGGAAGAGATCCGCAACAATAATGTGACCGATGCGAATGCAGTGGCACAGAATTTTCCCTTTGGGACCAGTCTTGCTTTCAATACCTACTGGATCGATACGGTAGCCGGGGGCTCTGCCGGCAATTACCAATTTCAGTCGAGAGCAGTGCCACTGTTGCCGACGGGATTGATACAGGAAAATAATGTCAGGAGTACCGGTGGTATTACTGAATTTGCATTGGCAGGCGCCGTTAATTATAATGATAAATTCTATATGGGCTTTACGCTCGGATTTTCATTATTGAATTACGAACGAAACTCTGATTTTACTGAAGCCGACGCCACAACCAATCCCAATAACAATTTTGACTACGCCAGGATCTCTGAATACTTAAAAACCAGCGGTGGCGGGGTGAACCTGAAAGCCGGCGTTATATTTAAACCTACAGAATCTGTTCGGCTGGGATTAGCCATTCACTCACCTACCTTTTATCAGCTTACGGATAAATACAGTGCTTCTGTAACCACCAATACAGAAAATTATCAGGGAATACAAACTCAAAACTCAGGAGTTTTTACAGGCGGACAAGATGCCCAGTTCAAATACTGGTTGTTAAATCCCTACCGCATTATCGGCAGCGCTTCTTATGTGTTGCATGAAGTGGAGGACGTTAGAAAACAAAAAGGATTTGTAACTGCCGACATTGAATATGTTAACTATAAAGCTTCCTCTTTTTCTACCGATCCCAGCAATGACGACCAGTCTTCAAAAGATTATTTTAAATCATTGAACAAAGCCATTGACAACGCATACAAGGGAGCTTTCAATTTTCGCATTGGTGGTGAGATAAAATTCACCACAATAATGGCAAGACTCGGCGCTTCCTATTATGGCAATCCTTATAAAAATCTGGATGGAGAAAAAGGGAATCGTTTCCAGATCAGTGGCGGCTTAGGCTATAGAAATAAAGGAATGTATATTGATCTCACGTATGTATATACAATGGGCAAAGATGTTAATTCCCCTTACAGGTTACAATATGCCGCCTTTCCAAGTGCCAGCATCAGGAGTTCCGGCGGAAATATAATTGCAACTGCCGGATTCAAGATATTCTAGGAATCAAAAAATATCATACCAGCTTATAACAAAACCTTATTGCTGCAATAACTATAAATTAAACCACGTCTCTTCTTCTTCAAATTCTTAGAAGTGCAACCGGGGTGCTGAAACAAATAGCCTGTATACACTCATTTTTCACTATGACAAGAATCAATCCCGGTATGATATGAGATAATTACATTTATGATAGAATCAATTATCGACAGAAGATATTTCCTTTTATATTTTCCATATGAAGATCAGCCCGGATATAAAGATACTTTTACTAGGCGCCAACGTCTGGTATTTCGGAGAGGGAATGCTGGGACCGCTCTTTGCGGTGTATGCTGAAAGGATCGGGGGCGATGTTCTTGATATTACCTGGGCATGGGCAACATTCCTGATCATGACCGGACTCATTTATATTTTAGTGGGCAAGCTGATCAAAGGAGAAAAGAGCCAGGCTAAGGCAATGGTGATCGGTTATGCGCTGAATGCACTTTTCACCTTCGGATATTTGTTTGTTTCTTCTCCCTGGCATCTGCTGATCGTACAGGCAGGATTGGGTATTGCAGAAGCCATGGGCACCCCTACCTGGGATGCACTCTTTGCCACTCATACTGAAAATAAAGAAGACACTTTTGCATGGGGGCTTGCCAGCGGACAGGCACAGATCATCACGGGCATTGCCATCATTGCCGGCGGCCTGATCGTAAGCTATTTTTCATTCAAAGCCCTTTTTATAACGATGGGTTGTGTGCAAGTGTTCGCCACTATCATTCAGGCCCGAATCCTGATCAAAAATCAATAGATCGAATTACAAAAAGATTGACCAAAGGCTATGATCTGCTGTAAATCTGCAGGAGAAAACCATTTTATTTCTTTATCCTTTCGGAACCAGGTCATTTGTCTTTTAGCATATTGCCGCGTATTTTTTTTGATCTGTTCTATAGCTTCGTCTAAAGAAAGTTTTTTATCGAGATACGCAAACATTTCAGAATAACCAACCGTTTGTAATGCATTTAAATCTTTGTATGGAATTAACGCTTTCACTTCTTTCAGCAATCCATTTTTGATCATTGCGTCAACTCTTGCATTGATGTTTCGATGTAATTCCTCTTTAGGCAATTCCAAACCGATCTTGACAATAGTAAAATCTCTTCTCACCGGTTTCCCCTCTCTGTAAGAAAGAATGGATCTCCCTGTTGATTCCACTACCTCCAAAGCCCGCATCAGGCGCTGCGGATTTTTTAGCTCCCCTTTCAGATAAAACTCCGGGTCTTTTTCTTTGATCTCCTGCTGCAGCCATTCCAATCCTTTTTGCCCGTAATTCAGAAATATTTGCCTTCGTATCGCTGCATCAATAGCAGGCATTTTATGAAGCCCTTCGCAAAATGCTTTGATATATAACCCGGTTCCACCCACCATTACAGCCACATCATGCGTTTTGAAAATCTCATGTACTTTTTCCAGCGCATATTTTTCAAACACAGCGGCATTCACATTATCTTTTATGGAATGAGAAGCGATGAAATAATGTCTGATCCTTTTCAATTCTTCATCAGACGGTCTTGCTACGCCTATATTTAATTCAGAAAAACACTGGCGGCTGTCCGCAGAAATAATTTCGGTGTCGAAATAACTGGCCACCTCAATAGCAATAGAAGTTTTACCAACTGCAGTGGGCCCGACAATGATCAGTACCGTTTTATTTGGGGAATGGTTCATGGATCGCCCAATGTACAATAATATCTGAGCTAAATAGTGAGTGTGATGTATCAGGCTTCTTCTCCGCCCTCTTCTGACATTTCATCATCTGAAAAGTCAAGTTCATCGGCCTCGCCTTCTTCCCCTTCTTCGCCAAATCCTTCTGTTCCTTTGCTGAGATCATATTTTTCTTCCACGTCGGCAAATTTTTCTCCCAGTAATCCTTTTGTTCCATACTGGCTGGGCGGAATTCCCTCTGCACGAACAACGGCGGGATAAGTAAGTTTTGGATCTTCTTCTTTGGAAACATTGATCAGTTCCACAAGAAAACTCCAGTTCTTATTGAAATCATAGAGATAAATAAATCGCTGGTTAGGATCCCTGATCTCTGAACCAATGGTTGTTTCCGACATGATCAAAGGTGGCGCTTTGTATTCCTTATCATATTTTTCCAGGCTGATCTCCCGGCCCCGTTGCCAATGATCATTGCTCCTGAAAAAAGTGGCCTTATGTTTATTATCAAAATCGTAGGATTTTAAGATCGCCTGGTGCAGATCCTGGAAAGTCTGTGTATGGGGAATGACAATGTCCCGGTACACACTTTCATCTTCTTCAAAATAGATCCTGAATTTTAAAATTGCCATACAACGAATTTACAATTTATTGCTGTAGCGACAAGAAACTGTCGTCATGATCTTTCTATCACAGGCTTCAATCCCATCTCTTTTGCTTTGCCGATCATAAAATCATAAGCAGCATCGTACGTATTCGGAATGATTCCATCCAGCATTGCTTCCTTGATCGCATTTTTAAGATCGCCTACCGGTTTGGAAGGAGATAACCCAAATATCTCCATGATCATTTCTCCGCTGATCGGCGGCTGCCAGTTGCGGACATGATCTTTTTCCTCCACTTCCTTGCAACGACGGCGAACCAAATTGAAATTTTCCTGGTATCTCTTAACCTTCAATTTATTCTTCGAGGTAATATCAGCTTCGCACAATAACATCAGCGATTCAAGATCATCACCGGCATCAAACAATAATCTCCGGATAGCTGAATCTGTGATATTTTCCTTTGTCAAACTAATAGGCCTCAAATGCAGCTCCACCATTTTTTTTACAAATAACATTTTCTCATTCAGTGGTAGTTTCATTTTTGCAAAGATCTTCGGAACCATTCTTCCGCCAACCACTTCATGGCCATGAAATGTCCAGCCATGGCCTTCTTCAAACCTTTTGGTCGCCGGCTTGGCAATATCATGCAATAATGCTGCCCAACGCAACCACAGATCATCCGTTTTCTTTGAAAGATTGTCGAGCACCTGCAAGGTGTGATGAAAATTGTCTTTATGCCCGTGCCCTTCTTTATATTCAGCGCCCGCAAGGTCCACCAGCTGCGGAAAAATAATATGCAGCAACCCGCTTTCATACAATAAAGACAGTCCAACGGAAGGTTTCGGGCTCAAAATAATTTTATTCAGCTCATCAGTGATGCGCTCCTGCGAAATGATGTTGATACGATATGCATCATTTTTCATCGCTTCAAATGTCTTTTCTTCAATGGTAAATCCCAGTTGCGAAGCGAATCGTGCCGCCCGCATCATACGCAGCGGGTCGTCACTGAAAGTAGTTCCCGGATCCGAGGGCGTACGAATTATTTTCTTTTCCAGGTCTTGCATACCGTTAAAAGGATCTATCAATGTTCCATAATCCTTTTCATTCAAATTAATAGCAAGTGCATTGATAGTAAAGTCACGGCGGTTCTGATCGTCCTCCAAGGTGCCGGGCACTACATCAGGATTGCGGGAATGATATTGATAACTTTCTTTCCTCGCTCCTACAAATTCAATATCCATGTCCTCTACTTTAATATGAGCCGTTCCGAAATTCTTAAAATAATTCACATGCGGCGTTGGGTTGAAACGCTTCGCCACTGCTTTTGCCAGGGCAATACCATCACCCACGCAAACGATATCTGCATCTTTGGTCTGCCTGCCGATGAGTTTATCCCTTACAAATCCGCCGATGACATAACATGGTAGGCCCATTTCCCCAGCAGCATGAGCAATTTTTTTGAAAATAAACAATTCCTTTTCTGTGCACTTAATGTCCATAGGCGCAAAAATAAGAAAGGAAGAGGGAAGCAGGAGATCAGCTTGTTGCAGTCAAAGTGAAAGTATAGAATGTCATACCTGCTACATTTGCTGCTGCCCGTAAAACTCAACAGCAATGACATACCTTGTTATCAAAACCCTTTACGAAAACCTGGAATGTTCCCAATGATCATTGTGTTACAGGCAAAGTATTTAACAACTGTGAAACTTTTATTGTGTAAGCACATTTAAAATGTCCGAGCGGACAAGCCTTTTTCCCATGCAGGCCGCAAGGCCGGCAATCGAGCCGCTCTGCTGTTTCAACAATAAATTTTCTATCAGATAAAGGGCCAAAGCCAAAAGAAGGTAATGTAGAACAATAGATCGCCGTGACCGGGGCATTTACAGCCGAAGCAAAATGCATTGGCGCCGAATCATTCACATAATTCATCGCTGCATCTTTCATCAATGCTGCTGATTGAAGAAAGCTGAGCTGGCCGCAAAGATTGACCACGGAAGCATGGGTGGTTGCATTTTTTATTTCTTCGGCCAAGGCTACATCGTCGGGAGCTCCTAATAAATAAACTGTGCAGGATGCCGGAACCGCATTTAAAAATTCGATCCATTTCTCCCGGGGAAATTGCTTGGTAAACCAGACAGAAGCGGGAGAAATCGTAATGTATGGAGCGATTTTATATTTCTTTACAAACAATTCATCGCCCGATGAAGGATACAACCGGGGCTTTACCGGTACGGCATCGGTAAAATCTTTCACTAATTCAAGATTCCGGTCTGTTTCATGAATAGTTTTTTCCTTTTCGCCGATTATATGTTTTACTTTTTGGGAAAAAAGGAAACTCCAGGGATTCTTATCAAATCCTATTGTTTCTTTTGCCCCGGAAAATGCTGTTAATAATCCTGTAGCGGCAAATCGTTGCACATTGATCACCTTATCGTATTTCCTTTTCCGGATCAGCCGCAACAATTTCCAAAGATTGCTATACTTGTTTTTCCTTTTATCCCATATCAGCGTTTCATGCAAAAAAGGATGTGCGCTGAGTAATCTTTCATTTCCTTTTCTAACCAGGAAATCAATTTCAGCATCAGGAAAATGCTGATGCAGTTTTTCGATCAGCGCTGTAGCCAACACTACATCGCCAATAAATGCCGTTTGTATTACCAGGAATTTTTGCACTTTATTTTTTTAAGGCCGGATCACTACAATTTTTCCATCTTCCCATTTAATGACAGAAGATGGCTGCGCTTCCTGTTCATCATCCTGCCTGTAGGTTACAATATAATCCACCCCGCTTTTTATTACTTCATCCACCTGCCTGAAATTGCGTGGTGATGCAGCTCCGGAAATATTTGCAGAGGTCGAAACGATCGGTTTTCCAAAATCCCTGATCAGTTGTTTGCAAAATTCATCCCTGCATATACGGATTGCAATAGAGCCATCTTGCCCGATCAGGTTTGCTGCCAGGTTTTTTGCTTTTTGATAAATGACTGTTGTCGGCTTTGTTGTATGTTCCAGGTATTCAAAAATGCGATGGTCCGGATCGTCCACGTATTGAGCTATTTCTTTCTCGTCAGCCATTAAAACGATCATGGCTTTTTCTCCCGGCCTTTTTTTTAACTGATAAATTTTTTCAACTGCCTCTTCATTGGTAGCATCGCAGCCAATGCCCCAGATCGTATCAGTGGGATACAGGATCAAACCACCTGTTTTTACTATTTCAACACACTGAATAAGATTGTACCTAAAACTATTCATCTTTTTTCGAAGCAAGAATTACCAATGTGAAACATTTTGTGACAACTGCGGTGCCACAAAAATATCTGAATAAGAGTAAATAATAAGGCTACCTGCTTATTTATCTTAATAC
>DASZXQ010000202.1:0-48757 GCA_035545755.1 Chitinophagaceae bacterium | reverse complement strand
TGTTCGCTGGCAGGAACGCAGTCTGCATCTGTCAGCAGCAGGATCTCGTGTTTCGCCTCCCGGATGCCGACTGATAGCGGATATTTTTTTCCTGAGATCAATTTGGCTTCCTGTGTAAGTTCAACTGCGTTCAACGATTTGAATGTTTTTTTCAATTCCTGTAAAATGTATTTCGAATCATCTACGGAGTTGTCGTTTATTACCACTACTTCATAAGTGCTGGGATAAGCCTGCACCAATACACCCGGCAGGTTGCGGGCAAGATTCTCGTCCTCGTCCCTTGCACAAATGATCACAGATACCGGATGCTGCTGGGATTGTGTTTTTGATTTTGGTTTGTAGAAAGCGAGGCGGCTGAAAAACCATAAATAATAGAAAAGTTGCAAGGCTGTAGCAATAGCAAAAGCATAAAAAATAATTTCCTCCCAATGGATAGATGGCATGTTGGCGAAGATAATTACTACTATTGCTCTTGCGGTTTCATAAATTTCACAGCTTGTGGATAAAAGAGGTTTGGAATTCAGTTGATCGTTTCGGATTATCTTGCAGCGTTTAATGATTTTATGGCAGCATTATCATTTCAGGTACATCAAAGAGACGGGGCTTCAAAAGCAAGAACGGGAACTATCACCACAGACCACGGCACCATTGCCACACCTGTCTTCATGCCGGTAGGAACTGCCGGAAGTATCAAGGCCGTTACGCAACAGCAATTGAAAAATGATATCAATGCTTCTATCATTTTAGGTAATACGTATCATTTATATCTGCGTCCGGGGCTTGATGTGTTGGAATCGGCGGGCGGGCTTCATCGGTTCATGAATTGGGATCGTCCAATTTTGACCGACAGCGGCGGATACCAGGTTTTTTCACTGGCGGCAAACCGCAAGATCAAAGAAGAAGGAGTCGTGTTTCAAAGCCATATTGATGGCAGCAAACATTTATTCAGTCCAGAATATGTCATCGATATCCAGCGTACTATCGGCGCCGATATCATCATGGCATTTGATGAATGCCCTCCTTATCCAAGCGATCATCGCTATGCAAAAAAATCAATGGAACTGACGCATCGCTGGCTGGATCGTTGTTTGGATCACTTAAAAAGTACTGAGCCAAAATACGGGCACATGCAAAACCTTTTTCCAATTGTGCAGGGCGGCACCTACCCGGATCTTCGAAAAGAATCATGTGCATTTATAAGTTCTAAAAATGCAACCGGAAATGCTATCGGCGGATTAAGTGTGGGAGAGCCGGAGGAAATGATGTATGAATTCACCGCTTTGTGTTGCGATCATCTACCAGAAAATAAACCAAGATACCTGATGGGTGTGGGAACACCCTGGAATATCCTGGAATGTATTTCTCTTGGAGTAGATATGTTTGATTGCGTCATGCCAACCCGCAACGGAAGAAATGCGATGTTGTTTACCACAAAAGGAGTGATCAATATTGATAATAAAAAATGGGAAAAGGATTTTTCCCCGATAGATGATGGACTGGATTGCGAGATCAGTAATTATTACAGCAAAGCATACCTGCGGCATCTGATGAAATCAAAAGAACTAACGGGTCTCACCATTGCCAGCATTCACAATCTCGCTTTTTATATATGGTTGACGAGAGAAGCCCGGAAAGCGATCAATGAAAATAATTTTCACAGCTGGAAAAACAACATGGTACAGGTGCTGAAACAACGATTGTGAACAGTTCTTTCACAACTCAGCAACAATTTTTAAAGTATTTTTGACTTCTTTCTTTTATGCGAAAACTGGACTGGTATATATTGAAAAAATTCTTTGTGACTTTTTTCTTTTGCCTATTCCTTTTTACTGTGATTGCCGTAGCAGTAGATACCAGTGAAAAGACCGACAATTTTGTCAAATCCGGTTTGACCACTGCTCAGCTGATCAAACAATATTATCTTGGTTTTGTTCCCTGGATATGGAGCCTGTTGTTTCCGCTTTTTGTTTTTATCTCTGTTATTTTCTTTACCAGCCGGATGGCAACCCGTTCTGAGATTATTGCCATGTTGGCCAGTGGCATTACATATAACCGGATACTCCGTCCTTATTTTATTGGTGGAATTGTGCTGGCCTTGATGCTTTGGTATGGCAACAGGTATTTTATTCCCAAAGCCAATGTGATCCGGAGCAATTTTCAGACAAATTATGTTGATAAAGGTGACCCAACCAAAAACAGGTCTTTTACGAGTTGCTTTAATTGCTATTATCTCCGTACTGATAGTAACACATTTGTCGGCATCAAAGAATTCGACACTGCCTCAAAAATGGCAAGAGGTTTTTTTATGGAGACAATTAAAGGAGAAAAGGTCATTTATAACCTCAGGGCCTTCACGATACGTTGGGATACAACTACCAAAAAATGGGTGCTTTTTAATGCCTTGGAACGAAAGATTGACAGTATGGGAGAAGTGATGCATCATTATGATACACTTGTGATCAATCTTTCTGTAAAACCGGTTGAACTGCGGAAAGATGATTACCTGAAAGATAAGCTCACTACACCGGAACTGGCTTCTTTTATAAAACAGGAAGAAGAAAGAGGCACCGAAGGATTGAATACGTTGAAAGTAGAACGCTATCGTCGTACTGCAACGCCGGCATCTGTTTTATTGCTTACGATTATCGGCGCCATCGTAGCTTCACGCAAAACAAGAGGTGGCAGTGGCATTCATCTTGCTACAGGAATTACTATGGCGGCATTGTTTATTTTGTCCGACCGTTTTTCTACCGTTTTTTCTACCAAAGCAGATTTTTCTCCTTTCATTGCTGCGTGGTTGCCCAATATCACTTTTGCCATTGTCGCTTACTGGTTATATCGGAAAACGCCGAAGTAGCCATGACAAAAATCATTAATCTTTCGAATCAAAATCATATCTGCTGCTTCAAACTTTTGAGCTGAATTTTTGTTCCTCCATAGTGCATTTCCTAACTTTACACATCTAGTTTTTCTTACTCTTTTTTAAAATCTACGATCATGGGAATTATCAAAGACCGGTTTAAAGCAAAAGCAGATATTGTCGGAGCCGAAATAAAAAATTTACTGAAAGAACACGGCAATAAAGTGATTGGCCAGGTGCAGTTGTCACAAATTTACCAGGGTATGAGGGGAATGACAGGGCTCGTTACTGAGACCTCCCTGCTTGATGCACAGGAAGGAATCCGGTTCCGTGGTTATTCTATTCCGGAATTACGGGAAAAATTACCTAAGGCTCCCGGTGGCACCGAACCACTGCCGGAGGGTTTGTTTTACCTCATGTTGATCGGTGATCTGCCAAATGAAGATGATGTGCATCATCTCACTTCTGTTTGGCAACGCCGCAGCCATGTGCCTAATCATGTGTTTGCAACCATTGAAGCATTGCCAGTTAATACTCACCCGATGACGCAATTTGTAGTAGCGATCATGGCGCTGCAAACGGAATCACAGTTTTCAAAACAATATGCTCAGGGCATGAGCAAGAAAGATTATTGGGAAGCAGTTTTTGACGATACAATGGATCTTATTGCACGACTGCCCCGTGTCGCTGCATATATTTACCGGCGCAAGTATAAAAAAGGAGAGCACATTCAGCCAAACGGATTATTGGATTGGGCAGGAAATTTTGCTCATATGCTGGGATATGAGAATGAAGAATTCAAAGAACTGATGCGTTTGTACATGACCATTCATGCGGATCATGAGGGCGGAAATGTTTCCGCACATGCAACGCATTTAGTGGGTTCAGCATTAAGCGATCCTTATCTATGTTTTGCTGCAGGCATGAACGGATTAGCAGGGCCTTTGCATGGTTTGGCTAACCAGGAAGTGATCAAATGGATATTTGAAATGAGAGAAGAATTAAAAACAGAAATGCCCAGCAAAGAACAAATAGCAGAATATGTGAAAAAAACATTGAGCGAGGGAAGGGTGGTTCCGGGATATGGACATGCTGTATTGCGTCAAACCGATCCACGTTTTATTGCGCAAATGGAATTTGGGAAAAGACATACACCGAATGATCCACTAGTGCAAACGGTTTGGAATATTTATGAAGCGGTGCCACCTATTTTGCAATCATTAGGAAAAATAAAAAACCCCTGGCCGAATGTAGATGCACATAGCGGTGCGTTGCTTGTGCATTTTGGGTTAGAAGAATACGAATACTATACTGTTCTTTTCGGAGTGAGCCGGGCTTTGGGTGTATTGGCAAGTCTCTGCTGGGACAGGGCTTTGGGTTATCCTTTAGAAAGACCTAAATCTGTTACAACATCACAAGTAGAAAAATGGCTGAAAGGCGAAGATGAAATTTGGGGCGATTGATTCAAATAAAATTGAAATAGAAAAGAGGTTGTTTCGAAAGTCGGGACAACCTCTTTGTATTTTCTAAGTGATAGCCCTGTCCAAATGCACATAACCGCCATCCACATGAATTAGCTGACCGGTTGTATGGCTTGACCTTTCTGATAAAAGAAATGCCACTGTATTGGCAATTTCTTCTGTTGTTGTCATTCTTTTTCCCAACGGAATTTTTGAAGTGATAGATTTTAATTTTTCTTCCGGATTTGGAAATGTTTTGATCCAGTTTTCATATAGCGGCGTCCATGATTCAGCTACAACAACCGCATTGACACGAATGCCGTATTTCAATAATTCTACCGCCCATTCTCTGGTCAATGCATTTCTACCGCCATTAGCAGCAGCGTAAGCAGAAGTATTTCCTTGTCCGGTCTCTGCAGTTTTGCTGCTGATATTGACAATGGCTCCTTTGCTTTTTATTAAATAAGGAAGAGCATATTGCGCCATCAAATAATAATGAACCAAATTTTTATGAAGCGACTCCATGAACGCTTCATAATTCCCTTTTTCCAAACCAACGCCATCATTTACTCCGGCATTATTTACTAATCCATCAATACGATCAAATTTTGCTACAACAGCATCAACAGCTTTCTTACATTCAGAAGGTTGTGTCAGTTCAGCGGTAATGTAAAAACATTTTTTTCCTTTGCTTTCCAGTTCATTTACGATACTTTGATTATCATTTTCATTTCTTCCCACAATAAATGGAATCGCATTCTCATGAGCTAATATTTTTGTAATACCGGCGCCGATACCTTTTGCTCCTCCTGTGACAATAATGATTTTATCTTTTAACAATAGATCCATGATTAGAGTTTATAAAAATCCGTTGCGTTTTTCCCAAAAACTTTTTCCCGGCTTTCTTCATCAAATTGCTCCATGTATTTTTCCAGTAAACTTTTCCATTGTACATAAATCCCCGATAGCAGGATCACCGGCCAATCACTTCCGTACATCAAACGGTTTGTTCCAAATGCATCAAACACCACATCAAGATAAGGATAAAAATCACCTGCGCTCCAGTCTTTCCAGTTGGTTTCGGTAAATAAGCCTGAAACTTTGCAATAAACATTCGGATGTTGTGCCAGTTCTTTGATTCCTGATTTCCATTCATCAATGCTTTTATTTTTGATGTCTGGTTTGGCACAATGATCCAATACAAATTTTTGTTCCGGGAATTTTGAAACAAATTCAATCGCAGGTCTTAACTGGTAATGATAGATCAATATATCGTATGCGTAATTATACACTTGCAGTGCTTTGATACCCCGCTGAAAATTTTTTCCCAATAAAAAATCATTGGGCTCTGACTGAACAATATGCCTCCAACCTTTTATGATCGGGTATTGTGAAAAATAACTGAGTCGTTCTTCAACATTTTCATTTTGCAGATCGATCCAGCCGACCACCCCTTTAATAACCTGATGTGTTTTAGCCAGCTCAACAAGAAAATGTGTTTCCAGTTCCGACTGATCTGCTTGCACTGCAACGCAACCGTCAATTTCATTTCTTTTTAATGAAAGAGATAAATGTTCCGGCAAATAATCTTGTTTCAGGATCTTCATTTCATTAGTGATCCAGCTATCTCGCTTTTTGTCGTATTTCCAAAAATGAATGTGACTGTCGATCGTCATGGTAATTCAAATATTTTTTCCATTAAAACCCATTTTCCTCCCGGTTTCGTTCCCGGCAAAGCTTGCTGAAATTTCCACATCAGTTCTTCCCATTCCTGCACTTTCGGATTGGCCGCATCAGCAGTCGCTTTTTTCTCAAAAGAAAAATTTTCATCGGCTTCTATGATCATGAAAAGACGATTGCCAGTTCGGTAAATATCCAGCACTTCAATACCTGAGTCCTTAATGCTATCAATTATTTCCGGCCATACCTGTTGATGATATTTTTCATATTCTGCAATCAGAGAAGGATCATCTTTAAGATCTAAAGCAAGACAATATCTTTTCATTTGCATATTTCCCATTTTCAAATTTGCATATTACTTATAAGCTACTCCAACCTGCCTGCTGCTCCCTAATCCATCAATGCCTAATTCAATTACATCACCCGGCTTAATATAGACAGGATCCGGTTTTTGTCCCATGCCCACACCAGCCGGAGTTCCCGTTGAAATAATATCGCCGGGCAACAAGGTCATGAACTGACTGATATATGAAACCAAAAAGGGAATTTTGAAGATCATATTCTTCGTATTTCCGTCCTGCATCATTTTGCCATTTACTTTCAGCCAAAGTTTGAGATTGTTTATATCAGCGATCTCATCTTTTGTGGCAAGAAAAGGGCCGAGAGGAGCAAAAGTATCAGCACTTTTTCCTTTCACCCATTGGCCGCTCCGTTCTATTTGAAAAGCTCTTTCGCTGTAATCATTATGTAACGCATATCCTGCTATATGATCCAAAGCTTGCTGCTCTGTTATATAATTAGCTTTTTTACTGATGACAAATGCCAGTTCCACCTCCCAATCTGTTTTGTTGCTGTTGCGTGGAATGATCAAATCATCATTCGGACCGCACAATGCTGTGGTTGATTTAAAAAAAATAACTGGCTCAGCCGGAACCTGCATCTTGCTTTCTGAGGCATGATCAGAATAGTTCAGGCCTATGCAAATAATTTTAGAAGGTCTCGCTACCGGAGATCCGAGGCGAATATCTTTTTCTAAGTGTGGCAATTCGGCTTCGGTGATGATCTCACTTAAATAGTTCAATCCATCATCTGAAAAAAACTGTTCATCATAGTCTTTGATATAGGAAGAAACGTCGTAATAATTTTCATTGATAATAACCCCGGGTTTTTCTTCTCCGGGCATTCCAAAACGGATCAATTTCATAGTGTCTATGTATTAAGTTTAATGAATCCTCCGTCAATAGGATAGTCACAACCGGTAATGAAAGAAGCCTCATCGCTGCAGAGATACAAAGCCAGGTGCGCCACTTCTTCCGGTTTGCCCATTCTTCCGATCGGCTGAGTCTTTGATAATTTTTCAAACATCGCTGCTTCATTGCCAGGATAATTTTTTTTCAAAAACCCATCCACAAATGGCGTGTGCACTCTTGCAGGCGAAATGGAATTGCAGCGAATGTTCTCATGAATATAATCTTTAGCTACGCTTAATGTCATCGCAGCTACAGCGCCTTTTGCAGCGCTATAGGCAAAACGATCCTGAAGACCTGTCCATGCGGCAATAGATGCCATATTAATAATGACACCGCCGCCGGATGATTGTAATTGTGGTAGGGCTGCATGAATACAGTTGTACACACCCTTTACATTCACCTGCATCACTTTATCAAAATCTTCTTCAGATGTGTTGCCAGCTTTTCCAATATGTGCAATGCCCGCATTATTGATCAGAATATTGATTGGCCCGATCTTTTGGAAGACACTCAGTATGGTATTTTGATCGGCTACATCGGCTGCATGAATAAAAACTTTTCCGTTATCCTTTTTTATTTCATCTGATGTTTGTTGAGCGGCTGATTCGTTCAATTCAATGATGTGAACGGTAGCTCCTTGTTTTGCAAACAATACTGAAATAGACTTCCCGATGCCGGAACCTCCTCCGGTAATTACGGCCACTTTGTTATCGAGTCGGAACATTGATCATTTTTTTACTTTAAATCCTTTCCATCCATACCAGGCTACAACTATAAAACAAATTAAAGGTACAACATATGCCCGGGCAGTGGATTGCTCCGACAGCATACCCATTATATAAGGAACCAGTGCACCACCTACAATGGACATAATGATGAATGAAGCCCCTTTTTTTGTATGATGACCAAGATCTTTCACACCAAGAGCAAAAATGGTCGGGAACATGATGGATTCAAAAAAGAAAACTGCCATTAAAGAATACACCGAAAGCCATCCTTTGCCACCGATCACTGCGAAGCAAAGAAAAATATTAATGATAGAATAGATCAACAGCAATTTGTTTGCTTCTATTTTTTTCATCAGGGCTGTTCCGGCGAATCGTCCTAAGGTAAATAAGAATAAACTTACTGATAGTAGATAAGATGCTTTGGCATTATCAATATTTTTTCCAGCCTCTGTGCAATAATTGATGAATAAAGCCGCTACACCGACTTGCGCCGCCACATAAAAGAACTGAGCGATGACCGCATTTACAAAATTCCGGTGGCGGAACAAAGGTTTGGTGTCCTGCGTGGCCTCTGAAACCAGAGTGCTTTCTTTTATTTCAGGCAGGGTTGTTTTAATAAAAAAAGCTGCTACCAACAGAACAATACCAGCTATGACGAGATAGACAAATTTCACTGAATCAATATTGTTATTGTTTTTATCTGTGAAAAAAACATTGGCAGCAATGATTGGACCGATAAAAGAACCCACGCCGTTGAAACATTGCGAAAGATTCAGACGGAATGCAGATGTTTCCGGCTTTCCCAATACGGTTATGTAGGGATTGGCGGCTGTTTCAAGACAGGCAAGGCCTGAAGCAATGATGAATAATGCCAGCAGAAAGAAATTAAAGTTTGCATCTTGTGTGGCGGGATAAAAAAACAGGGCGCCCAGTGCATACAACAATAAACCTGCTATAATTCCTTTTTTATAACCAAATTTATTTATGAACAATCCTGCGGGTAGTGCTATCAAAAAATAGGCGCCGAAGTAAGCAGCTTGTAATAACGTAGATCTTGTTTTGCTGACATGCAGCGACTCCTGGAAATGTTTGTTCAGTACATCCAGCAATCCATATGCTAAGCCCCATAAGAAAAACAGGCTGGTGACGAGGATCAGAGGAAGTAAATAGGAATTCTTTTTTTCAGGAACAGTTGATTGCATTTGATACAATTGATGTTGGAAATTAAGAAGAATCTTCTCAATGTTGATGAAAATAATAAAGCCCTGATATCATCAAGGCTTTCGTGGAGGTTACCGGAGTCGAACCGGTGACCTTTTGCATGCCATGCAAACGCTCTAGCCAGCTGAGCTAAACCCCCAAAGGGACGCAAAAATAGGAAAAGCTTTTTATATTGATTTTTCTGTGTTGATGTTTAATTAAAGACCATGTAATTCTTTTACAGAATTATTTTCACGGCTATTGCATGCTGAGCCGATAAATGTTGAGGTAAAACTACTGTAACCGTTTCACCTTCTTTTTTCCATTTCAATTTTTGATTAGTTCCGACTAATTGAATGATCGAATTATTATTTATCGTAATTCTCTTAAAAGAAATTTTTTTTGGGAGTGTTTCATTTTCTTTGAGCAATTGGAAAACATATACTGTTTTTCCATCTTTACTTTGAGTAAAACAGATATTGCCTTCCTGGTAGGGAGCAATTGGTCTTGTTTTATAAATAGCTTCTCCATTTATTTTCATCCAGGCGCCGATCTCTTTCAATCGCTGATAAGCTTCGTCATGCCATTCTCCATCAGGGCCGGGAGCAATATTGAGTAAATAGTTTCCTCCTTTTGATACAATATCGATCAAATTATGAATGATCGTGTTTGTTGATTTGTATGTATCATTGGGAACATAACTCCAACTAGTAGCCATTGTCATGCAGGTTTCCCATGGATAGGGAAGTGGTTTGTCCGGTATCTGTTGTTCAGGTGTGTGATAATTCTCATACGGTCCCGGTACCCAACGATCGACAATAATAATTCCCGGTTGTAGTTGACGGCACATTTTGGCAATGCGTGGCATATTAATATCCTGTCCGGATGGAATATTCTTTTCCCAATCCACTTTGTGATCCACCAATGAGTCAGGACGAACCCAGCCGCCATCAAGCCAAAGAATATCTACCTGTCCGTAATTACTCATCAGCTCTTTGATCTGGTTGTACGTAAAATCCTGGAAATTTTTCCAACGATCAGGATATTTTTTGATATCGTAATTCACATTGCGGTTCATTGGTGGAAAATAAGGCCACCAGAAATATTCGCTGTGCCAGTCAGGTTTGCTGAAGTAAGCGCCAACGCCAAAACCTTCTTTGCGGAACGCTGAAAAAATTTCTTTGGTCACATCTGCTCTTGGATCTTTACTGAACGGAACCCATGAAGCCGTGATCTTATAATCTGTTTGTTTGGTGTCGAACATGCAAAAGCCATCGTGGTGCTTGGTAGTAAAGATCACATATTTCATTCCTGCTTCTTTGGCCGCTGCTGCCCATTTTGCCGGATCAAATTTTACGGGGTTGAATTGTTTGCCGAGGCTTTCATATTCTTTTTTGTATTCAAAATAGTTTTCAAAATCACCTTTCTTTCGTTGTGTCCATCCTTCGTCTTCGGGACAAAGGCTCCAGGATTCCACAATTCCCCAAATTGAATATGTGCCCCAATGCATCAGCAATCCGAATTTCCAATCCTGCCATTCGTCCAGTTTTTTAACGGCCAATGGATCTGTTTCTGCAACGAAAGGGTAATTTTCCTGCGCCCGGATGAAACCTGCGAGAATCAATAAAACGAAAGCGAAGAATATTTTTTTCATAATCAAACAATAGTTTTTCTGTTGTGTTATAAAACTATAATAACTTTGGACCAATGGGAATTTGGAGACAAATATCACAATATTTCTACCTCAGGAAACCGGATAAACCGGAAACCAAATGGGTAGGCTATATGCATTGGATCAACCGGATCTGCTTTTTCATGTTTATTCTCTGCATGATCATTTTGGCGATCAAGCTGCTCCGGTAGTCAGGAAATCAATGATAGATCGGGCTGCTTTCGCAGAAGCATTGCCACCTTCGCTCAATAATTTTTTCAGGGCAGCATAATCTTTTTTGATCGCATCAATTCTTACTTCATTTGTGATCAGTTCCTGTAATTCGTGTTTTAGGTTTTCAACAGTAAGATCATGCTGGATCAATTCTTTCACAACCAGCTTATCCATGATCAGGTTCACCAAAGCAATGTATTTTACTTTTACCAATCGTTTTCCGATCTGGTAGGAAATGGGAGAGCCTTTGTAGCAAACGACTTCTGGCACTGCAAACAACGCTGTTTCCAGGGTAGCAGTTCCTGAAGTGACCAACGCCGCCTTTGCTTGTAGCAGCAGATCGTACGTTTTATCTGTTACAGAACTGACATTTGGATATTTCTGTGTAAAGGCTTTATAAAAATTGTCTTCGACAGAGGGAGCCTGCGCCACGATAAATTGATGATCGGGAAAATAGTTGCTTACTTCCAGCATCACCGGTAGTTTTTTGATGATCTCCTGTTTGCGGCTTCCGGGAAGTAACGCAACGATCGGCTTATCGCTAAACTTTTGACTTTTAACTTTTAACTTTTCACTTTCGATCACCTCCACCAATGGATGACCAACATACTCCACTTCCCAGTTCCATTTATCATGAAAATATTTTTTTTCAAATGGAAGAATGACCAGCATTTTATCAATACATTGCTTCATGGTTTTCACCCGGCTTTCTTTCCATGCCCAAACCTGCGGAGAAATGTAATAGATCACTTTTATTCCCTGTTGTTTTGCCCATTTTGCTATACGAAGATTGAAGCCGGGGTAATCAATTAAAATAAGTGTGTCCGGGTGAAATTGAAGAATATCTTTTTTGCAGAATTTCAGATTTCGGAGAATGGTTCGAAGATTCATAAGCACTTCAGCGAAACCCATAAAAGCGAGGTCACGGTAATGTTTCACTAATTCTCCGCCGGCATGTTGCATTTTATCACCGCCCCAGCAGCGGATAGTTGCATCCGCATCCAGCTTCTTCAGTTCTTTGATGAGATTGCTGCCATGCAGGTCTCCACTGGCTTCACCGGCGATGATATAATATTTCATTGTAAGGCAAAAATAAATAGTAAAAAATCAATTCTTCATCACCGGCAATTCAATATATGTTGGATACTTTGATGAAAAATAAATTGTTTGTGTCGCTTTTATATAATCAGATTCTTTGGCTTCAAAAATGTTCGGTACATATTTCTGCGGATTTCGGTCAATGACCGGGAACCAGGTACTCTGAACCTGGATCATGAGGCGATGACCCTTTTTAAATACATGGTCAATGTCGTGCAGGTCAATTACAAATTCTTCCGGCTTGTTTGGAGTCAATGGCGAAGGATTAGAAAAACTTTTTCTGAATCTTCCTCGGAATACTTCCATTGCAACCGGAAACTGGTAGCCACTCATTGATAGATTTTCCCGGTCAAATGCAGGGTACACATCAATTAGTTTTACGATCCAGTCCGCATCAGTTCCGGTAGTACTTGCAAAAAGATGTGCAGTGATTTTTCCTGTTACTGTCAGATCTTCCGTCAATGAATCCATCATGAAACTTACCACATCAGGCCTTGTATAAACAAAACGCTGATCCTCTATTTGCCAGGTTCTCCAGCGGCTGCCTTTACCATAAGTAGCTTCAATAGGCAAAGTTCGATAAGGAACAGGATGTGCAGGATCACTTACATAACTTACAGACCCGGTAGCTGAAGTTGGTTTATTAAATGAACAACTATTATTTGGCCCCACATATAATTTTTCAATATGGGCTTCTTTTGGTGGCCATGAAGAATATGTTTTCCATTCATTGCTGCCGGTTTGGTAACAAGTGGCTTCAGAAAATTTTCCATCACCAATTCCTTTTAGCCAGTAATCGAACCATCTTCTTTGTAATTCTCTGAAATCTACACTAGCCTTTTCATTTCCTCTTCCCCATTGGCCATGATTCCAGGGGCCGAGCACAATAAAGTTTCTATTGAAACTGTCTTTTTTTTCCATGTGAGCATACATCAGTTGCGGACCATTCAGATCTTCCTGGTCATAAAATCCACCTACATGCAATTGCGGTATTTGTGGATACTGAATGTAATTCAGAGGAGAATTTTTTTGCCAGAATGAATCATAGTTGGGATGAGCTACAAAATTGTTCCAGGTATCTACTTTATTGTGAAAGTATTTTTCATTCACATTTTTCAATGAGCCCAATTTTAGGTACCAATCGTAGAGATCATATTGAGGAAAGGGGAAATCGCTGTCGGTAGTTTTATCATATTCCACTTCATAAGTGTATTCCATACCATAGCTCAAACGAAAAGCGCCGTTGTGATGAAAGTCATCACCTAGAAAAAGATCACTCATACAAGCTTGTTCAGATGCAGCTTTCAATGCCGGATGCGGATCAACCGCACCTACCAATGCCAGCCAACCGGGATAAGAGATTCCCAATATTCCTGCTTTCCCGTTATTATTCTTTGTGTTTTTTATTAGCCAATCAACCGTGTCCCATGTATCGGTGCTTTCATCTATCGCTCCTTTTTGAGTAGCATGGATCAATGGCTGATGTATCTGCATAGTGCCTTCACTTTTGTATTTACCGCGGATATCCTGGAAAACAAAAATGTAACCTTCCTTAGCCATATTGGCTGTGTAGGTAAAATTGAGAATATTAAAATTATCCGGCCGGCTGGCGCCATAAGGAGTACGGGTGATCAAAATGGGGACCGGTTCTTTTGCATCAACAGGAGTGAAAATAGTAGTAAATAATTTTACACCATCCCGCATCGGGATCATCACTTCGGTTTTCGTATAAGAAGTGATCTCATTTTGTTGCGCAAATAAATGAAGGATTGTGACAACAATGCCTGCAAAAAGAAAAGTTGCTTTTTTCATAATAAAAGAGATGAATGATACTTAAAGTTAATGAAGCCTGCCGAACTGTTAGTTGAGAAGCTTAAGTACGAGGATCCCGATGCCATAGATCAGCGTAATGAGGAAAATTCCTTTTGCCGTATTGTCGCGGTGTGTATTGATATAGATCGTAAACAACAACACATTTGCCAAAAGTGATAAAGACCCAATGGAAGTGATAAGCCGGTTGGTGTTAATAAAAAGATCAAAGAAATCACCAAATGAAAGGCCGGGAAATTTTATAAAATATATGATCAGCAATCCGACCAATGGTCCGATCAGGCCAAGGATCAATCCCAGTTTCAGGTTATCTTTTTTAAAGATCATTTCCAGATTTTTTCAAGTTTCTTTTTCAGGGTGTAATTGGTCAGATCAAATTGCACCGGCACTACACTGACATAACTATGTGCCAATGCCCACACATCTGTATCCTTTCCTTTATCAAAATTTACAAACTCTCCGGTGAGCCAGTAGTAGCGGCGCCCATGCGGATCATTACGCTCAATGAAATCTTCCACATATTTTGCATATGCCTGCCTGCAGACTTTAATCCCTTTAATCTGTATCTCCGGTACTGCGGGAATATTTACATTCAACACTAGATGCTTGTGGGGTTTTTGCTTCAATAGATGTTCTACAATGATCCGTGCATATTTTTTGGCACCGGAAAAATCGGCTTCAATACTGAAATCAAGCAATGAAAAACCAACTGACGGAATGCTTTCAATAGCTGCTTCTACTGCGGCAGACATGGTGCCGGAATAAATTACGTTGATGCTGTGATTGGCCCCATGGTTGATACCGCTAAGGCAGAGATCGGGTTTACGATGTAAAATTTTATCGACGGCCAGCTTCACACAATCCACCGGAGTGCCAGTGCAGGACCATGTTTCAATTGTTTCATCCATATGGATCTTGTGCAGGCGAAGTGGCTGCCCGATAGTGATGGCATGGCCCATACCGGACTGCGGTTTATCGGGGGCAACGACAATGATTTTACCGAGATCTTTTACAGCTTCTACCAGGTTTTGAATACCCGGAGCAGTAACGCCATCATCGTTGGTGATCAGAATAACAGGTCTTGTTTTTCCTTTTCGGCGTGATGAAGAAGAGTTGGTTTTCTTTTTAGTCATAAATTCTTCAGCAAATGTAATGCGTTTCATTTTTTGAATGGGTTAAAAGAAATTCAAAACAGAATGCTGCGAGATCATAAGTAACAATTTTCATTAGCAAAAAATTTGTTTCATCTAAAATTATTAGTATTTTGCAGCTAATTAAATTGGGTATATGTCAATCGCTAACAAAAATCTCAAGTATCTCCGCAGGCAGCGGGGCTGGACGCAGGAAGAGTTTGCTCAGAAGCTTCATATCAAACGTTCATTGGTGGGTGCATACGAGGAAGAAAGAGCTGAGCCAAGGATCGATGTGCTGGAAATAGTTTGTGATATTTTCAAACTTACCCTTGACGATATTTTGAGAAAAGATCTAAGCGATAATAAAGGCGGCTATTTGGCTAAACGCAGAGCCATGAAAATGTCTTCAGGCCCGGCGGAAATACCATTTGTACCTGTGAAAGCGGCAGCAGGTTATTTAGCTGGTTATGCCGATCAGGATTTTATTGATGAGTTAAACACTTTCACATTACCTATGCTATCCGGCGGAGAGTACCGTGCTTTTGAGATCATTGGCGATTCCATGTTGCCTACACCAAGTGGTTCGATCATCGTCGGTGAAAAGATAGAAAGCATTGATGAAGTAAAGAACAATACTCCATGTGTTGTAGTATCAAGGAATGAGGGGATCGTCTATAAAAGAGTGGTCAGGAATAACCGTATCAAAAATAAACTGACCATGGTGAGTGATAATCCTTCTTTTCATCCATATACACTGAATACAGAAGATGTATTGGAAATGTGGCAGGCACAAATGATTATTTCTAAAGTGAAATCGCATGATCGTTGGGATATGCATCAACTTGCCAATATTGTCACGGAGCTCCAGGAACAGGTCTCCGCTTTAAAAAAGAGGATCAATTGAACCGTATTTTTACGGTTTTGGCTGGTTGTTTATAATTTAAGAACTGCCTTCCACTCTTGGGCATACTCTATTATATTTGTGCAGTCTACCAAAATACTGCATGCATTTTAAACGAACCATTTTCTTATCCCTGCTGCTGATTTGTAGTCAACTATTTTCTCAGGTCAAAACACTGCAGGCTGTAAAAATTGCCCAGGCTCCAAAAATTGATGGCAATTTAGATGACGCTGCATGGAAAGATGCGCCAATAGCCACTGATTTTATTGAGAGCTTCCCGACTTTTGGATTAAAGGCTTCACAAAAAACAGAAGTCAGGATCGTTTACGATAATAACGCTATTTATGTTGGTGCATACTTGTACGATGATCCAAAACTCATTCGAAAACAGATAACCGCAAGGGATGATGAACAGCAAAACGACGTGGATTATTTTTCTGTTTTTCTTGATACATACGACGATCATCAAAATGGCTTTCAATTCCTGGTAACTTCTGCTAATGTGCAAAGCGATGCAAGGCTCGGCTCCAATCTTCCTGTCGAAAATTTTGGAGATTATGGAGATAAAACCTGGGATGCAGTGTGGGATAGTAAAGTCAGCATCAAGCCGGATGGATGGGTGGTGGAAATGAAAATTCCATATCTTTCATTACGATTTTCAAAAAAAGATGTACAGAATTGGGGAATGCAGTTGTTAAGATCTGTGCGACGAAATAATGAAACCACCACTTGGAATCCTGTAGATCCGAATGTGAATGGGTTTGTGAACCAATTCGGCACTTTACAGGGATTGAAAAACATTGAGCCTCCTTTGCGGTTGAGTTTTTCACCCTATTTATCTACTGGATATCGCAGTACACCGGAAAAAGATGGATATATCAATGAGCCGTTGTATAGCGGTGGAATGGATTTAAAATATGGCATCAATGAAAGCTTTACCCTCGATGCCACATTGATCCCTGATTTCGGCCAGGTGGTTTCGGATGATGTGGTAAATAACCTAACTCCATACGAGATCAAATTCCAGGAAAACCGTCCCTTCTTTACCGAAGGAACTGAACTATTCAATAAAGCAGGTTTATTCTATTCAAGGAGAGTAGGAGCCACGCCGACACTTTATTACGATGTACAGGATTCAGTAGACGCACATTCGAATTTAGAATTGGTTAAAAATCCTTCGACCACCCAGCTATATAATGCGATCAAACTTTCAGGAAGGACGGAGAAGAAATTGGGTATCGGATTTTTCAATGCCATCACGGCTCCGATGCATGCTATCATTCGGAATACTTCCACAGGAAAAGATTCTATTGTGGAAACAGAACCGTTAGCTAATTACAATATTCTCGTGTTGGACCAGGCGTTAAAAGGAAGATCCTATATCACTTTTACTAACACAGATGTATTGAGAAACGCCAGCAGCCGGGATGCAAATGTTTCATCGCTGGATATCGCTTTGTTTGATAAAAAAAATATTCATCAATTCAGTGGCACGGCCCGGTATAGTAAAATATGGGGAACATCTCCTTATGATGGTTACAATACAACTTTGAAATATGCTAAGGTTAGCGGCAAATGGCAGTATTATGTACAGCACACGATTCTTTCAGAAAATTATGATCCCAATGATCTTGGCATTTTATCAGCTCCCAATAATGTCACATACCGGGGAAATATCGGATATCACCAAAACACTCCGACAAAAAATTTTCTGACATACAGTTATTCTTTTTTAACCTCTTTACAATACCTCTATCGTCCTTACGCCTACAACCGGTTTGATCTGCAAGGTTCGGCAATGTGGGTATTTCATAATTTCTGGGATGTGGAATTGACTACTACCGTAGATCCTTTGTGGGATCATGATTATTTTGAATTGAGAACTCCCGGGAAATTCCTTGCTTATCCGCAGAATTATCAAACTATTTTGACAGGGAGTACAGATAGCCGCAAAAAACTTTTTTTCAATTACGGACTCATTTATTCTACTGCTCCGAAATATAATGACACCTATTACGAACTGGATCTCGGGTTGCGCTATCGTTTTGGAGATAAGTTTAATCTTGATTTGCAAACTAACTCCGGAAAAGAATTTAATCAATTGGGTTATGCTTTTGTGAGGGAAAGCAATGGCGATCCGATAGCTGCATTCAGAGATAACAGAGCTTTTACCACAGTACTTTCAGGAATATATAATTTCACTCCTCGTTTGAATATTACTTTGCGAACCCGCCATTACTGGAATAAGGTGAGCTATAAGCAATTTTTTGACGTGGATGCAAATGGCAAACTGAACAGCCGTACGTTCATCAGCGGGCAGGATCAGAATGTTAATGTTTTTAATACCGACGTATTTCTCACCTGGGATTTTCGATTGGGAAGCAGATTGATTCTTGGTTATAAAAACTGGTTGGGCGATAATGAAATGGTGACTTTGCCTACAAATGAAAATAACACTTATCTGCGCAACCTTACCAAACAATTTGAACTTCGTCACGGAAATGAATTCAGCGTTCGGTTCATTTATTTTCTGGATTATAACCAATTTCGAAGAAAGAAGTAGGATGAATGTATGAGTTATGAAGTAGGAATCCTGAATTGCTACTTGAATTTAATCTATCAGGCTACCCGGATAATTTTTTCTTCAGCAATAGCAAAAACCAATTCATCTTTTTCGGGATCGATCAAATGAGTTCCCGTAAATCGACTAAATGCAGGGAGCACTGCAAATTTTTTTGCAAAATAAAAACAGGGAAACCGCAAAGATTGTTTTCCCATGCCACTGAGATGAATGGCAGGGTGAATGTGGCCGGTGAAGGAATAGAGCCGGGAATGGTGAGTAGGGAGTGGTGTATCAGTGAGATCGTGACAAAAACAAAAATCATGAACGATCCATTCCTGTTGATGAATTTCTATTTCGCATTTTTGATACCATTCATCATGCAATATATCATGGTTGCCTTTTACAAGATGGATATCCAATGTCGAAAAATCATTTCTCCATTTTTGAAACAGATCTAATTCTTTATTCGCTTCACTATGAAACATGTCGCCAACAATGATTAGTTTCTTAGGTTGAAAATGTTGCAATTGATTAACCAAACGTTGCAGATCTTCTTTATAAACCGCTTGTGGCACAGCGATACCGGATTTCCTGAAATGACCCGTCTTGCCAAAATGAAGATCGGCAACAATCAATGCCTTTTCTTCCTCCCAATACATGCAGCGATCAGCAGAAAGCCAAAATGTGTTTTTATGAATAATATGTTTCAAAGGTTGTTGCATGTGCAGCAAGCAAATTTATTGTAAAGACAGCCTTATGAAATGAAAAATTAAAAATTGAAAATGAAATCAGGATTGCGGGATCATTTTTTTGATCCGGTCTTCTAATTTTTCGGAAGAAAGGTCTTCCCTCATGCTGTCCACTTTTACAGGAAAACAGAAAGGAGTAAGTTGTTGTGGAAATGTGATGACGATCTTTGATTCTTGTATCCTGTTTAGCATGTCCCGTAACCGGGCTTCTTCCATTTGTTGCTCCATCACTTCCGAAAAAGATTGACGCAAGAGCATATTGTCCGGTTCATATTCACTTAGTACATTAAATAAAAGTGATGCGCTGTTCTGCAAATGCCGGGCTTTTTTTTGCTCACCTGGAAACCCCTGGAAGATCAATCCACCGATAACAGCAATATCCCGGAATTTTCTTTTCGCCATTTCCGTGCTATTGGCGCTTCGCTGAATATCTTCCAATAAATTTTCAGGAGAAAATAATTCGTAGACATTGGAATCATCCACCGGAATCGGCTGATCACTTAACAATTCAAAGCCGTAATCATTCATGGCAAAAGAAAATGTGATAGGAGTGATACGACTGATCCGATAAGCTAATATTGCTGCCATAGCCTCATGCACCAATCTTCCTTCAAAGGGATACACAAATAAATGAAAACCGTCGTCGGTTTCGATCTGTTCGATCAGCAACTCGTTTTCTTTTGGAACATGGGAGATCTGTTGTTGTAATTCGAAAAGAGGAAGCAGTGATAATAGTTCCCCGTTTCCGGTTTCCAGTGACAGGTTTGAAGAAATTTCGTTGAGTGTTTTTCTTAACATAAAACCCAGGTTCGCACTTAGCGGCATTCTTCCGCCTTGCCAGCTTGGCACAATTGATTTTTTTGAAGAAGATTTTTTAACCAATGCTGTCATGTCTTTGATCGTTATAAATTCCAGGTTTCTTCCCGCCAGTGTAAATACATCGCCGGGCTGTAATCTCGATATAAAATATTCCTCGATCACGCCAACATATCCACCGCTGATGAATTTTACTTTCAGCATCGACTCGCTGACGATAGTACCAATATTCATGCGATGCCGCATAGCGATGCGCCGGTTCTTTATTTTAAACAACTCATCTTCCCATTCCATTTTTTTATAATCGTCGTATTGCTGTAGTGCATTTCCGCCGCTGCTGATAAAATGCAATATTCGGTTCCATTCTTCTTCGGTCATTTCTTTATAGCAATGTGTGGTGATGATCTCTTGAAAGATTTTTCCAGGGTCAAAACCATCGGAAACAGCCAGTGTACTCAGGTATTGTATGAGCACATCGTAGCATAACAACATCGGAGCACGACTTTCAATCACATTTTCAGCTATGGCTTTTTTCAGCGCTGCTGCTTCCATCAATTCTAATGAATGTGTAGGCAAAAAATAAATTTTACTAACAGCATCAAAGCTGTGACCACTTCGCCCGGCTCTCTGTAAAAATCTTGCGACACCTTTGGGTGATCCAACCTGTATCACTGTTTCTACGGGTCGAAAATCCACGCCAAGATCCAGTGATGCGGTACATACCACTGCTTTTAATTTCCCGCTGTGTAAATTTTCTTCTACCCAATTGCGTAGTTCCATATCAACGGAACCATGATGTAATGCAATGGCTCCGGCCAATTCCGGACAGGCATCCAGGATTTTCTGATACCATGTCTCACTCATGCCTCTTGTGTTTATGAAAATGAGTGTAGTCTTGCTTTGTTGAATAATGGGAAGAACTTTATGAACCAATTTGATTCCAAGGTGACCAGCCCAGGGATATTTTTCTATTTCGTCGGGGAAAATGGATTCCACTTCAACTGTTTTTTTCATCTCAGCTTTTACTATCACTCCTTCGCTCTTCAACGGGTTTATCAAAACAATTTTTGCTTCTTCTAAATTTCCAATAGTAGCAGAGATGCCCCAGATCATGGGCCGTGAGTTGTCACTCGTGAGCCGCGAGCCAACTATTCTGCTGATCGCCAATTCTACCTGTACGCCTCTTTTGCTACCAAGTAATTCATGCCATTCATCCACGGCAATTATTTTTAAAGACAAAAAAATTTCTTTGTAACCTTTTTGTGCCAGCAACAAATGCAAACTTTCTGGAGTGATGATAAGCACTTCAGGCATTTGCTTTTTTTGCCTTGCCCTTTCAGTGGTGTTGGTATCGCCATTGCGAATTCCGACCTTCCATTTCATTTCCAGACCTGAGATGACTTCTTCCATTGCTTTAGCAATATCTTTTGCCAATGCCCGCAGCGGAGTGATCCATACCAATTGTAACCCTGAGTTCTTTTTATTTCGATAATCTTTTTGATGTTCGTTGATGAATTGGATGAGAGCGCCGAAAAAAACGGAGTACGTTTTGCCGCAACCGGTGGGTGCGTTTACCAAACCGCTTTGGCCATTAATGATATGCTGCCATGTTTGTTGTTGAAATAGAAAAGGCTGGCGTTGTAATGAAGCAAGCCAATCGCAGACGATCCGATAGCCGATGGTATTTTTCAATGGCAAGGACATGATGCAAACTTAGGGAATCGCCAAGGAGAAATTCAGAATTTTAAATTAAGAATGTGCGATTGACCTTTTGTTGAATCAGGAATATTTTTTGGGGTTTTAATTCGTAATTTGTAAATGGTGATTCTGAATTTTATCTCACTTCCTGCATCTCTACTAATTTTTTATAAAATCCATTTTGGCTCATCAATTGTTCATGCGTTCCTCTTTCAACAATTTTCCCTTTTTGTAGCACGATGATTTCATTTGCATGACGAATAGTGGAAAGCCTATGAGCAATAACGATACTTGTACGGTTTTGCATCATGTTATTAATCGCATCCTGTACCAATCGTTCGCTTTCGGTATCAAGAGAAGAAGTTGCTTCATCGAGAATTAAAATGGGAGGGTTTTTCAAAACGGCTCTTGCAATGGTAAGCCGTTGTCTTTCGCCGCCGCTTAATTTACTTCCACGATCTCCAATATTGGTATCATAGCCCTGTTCTTTTTGGATAATAAAATCATGGGCATTGGCAATTTTGGCAGCAGCTATCACTTCGTCAATGCCGGCTGTTGTGCTTCCCAAAGCGATATTATGAGCAATGGTATCATTAAATAGAATAGGTTCTTGTGTGACAATACTCATTAAACTGCGCAAGGATTGCAAAGAATAATCTTTGATGTTAATACCATCTATTAATAATTCGCCGCTTGTTACATCATGAAACCGTGGGATAAGATCAGCCAATGTAGATTTACCGGCACCAGAAGAACCCACCAGTGCAACTGTTTTTCCTTTTTCAATGGTCAGATTTATCTTATCCAAAATTACCGCATCTGCGTAGGCAAAACTAACATTCCTGAACTCGATCTTATCATTGAAAGCAGCTATTTTAATTCCATTGGGATTGTCATCCACTGTCACGGGAGTCCTCAATACTTCTTCGATTCGATTGATTGCAGCTGCTCCTTTGCGCATATTGCTGAAAGAAGTGGATAATGTTTTTGCAGGGTTAATAATGTTATAGAAAATCCCCAGGAAACCTAAAAAAGCCGATGCTTCGAGAAATTCATTCCTCAATACCAATCTTCCGCCATAGTACAATACTGCAGTAAACAGAATTACACCTAACACTTCAGAAAGCGGTGATGAAAGATCCCGGCGATAAGATACCTTGTTCTTGGCAACCAATAGTTCTTTGTTGGTCTTAAAAAATTTATTGCGCAAAATTTTCTCAATATTGAATGCTTTGATCACTCTCAATCCCCCGAGCGTTTCATCAAGAGTGGAAAGGGTTTCGCCATATTTATTTGCAGCTATCAGTGAATGTTTTTTTAATGATCTTGTGATGCGTCCGATCACCAGGCCCAGCAATGGAATTATTACAAGAATGAATAAAGTGAGCTGAACGCTGATGAGAAACAATACAACAAGTGTTACTACGATGGTCAACGGATCTCTTATCCATCCTTCCAGTGTGCCAACGACGGAGGTTTCTACTTCTGCCACATCAGTGGTCATGCGGCTCATCAGGTCGCCTTTTCTTTTTTCGCTAAAAAAACCAATGGGCAACTGCAGCAATTTGTCATAGAGATCTTCTCTTAATTGATTCACGATCCCATTCTTCAGCGGATTTAGTACATAATAAGAAAGATACAGGAAAAGATTTTTGAGAATGATAAAACTGATCATTAACAAACAAATGAATCCGAGTGTGGGTATATTTCCTCTTGTAGTAATAGAATTGTTCAGGAAATCATTTACCCATTGAATGATCGCATTACTGCTGGAGTTTGTAATGCCTGCCTTGTTACCAAGAAAGATCAGTTGCAGGAATGGCATTAGCATTCCGATGGAAATTATCGAGAAAAGAATACTGAGTAATGTAAATACGAAATAGAGAATTATTTTTCCTTTATAGGCCCTGAGGTATTTGAAAACCCTTGAATATTGTTTCATGCAGTAGTCAGATAAATTAAACGGAGCAAAGTAACTACTTTTGCAGCGAACGAACCGTTAATACTATGCAGGAAGGAAAACGACAGAAACAGGTAGCCGGACTGATACAGCAGGAGATGAACGAGATCTTTCAGCGCCTGGGCCTTACTATGCTCGACGGAGGCATGGTATCTATTTCATCAGTTAAAATAACGCCGGACTTGCTGGAAGCAAGAATTTACCTGAGTTTTTTCCAGGTGCAGGATCCAAAACAAGCTCTGAAAAAAATTGAAGATAAAGCCTGGGAAATAAAAAAGGAGTTATCACAGCGGGTGCGGCATCAACTGCGCAACATTCCCGAATTGAAATTCTTTCATGATGATACCTTAGATCATGTATTCAGAATGGAGGAATTGTTCAAACAAATAAAAGAGCAACAGGCTCCCGATAACCCTGGAAAGAAAAAAGGCAATAAATAAATTTTAAAATCTTTGAGCCTCCTGAATTTTCTGTTTGCATGGCGCTATTTCAAAGCAAAAAAATCCACTAATGCTATAAATATCATTGCGTGGATCAGTATCATTGCTGTTATCATCGGCACAGCAGCACTGATCCTGGTGTTAAGTGTATTCAATGGTTTTGAAGATTTAGTAAAATCATTGTATTCTACTTTTTATACTGACCTGAAAATTTCACCTGTTAGCGGAAAAACAATTCTCATCACTCCTGAACAATTGCAAAAAATAAAAGACCTGCATGATATTAAAAATTTTTCACTGGTGGTGGAAGAAAAAGCTCTTTTGCAAAATGGCGATTACCAGTCTGTGGTGTATTTGAAAGGAGTTGATGAAAATTATCGGTATACTACCGGAGTGGTCAGCCATTTAGTGAGGTTTAGCAGCCGCGATACATTACAATATAATATCGGCAACGAAGATCAGCCACAACTCATTCTTGGTGCAGGAGTGGCCAATGCCATTCATGTACAAACTGATCTTAATCCTTTTACATTAAAAATTTATTTACCAAGGAAAAGCAGCACTGAACAGATAAATATGCTGGAAGATATTAGCGCCGACACAATTGATGTTTCAGGAATTTTTTTGATTCAGGAGGATTTCGATAATAAGTATGGCATCACCAATATCGATTTTGTAAAAAGAGCCCTGAAGTTAGGGCCTGATGAATACAGCAATATTGAAATTGCTTTGCATGATCCTTCCCGTGCTGATGCAGTGAAGCAGGCACTAAAAAAAATATTTGGTACCGGCTATCTCATACAAAACAAATATGAGCAAAATCAAAGTCTTTATTCCGTAATGAATCTGGAACGATGGGTGATCTACGGAATACTTTGCCTTATCCTGGTTGTGGCGGCATTTAATATGGTAGGTGCGCTGACAATGTTAGTATTGGAAAAACAAAAAGATATCAGTGTACTTCATGCATTAGGCGGAAACAGGAATTTTATTCAGAAGATTTTTCTCAGCGAAGGACTTTTGATCGCCCTAATCGGGGGGGGAGTGGGAATGTTATTGGCATTGCTCATTGCCTGGGCACAAATTCACCTTCATTTGATACCACTGCAGGGAGGCTCTTTCCTGATCGATTATTTTCCTGTGAAATTGCGCTTGCTGGATTTTCTGCTGGTTGGAGCAACTGTTTTTATTATCGCCTTGGTCGCTTCGTGGGTTCCGGCTAGAAAAGCAGCGTTACAGGAATTTTCTTTGCGAAGCGAATAAAAAAAGAAAATTTAAAATGCAAAAGTCAATAAATTCAGGTAAGCGAGTGTACTGATTTTAAATTTTGACTTTTTAATTTTTAATCAGTAATCGCCCAAAGTTTCCGGTAATTGTGCTAATGCTTTTTGCAATTGTTCATCATTAGGCGCTACTCCATGCCAGTTATGATCATTTTCCATGAAATCAACTCCTTTGCCCATGATCGTGTGCATCATGATGGCAATTGGTTTTCCTTGTCCGGTCAGGGCTTTCGCTTTTTCCAGAGTTGCCACAACAGAATCCATATCATTACCATCCATTTCTAAAGTGCTCCATCCGAAATCATCAAATTTCTGACGAAGATTTCCATGTCTCATTACCTTATCCGTTGGGCCATCAATTTGCTGACCATTCCAGTCAACAGTAGAAATTAAATTATCCACTTTATGGTGCGCTGCAAACATGATCGCTTCCCAAACCTGGCCTTCATCCAGCTCGCCATCGCCATGCAGGGAAAATACGTTGGTAGTTTCACTATTTAATTTTTTTGCGAGTGCTGCGCCAATTGCAACGCTCATACCTTGTCCAAGAGAACCCGAGGCGATTCGTACTCCGGGTAAATGTTCATGAGTAGCAGGATGTCCCTGTAATCGTGAATTTAATTTCCGGAACGTGGCTAACTCGTTAACATCAAAATAACCCGAACGGGCCAGTGTGGCATAAAATACAGGGGAAATATGTCCGTTCGATAAAATGAAAACATCTTCATTAGTGGCATTCATATTGAATGCCGGATTGTGTTTCATCACTTTGAAATATAGAGCTGTAAAGAATTCTGTACAACCGAGTGACCCCCCGGGATGACCGCTGTTAGCGCCATGCACCATTCTTACAATATCCCGTCGGATTTGAGAAGCAATTGCTGTAAGTTCCGGCATAATTTTATTTTTCTTTTTAAACTTTTAGTAACTTGATGATTCCAATGCACGTTTCGGTTAGCAAAATTGCAGCCTTTTTCAATACGAAACTTGCCTGAAAAAGGTTATTGCCAATTAAATTTTATTATAAGTAAGCAAAATGTGGATTTTGATGTTCTGAAGAAATAATAAACCGGAAATTGGCAATGTTAAGGGTTAAAACCTATTTTTGTACAGCAAAACCCTGCTTGATGCTGGATATTTTATTAACAGCTTCGGTTTCCTTCATTATCAGTTTTCTGGCTGTACCCGTTGTCTTACAAATTGCAGAACAGAAGAAATTGTATGATGTACCTGACGAAAGAAAAGTACATGCATTACCCGTTCCATCTTTGGGCGGTGTGGGGATCTTTGGTGGTTTTTTGCTGGCGTCGCTTCTTTCCATACAAGGATATATCAATCCGGAGTTTCAATATTTTTTTGCTGCGGCATTAGTGATTTTCTTTTTAGGATTAAAAGATGATCTTCTTGTTTTATCTGCTTCCAAAAAATTTATCGGCCAGGTGATCGCTGCTTCCATACTTATTCACCTTGGAGGTATCCGGCTGGATAGTATGCATGGTCTATTTGGATTTGATAGAGTTCCAGGGGGATTCGGTTTGGCATTGTCCTATCTGACTATTATAGTGGTGATCAATTCGTTTAATCTTATTGACGGTGTTGATGGTCTGGCAAGCAGCCTTGGCATTTTTACTACATTGATTTTCGGCAGTTATTTTTTCATCATCGGTGAGCAGTCATATGCATTACTTGCATTTGCAATGACCGGCAGCCTGATGGCTTTTTTGATCTTTAACCATCATCCCGCAAAAATTTTTATGGGAGACTCCGGATCACTAATGATCGGGTTGGTCAATGCGATCCTCGTGATAAAATTTATTAATACTGCTGATCAACCATACGTTACCGTTCCGGTTGAATCTGCAGTTGCCGTAGGTTTTTCAATTCTTATTGTACCACTTTTGGATACGCTGAGAGTTTTTTCAATCAGGATCTTTAATGGTAATTCGCCTTTTACGCCTGATCGTAATCATGTTCATCACCTGTTGCTGGAAAAAGGATTTGGCCACAAGGCTATTACGTTTATTTGCGTATCGATAAATGCTGCATTTGTAGCTCTGGCTTATTTTGCCAGAAATATAGGTCCGACTTATTTATTACTTATCATGTTAACCATCAGCTTTATTGGTTTTGGATTATTGTATTATCGCAGGCCACCCCGTTCTTTGGTGATCGCCAAAAAGCTCAATGGCGCAACGGAGCTTAAGCAGACCTCAAAAGTGGTGACATTGACCCAGGAGGCTGCTGCCGTCGACGAAAAGTAAGTTTTCTCAGCAATAAGTATCATAGCCGGAAGTTTTTTATAAATAGCTTCCGGCATTTTTTTGGGTTAACGCCGTTTTATTAGTTTTGCTTGCTCAAAAATCAATTTATGCCAGAAGATGTTTCAACGATTACCAATGCGGCTGAAGATAATATGAGAAAAGCCATCAGCCATTTGGAAACAGAATTGACAAAGATCAGGGCAGGTAAAGCCAACCCGCAAATGATCGATGGGATCATGGTAGATTATTATGGATCTCAATTGCCTATCAGCCAGGTGGCCAATGTAAGTGTGATGGATGCTCGGACATTAAGCATTCAGCCCTGGGAAAAAAATATGCTGCAACCCATAGAAAAAGCAATACTAGCTGCCAACATCGGCATCACTCCTCAAAACGATGGCAACCTGATCCGTCTTTTTCTACCCCCATTAACGGAAGAAAGAAGAAAAGACCTTGTAAAAAGATGTCACAATGAAGCAGAACATTCACGGGTCGCTATCCGCAACATTCGTCGTGATGCCATTGAACAAATAAAGAAGCTGGAAAAAAACGGGTTGAGTAAAGATGTGGCTAAAGATGCAGAAAATAATGTTCAGCAGATCACGGACAGGTATATAGCTGCAATAGAGAAACATCTTGCTGCAAAAGAGAAAGAGATTATGTCGGTGTAGTGTTCGAAACGATCATTTTTCCTTTTCAAAACTTACATTTTCTGCCGGCTGGCAAAGTATACTCCGATCAAAATAATGACGAGTGATAGTATGTGCAGGTACGTGATGGTTTCATGATAATAAACTCCCCACAGTATTGCAATAAAAGGAACACCATAAGTGACCAGGGAGGCAAATAACCCTCCTGCCTTTTTTATTAGAATATAAAAGAGCCATGAGGCTACTGCTGTCCCCATAACACCCAATATGCAGCTGGCTAAAGTGCTCAACACATATGAATGATTGGTAAGAGGCAATTTAAAATAACCGGTGATCAATAAAACGATCAATGATGGAGGGATCAAACAGGTAAACGCAATTGTGGCAATATGCATGGAAGAAACGCCTTGTAATTTTTTGTATACCATGTTTACATTGAGGCCATAAAAAAATGTGGCTATTATTATAAAACCGGAATAAAGAATATATCCCAATGGTCGTGAATAATTGGCATACACAAGAAGCGCACAACCCAATAATCCGATAATAACACCAAAAGTTCTTTGAGTACTTGTTTTTAATTTATAAAAAAGGGCGCCTGTGATAATCACAAACAGCGGTGTTAATGAATTAAGGCTTCCTGCAAGGGCCCCATCTATTTTAGTTTCAGCTACGCAAAATAAAAATGCAGGAAAAAAACTTCCTAGCCATCCTGTCAATACTACATACCAGGCAATTTTTTTGGAAAGTATTTTCAATGCCTTAGGCAGAAAAGGGAGCATCACTATTCCGGAAGAAAGCAATCTCAATGCTGCAACATTATATGGCGATAATACAGCCTGCTGATTGGAGTCATATAAGCCCCATTTCATTAAAATAAATGAGCTGCCCCAGATGAAGCACAACAAAATAAAAATTCCCCAACTAACGATCTTGCTATTCATGATTTCAATTTGGTTTTCGGGATTTCATTCAGGCCCGGCGAAGGTACGGTAGTGCAATAAAACATTTTTTACATTGAGGTGGTTTTAATAAATTTAATACATGGGCAAAATAAAATTGAACGAGATCGATACAAGAGCTCCTAAAGATTTTGACAAAAAAGAAACGAAAGAAAAGCTGGAAAAGATGCTTACGGAGCTCGATGAACTACAAAATTTACTATATGCAGAAAACAAACATTCTGTATTAGTGGTGCTCCAGGGATTGGATGCCAGCGGCAAAGATGGCACCATTCGTTCAGTGTTCGGTCAGTTGAATCCTCAGGGCGTGGCAGTAAAATCTTTTAAAATTCCAACTCCTGAAGAAGCCTCCCATGATTTTTTATGGAGAGTACACCAGCATGCGCCAGCCAAAGGAATGATCCAGATATTTAACCGGTCCCATTATGAAGATATACTTGTAACCAGGGTTCATAGGTCTTGTGATGATGAGACTGCACTGAAAAGAATGAAGGCGATCAATGATTTTGAGGAACTATTAGAAAATCATAACGATACACATATACTGAAATTTTATCTCCACATTTCAAGGGATGAGCAACATGAGCGCCTGAAAGAACGTACTAAAGATCCCGGAAAAATGTGGAAGTACAATCAACAGGATTTCAAAGAAGCCAAATTGTGGGATGATTATATGAAAGTGTATGAGGATTGCTTTGAGAATTGCAACAAAGTTTCCTGGACCATCGTGCCATCAGATCAAAATTGGTACAAAGAATATATAATTGCCAAAAAGCTTTATGATCTGCTGAAAAGCCTGGATATGCAATATCCCGGCATTAAGAAGTGAGTAAAATTAAAAACGTATATTTAGTATCACCAAAATCTAAATTATATGGGAATGCTTAAGGAATTTAAAGAATTTGCCACCAAGGGCAATGTAATGGATCTCGCAATAGCTGTAATTATGGGAGGCGCTTTCGGCGCTATTGTCTCAGCTTTAACAGACAAGATCCTGATGCCGATCATTGGCACTTTCGTCGGAAAAAGTTTCGAATCGTTGTCGGCGGAAGTGAATGGAGTCAAAATTCAATATGGGGCGTTCATTCAGGCAGTCATTAATTTCCTGCTGATCGCATTCTTCCTATTCATGCTGGTGAAGGCAATGAATGCGATGAAAAAGAAACAAGAAGCTCCACCGCCCGCCGGCCCTTCTTCCACAGATAAGTTATTAATGGAAATAAGAGATGCGTTGAAAAAATAATTTTCTCCACAGGATTTAAGGCAGGAATGGTTTTTGCTATTCCTGCCTTTATTATTTTTTTAAAACTTTTTATATGAAAATTAGTGTATGTTTTTTGACAATACTTCTAATGAGCAGCCAGGTATTATTTGCACAAGACCAAACAGTAAAGCAGCTACAAACGGATGCAAATAAAACGATCAATAAAGACGCTGCTGATACTATTCCAAAAGTCTGGAAAACGGGAGGACTTTTTAATCTGAATCTTAACCAGGGAGCATTGAAAGATTGGGCGGCAGGTGGCGATAGATCGTCTCTTTCAATTGCATCGCTGCTGGATCTTCATGCGTATTACAAGAAAGGAAAACATCAATGGGATAATACACTTGAAATGGCATATGGATTTGTGAATACGACGAGCCTGGGTAGCCGAAAATCCGATGACAGGATCGACCTGCTATCGAAATATGGATATGCTTTGCATAAGCAATGGTATTTAAGTGCTCTTTTTAATTTGCGTAGCCAATTCACCAAAGGTTTTTCTTACCCGGATAACAATTCTAAAATACTCACATCTGATTTTTTTGCCCCTGCTTATATTTTGCTATCTCCTGGCATTACCTACCAGCCTTCAAATAATTTTTCATTGTTCCTTTCACCGGTTACTGCAAGATGGGTAATAGTCAACAATGATAGTCTGTCAGCAGCGGGTGCATACGGCGTAGATCCGGGAAAAAAGTCGAAAGTAGAAGTTGGTGCATTTGCTTCAGCAACTTATAAAGCTGATCTCAGTAAAAGTGCAAGTTTTCAGGGAAGGTTGGACCTGTTTTCAAATTATCAGCATGATCCTCAGGATATAGACATTTACTGGACAAATATGTTACTGGTTAAAGTGACCAAAGTGATCACGATGAATTTGAATGTAGACATGATTTATGATAATGATATTAAAACCGTCAAGAGCGATGGTAGCATTGGCGGTCCCACACTTCAATTGAAAGAGCTGATGGGTATCGGCCTTGCGGTTAAATTTTAATAAAAAAATGTGGATAAACAACAATTTTTGTTGTTTCAATTATCGATTCAACGCTGAGGTATTGACTCACAATCCTTAGCTTTGCAGGCCATGATCTATTGGTAAAATAGAATAGATTGAATAAAATAAGATTTAGTGAATACATCAAATTACCAGATAAAGCTTCCGCAGTTTGAAGGCCCGTTTGATCTGCTGCTGTTCTTTATTGAAAGAGACGAACTGGATATTTATAATATTCCCATTACAAAGATCATCAATGATTTTTTGAAATACATTCATGAGCAGGAATCATTAAATATTGAATTATCCAGTGAATTTATTTTGTTTATTTCCACACTGATGCGCATCAAAGCCAAGATGCTTTTACCACGGAAAGAGCTGGATGAGATGGGCAATGAAATTGACCCCAGGCAGGAATTGGTAAATAAGATACTGGAGTATAAAAAATTCAAAGAAGCATCTGCACAAATGGCAGAAATGGAAGCTCAGCGGATGCTGCTGGTAAAAAGGGGTAATATCCAAAAGGAATTATCTGAAATAGGGGAGGCTTCGGGTGAAGGAACTGAGATACAAACCATCACTATGTTCAAACTGATGCGTGCCTTTGAGAAAGCCATGCAGAAATATTCAGATCGTTTTAATAAACCCGTTCATACTGTAGTTCAGTACAATTATACCATTGAAGAAAGCCGTGACCAGATGCTTTCTCTGGCACAACAACACAAATCAGTGGCGTTTCATGAAATATTTGATCGATGCGAAAACCGTGTGCATGCTATTTTTTTGTTTTTGTCACTGCTGGAACTGGTGCAACAAAAATTTTTAAAAATACTTATTGGAACGGGTACGAATAATTTTATCATCGAATACAACAAGCCGGAAGACAGGCTGGCAGAACTGGAAGAAATTAATCAACCATAAATAATATTTATTTTATGAAAAGAACAGCAACAGCAAATTGGAAAGGTTCCGGAAAAGAAGGCAATGGAACACTCACCACGCAAGCAAAAGTTTTAAACAATACTGCTTATGATTACAGGAGCCGTTTTGAAGATGGCACCTACACCAATCCTGAAGAATTGGTAGCAGCCGCTCATGCGGGATGTTATTCCATGAAATTGAGTTTTGTATTAGGCGCTGCAGGTTTTACCCCTGCCAATATTGAAACAAGATGTACTGTCACCCTGGAAAATGGCGCAATTACAGAAAGCCATTTGGAAGTAAAAGCATCGGTACCGGGTATTTCGGCGGAAAAATTTGCTGAGTGTGCAGCTGACGCAAAAGCTAATTGCCCGATCAGCAAATCGCTGAACACTACCATTACTATGGAATCAAGCCTTGCTTAAAACCTACATTTAAGGAATTCGGACATAAGAATATATATGTTTCTTGTGTCCGATTTTTTTTGAAATTAATCTATTCCGAAAGTGAAAAGAGTCATACCTCCATTCATTGCCTGCATGCCCATAGCCATCATGGTGAAAGCATACTCGCCTTTTGGCAATGTTTTATCGATCACTAATTCCCAATATCCATCCCTGATCTTTTTCAGGCTGAATGTGTATTTATCACTACTTTGATTTTTATGATTGCTGAATGGTAGCGCACCACCGGTTTTCATCATATAAATTTTTCGTTCTCCCTTAGAAATGTCCATTTTATAAAGTGTAATGTTGTTAGTGGGATCCATCATGCCTCCGAAGTTCATCATATTTGGATCAATACCATTAGCCTTCATCGCGGAATCCGATTTGCTGTTTGAAGACGACGATGAAGACCCAGTTGAAAAAATGAAAGAAAGATTACTTCCTCCCTGGATTCTAACATCGGATTTAGTTCCATCCAATGAGTAACCTTGTTCTGACCCGCTGATCATATTCGTTTTTGTCTCCATTTTGGAAGCACCCTTTTCAAGACGAACCAACGAATAGGGGTTGTCTTTTTTTAATAAATAGATTTCATTTGCAAACTCTGGATCAGGGTAAGTTTGTGCAGAGATCATATACGCACTAAACATCATTGCAAAAAGAAAAAATATTTTTTTCATAACTATTTCTTTTTTGATTTGCCACCGAATATCCATCCGGCAAAAATCTGGACAACATTATTTTTTAAATCACTTTTGTCGAATGTGGGAAGTTGACCTGTTGCTGAGGTATTATATAATTTTCCAAGACTGATATTATAACGGGCACCAATCAACAAGCCTGATACAGGATGAATTTCGCCGCCAACTGCAAAGCCATAATCAAATTTGTTGTAATAGCTCATAATGCCCGAATAAGGATTTGACATTCCCGTATTAGTAGTAGTGTCTGCTTTTGCATTGAGGAGAAAAGCCATTTGTGCTCCAAACTGTAACTGTACAAATTTGGTGATATTAATGCCCATAAGCTGAGGAATAATAATATAATCAAGGTTTACAGTACCTGTGTTGGAACCGGTTTTAAAATCATATCCTTGTCTCGAATAATCAATTTCGGTGCGTGAGCTTATAATGCTTTTTGATTGTGGCGCCAAAAACAATCCCGCCATAAAGCCGGAGCGGCTACTGTTGTTGATGCTTGAAGCGTTGGTAACGTTGGCAAAGTTCAATCCTGCTTTCAAACCAATGCCCAGTTGTGCAAATGCAAATAGCGGGAGCAAAGCAGCTATGAACAGGTAAGCTTTTTTCATAATAAATTTTTTAGAAAGTTCGTAATATGAATAGGATTGAGCAATAGAACAAAAGTTAGGGTACGGATCAATTACTGCTTTTCCAATCAATCCCAAATGCAAAAACAGTGAATTCTTTCAGATCCATATTTTTTACCCATACAAAACCATACTCACCCGCATCTAATTGATCAGCCAATTGGATCAGGTAATTATCTGTTGAAATCTTTTTTACACTAAAGCTGATCAGTTTGCCTTTGGATTCTTCTTTATCTGTTAATAGCCCTTCTTTTGAATTGATGGTAACCTCCCTTTTCTGGTCCGAAGGAACGAATTGATACAACTTGATATAAGAAGTGAGATCAATCACATCACCACTTGTTTTGATCATGAATACAATATCTTTTTTTGCTGTAAAACGAATTTTTGATGATGTTGCGTCCATGGTGAGCGATTGCTTAGCGCCTTTTAACCCTAATGTTTTCTTTTTGGTCAGCATTTGCGCCGAAGCATTTTCCAGTTTGATCAGTTTATTATTGTCTTTATCGTAGTAATAGGGCTGGTTAATAAATTCGGGAGTGGGTATCACTACTACTTTCGTAGTATCCGGCGGTTTGGGAGACGGAGTAGTAGTTTTAGGTATGGGTTTCACAGCAGGTTTGGTAACATGCTTGCGAATTATAGTATCATATTTTGGCCCTTTTTTGACAACTGTTGTTTGTGCCGATGACTTTTGGTGTAAGCAAAATATAGTTACCAGGAATAAACAGGCTGCAAATAATTTTTTATTCATTGCCTAAATTTTCAATTATAAACTTAGCGGCTTACTTTTTTTATAACAATAGAACAAAAGTTACCTGGCGGATTTACTGGTCTTCCTGGATTGGGGTTACCCTGACTTCAAATCCGTTCTTTTCATCACCTCCTTTTACAAGGTGTTCTTTTTTGTCATCTTCAAATTGTAAAACGAAGGGCACAGCGGGAAGCGCCATTGCCGGCAAAGTAAGACCCGGGTGACCCATACAAGGATCAATCGCCATACCCGGTATAACACCCGTGTTTCGGATAAAATAAACTGTTATAAGCCTATAAGGCTTTTGTGGTGGATTGGCAGGCGCAATATCTATTTTCGATGCCCCGATAATATTTACTGGCCCGGTACTGGAACCGGGGTTTAATTCTCTTAGATTACAGGGACAGCTCATAATTTTTATTTTAAAATCCATATTTTCTATCTCCAGTAATTTGCTTCGATTGCCATTTAATTGTAAAATGCAAGTAGAAGAATCAATGCTTGAAATAGTACACTGTAAAACACTTTCAGTATTGTGCCCAATTACTTTTATGTCATACGAATCATCATAAACGGTAACATTGCTGACCAATTTCAGTTTGGAATATGTTCTGAGATTGAAAGTAATGTTAGAAGCCTCGGCCGACACAGCAACCGGATTATTGTCAGGCACTGAAGCCGGAGCAGTATAATTAAGAACCCAGAAATCGTGACCTCCCTGAACTGTTGAAATTGTTCCCACTGCCGCATTTCCACCATGGATTCCATTGACATAAGTAGTGAATCTCATTTTATTGAGCATTTCTCTTATAAAATTGGCAGAAAGCCCTCCCGGGTAAGTACATTTGATTTGGAGTCCAAGCTTATGACCAACTTTTACCCTAGCCGAAGTGGGTGAAAGATTAAAATAATCAAAAAACACCCAGGTGCTGAAATGTGTGATGTTCCCGGTAACGGTTCTTGTTATCGTATCAACAACAGAACTATCTAAAGCATTCCATTGGCCCTTATCATCCTGCCAGGCAATGTTTCTCAACTCTGCTATTGGCGCTTCTTCTTTTGATGAATAGTGAAATATTATTTGTAACGGTTTTTGAAAACTGATCCCGGAAGGCTCCAGTTCGTATGCGATCCCGCTTCCAGAAAGTTCATTTGTTACCGGTTGAATGCTAATAGTTGTTTTTTTCCCTATCGCATCTTGCGGTATGATCAATTCCATACGACCATCTGTAGTAATAAGTTTGCCCCCATCTTTGTCGATCTTCTGACTAATTTTTTCTCCAGCTGGTTTCCCGATAGCTGTAAGAGTCGGCGCCAATACTACTTGCAGCGAATCATCTTGCGCTAATACGCAAATATTTGAAAAGATCAGTATCAAGATTATGAGTTGTTTCATGCGTTTGATTTATTTGTAGAACGTAGTTACCATTCCTTCAGGCGAAAGTTTTCTGATACATTGATTTCCCTGGTCTACTATAAATAGGTTACCCTTACTGTCAAAAGCTATTGACTGTGGAAAATTGAATAATGCTTTTTTAGCAATCCCGTCTTGGTAACCTGCTTCGGCGTACCCCATAATATTGGAGTGTTGCATATCAATAGCACTATTACCGGCGACGGTTGTTACTTTTTCATTAGCAATTTTTATGATCCTATGCAAGCGCAGATCTGAAAAATAGAGCTCGCCGTTTTTATTGAAGACGATGTCCAATGGCGTCATTAACTCAGCAGTTTTAATGTCGCCTTCTTTATAAACAGGATTGTAAAATCTTTTTCCACATTGCCCCGCTAAAACCGTTACAGAACCATCCGTTGTGATTTTCTTTATGCAGCGACTTCCCTGATCACAAACAATGATATTTCCCAGGTCATCGCACACCAATCCGCAGAAATCAGAATGCATTGACTGACCGTTATGGTCTGTTAGAGTGGTTACTTCCCCTTGCGGTGATATTTTCCTGATTACAAAATATTCATTCTGCTTTTCATCAATTCCTTTGTCAGTTACATAAATATTTTTCTTTTTATCGATCGTAATGAATTCAGGACTTCGAAAAGCTGCTATTGATAGCGGACCGTCTTTAATAATATGGCCTTTATTCCCGGCAAAGGTTGTTACTGTTCCATCCGGAGCCACCTTACGTATAGCACCAGTGCCAGCCTCAGTTACATAAATCGTGTCTCTTGTGTCAATAGCCATGTATTTGGGAGTATCAAACTTTGCTAAAGTTCCTTTTCCATCTTTATGGCCAACATGGGAATTTGGATTACCTGCAAAGTCATAAGCGATACCCTCAGGTGTGATTTTAATGATCTTATTATTCATACCGCAGTAGTACAGATTATCTTTGCTATCAATAACGAGACCGGTGGGAAAATAAAATGAGTTGAATGGCCGATTATCTTGTGCGGACATCAGAAGGCATGAAATAACAAAATAAAATAAACCTGCGAACTGTTTCACGAAAATGAAGGTAAATCCTGCTATCACGCAAGGCAATAGAACAAAAGTTATTGGCAGCGATCAGCTTTTGCCAAATGCTTTGTTTATGGCTTCAGTCCTGTTTTGTACATGTAACTTTTCATAGATCTTATGAATATGCTGACGAACCGTGGCAGTAGATATATGAAGTTGATCTGCGATCTCTTTATAGAGCAAACCTTTGGAAAGCAATTGAAGTATTTCGTTTTCCCGTGGGCTAAGCGTCTCAATATTTTCGGTTTTGTTTTGTTCCCTGAAAACGGTAACTAACTTACGTGCAATATTGGCGCTCATTGGGGAACCGCCATTGTATAATTCTTTCAGGGCTTCTATAAGCTGCACCAACCCTGTATTTTTTAATAAATAACCTGATGCTCCGGCTTTTAATGCATCAAAAACCTTTTCATCATTTTCGTAAACAGTGAACATCATGAACTGAGTGGATGGGATTTTATTTTTTATATGGCGAATGCATTCAATACCGCTCATTCCGGGCAGATTAATATCCATGATCACAATATCTGGTTTTAACTGTGGGATCCCGACCAATGCTTCTTCAGCCGTTTTATATGTATCCAAAACTGTAAAATCGCTGCTGAGGCTAATAAAATTCTTAAGCCCGTCTCTTACTTCCTCCAGGTCTTCAACAATTATAAGTGTTATGCTCATGTGAAACGAAAGTATTTTTTTGAGATCAGCTTAACAATAGAACAAAAGTTAGGTCTTCAAAGGAGCGATTATATGTACTGTCGTTCCTTTATCACTGGTAATGGTCAAGATTCCACCGAGCTCCTTTATTCTTTTTTCCATATTGAACAAACCATTGCTGAAAGGCCGGATATTTTTTTTGTCGAATCCGATCCCGTCATCCCGAATATAAATTTCCAGCTGTTTGCCAGAAATTATTTTTACTGCAACATGATTAGCCTGTGAATGCTTCACAATATTATGCAATGCCTCTTTTACCGTTAGAAAAATATTCCGCCTGAATTCTCCGCTGACAAAATCCTGGGAAAAATGATCCGGAGCTTCAACGGTTGAACTGATCCCGTTTTGTGATAAATATTCAACAGCGTATGACCGTGTATAGGAGAGAAGATCACTCAGTGAATCATTTTTTTCATTCAAAGCCCAAACGATCTCACCCATATTTTCGATCATTTCATGCGAATAATCCCTGATCTTGCTAATGTCTTCTTCAATGGGTTCGTCTTTTTGTTTTTTAATTCCAATCGTTTCACTTAAAAATTTTATTCTTGATAACCCGGCTCCAAGATCATCGTGCATATCCGTGGCAATTCTTGTCCTTTCCTTTTCAATGGCTTGCTGTTTTTCGAGTACAGCTTTTGCTTTTTCTAATTTTCTTTTGTAGTAAAAGCGAACTGCAGCGATAAGGAGTCCAACAATAAATAAACCTACCACAAGCCTGAACCACCAGGTTTGCCACCAGGGCGGCTCAACAGTAAATGAATAACTGATCGTTTGTGATGGATACATTTCTTCAGGGAAATCACATTTTACTTTTAGTGTATAATGTGCGGGAGAGAGGTTGATGAAGTTAAATGTAGATTGATTAGAGGGTTCACTCCAGTTGTTATCTCCGCGCCCTTCAAACACAAAGCTATACCGGATCGATTTTTCATCTATAAATGAAGGTGCAGCTACACTAAAAGAAAAATTATTTTGATCGAAAGAGAATTTATTGGAGGCTATTTGATAAGAGCTATCGTCAACTTTTATATTAGTAAAAAAAAGCTGTGGTGTAATGCCCGATCTCTTTGATGTTCCAGCTGAAATTTTTAGCACTGTGCCTTCATTTGATAATGCCCACACCGTATTGTCTTTACTTACGACTATTTTGTGTATGGATTGAAAAAAATTATTGTTCTTGCTCACATTACCGATAATGTAATGGCCATTTTTAAAAAATAGTTTGTCAATGCCTGTCTGTGTACCAACCCAGATATTATTAGCGCTATCACAGGCGAGGAAATAAATAAAATTATCAGTCAGTCCATCTTTGGTAGTGAATTGTTTGATGGAATCAAGCCGGAGATCGTTGAAGCTTATATAATAAATACCATGATATCTCGTACCGATCCATACATTACTTTTATTGTCAATCATGACGGACCGTGGCGATAAGTCCGGCAATTTTTTAGAGTAGTCTTTCAGCAACTGAAGATAATGAGCAGGGTCTTCAGGGTGTAGCGTAAAGACCACTAACTGGTCGTTGCGTGTGATCAGCCATAATCGTCCCTCTCGATCAATCGTCATCTGATCAGCAATGGACCCGGTCGGGTACTTGAGCAGGATCTTTTTATCAGCAATCACGTATATGTAAAATGATATGCTATTCCGGGTGACCTCATTAATGATATTTCCGTAAGGATCAATAACGCCATTACCTAATGCAGAGTTTTCTTCTGAAAAAATTGTTTGTGGATGCTTATAAGAATTAGCATTATTCTTCTCAGAGATGCGAATGATTTTGCTTTGATTGACCAGGTATAGTTTATCATTGTTACTATAAATATTTTCTATGTTCAATTGATTCAGTGAAAGCGGAAAAATTGACATTGAATTTTTGCAAATACGGTATATACTGTTGTTAAAATTGTTAAAGAGCCAGGTGCTGTCTCCTTGCTGGAAGATGGAACTGATAGCGGCCGGGTTTTCATTCAAGGTGTTTAATAATTCTACGCCGGAATTGGTCATTTTAACAATCCCGTTGCCGTCTGTTGCGATCCAGGCGATGCCTTCCCGGTCTACAAATAGGTCAGTAAAATTGGTGGCATTAAGGCCCTGTTTCGATGAGATGGTTTGATATTCTCCCTGTGATGTGATCCTGAATATACTTTCTTTGTCAAAAAACCATTTATTATTGTCATCATCAAATAATGCAAATGATTGTTTCAGTTTTGATATGATCTGGTAATTTGAGGCAAGCCTGATAAAACGGATCATTCCATTTTTTAAAGATGTAGTATCAATTTCCCAAATACCATCATTAGTTGTTGCCCATATTTGGCCTTGTGAGTCTACGGCAGTTGAATTTACAACCCGGTTTGTATCTATTGCGGCTACTTTTCGTTTTATCGTATCATAAATGATGAGTTTTTCTTTCAGGCCGGCATTCCATGAAGTCAACAACAGAAAGTTTTCCCATTCGGAGACCCGGTCAACATAAGCGCCGATTTCAGTGCCTTTTTCATTGAAAAGCGGGATTTTGATGAAACGGTTGTAAGAAAATAAAAATAAACCCTGGTCGGCTGCTACATACCAATTCCCGTTTTTGCTTTTAAAAAAGCGATTGATAACGGGACAAAAGTTATCGGCAGTTTTAAATGTACCTATCTTACCTTTTACCAGCGTGTTCAATGCAGGAGCGTTGGTGGCGATCAATAGCGAATCAGGAGCAATTTCTACTACATCATTTACCAGTTCATTCGCCAATCCGTTTTGTGTGGAATAATTTACGAACCGGGCTCCATCATAAATACTAAGGCCACCGAGAGTAATAAAATACATATAGCCCTTGCTGTCCTGTTTTATGCTTCTTACCCGGCTGTTAATAAGGCCGTCTTTCGGAGAATAATAGGTAAAAGGATATCGTTGTGCATAAACTTGCGCACAAATAAAAATAAAGCATGCAAGAAAAAAGCGATTTCGTTGCATACTTAAATTTAATCAGAAATATCTTAACCTGCTATAGATGCAGAAACAGCAATTTTTCCCTTCATCATTTCGAGTACTGCTGTTTTAATTGCCTCTGAATCGTAATGACATTCGTGATGCAATTCTTTGGGAGTTCCATGTTCAATAATTTTGTCTGGTATACCCAATATTTTGATTTCAGCATTGTAATTATTATCATTCATGAATTCTAAGATCGCCGAACCAAAACCACCTTTTACAGTTCCGTCTTCCACAGTGATTATCTTATTGAATTTATTGAAGACCTCGTGCAGCAATTCTTCATCGATTGGCTTGACAAATCTGATATCGTAATGCGCCGGATTCAGGCCATCATTTTTCAGATCCCGAATAGCAGCAGCAGCAAAATTTCCAGGATGACCGAAAGAAAGAATAGCAATATCATCGCCGTCTTTTAATTTCCTGCCAGATCCGATTTTGATCTCTTTCATTTCTGTTCTCCATTCGGGCATCACGCCTTCTCCTCTCGGATAGCGGATCACGAAAGGATTTTTGGTGGATTCCAATTGAGCCGTGTACATGAGGTTTCTTAGTTCACTTTCATTCATTGGTGCACTGACGATCATGTTGGGAATACAGCGCATATAAGCAATATCATAAGCGCCGTGATGTGTTGGTCCGTCATCACCTACCAACCCGGCACGATCCAGGCATAAGATCACCGGCAGATTTTGAATGGCTACATCATGGATTACCTGGTCGTAAGCCCGCTGCATAAAAGAAGAATAGATGTTGCAGAAAACTTTCATGCCCTGTGTGGCCATTCCTGCGCTCAGCGTAACTGCATGTTGTTCTGCAATGCCGACATCAAAAGCCCGGTTCGGCATTTTTTCCATCATAAATTTTAAAGAACAACCTGAGGGCATGGCAGGAGTGATGCCAAATATTTTTTCATTTTTTTCTGCTAATTCAATGATGGTATGGCCAAAAACATCCTGGTATTTGGGTGGCTGCGGAAGATCATATTTCTTTTTATGAATTTCGCCGGTCATTTTATCAAATTGTCCTGGTGCATGCCACTTGGTCTGATCTTTTTCCGCCAGCGCATATCCTTTTCCTTTGGTAGTAATTATGTGTAGGATCTTAGGTCCGGGTATCTCCCGAAGGTCTTTTAACGTATCCACCAGTTTGGCAACATTATGACCGTCTATTGGTCCGAAATACCGAAGTTTTAGGGCCTCAAATAAATTGGCGCTGCTGCTCACCATGCCTTTCATTCCTTCAACCAACTTATGCGCCATGGCACGGGTGAAATGTTTTCCTACCGGCAATTTGCCCAGCAATTTCCATACATCGTCTTTTACTTTATTGTAAGTCGGGGAAGTTGTGATATCGGTCAGGTATTCTTTCAAAGCACCAACATTGGGATCAATACCCATGCGGTTATCATTCAAAATGATCAGCAGATCAGTGTCCGATACGCCAGCATGATTCATTCCTTCAAAAGCAAGCCCGGCTGTCATGGCGCCATCGCCGATAATTGCTACAACTTTTCTATCAGTTTCACCTTTGTATTTTGCTGCCATTGCCATTCCCAATGCTGCAGAAATGGAAGTGGATGAATGGCCCACTCCAAATGCATCATATTCACTTTCGCTTCTTTTGGGAAAACCGCTTATTCCTTTATATTTTCTGTTGGTAATAAAATTATCCCTGCGGCCGGTAAGAATTTTATGTCCATAAGCCTGGTGGCCTACATCCCAAACCAACTGGTCATATGGTGAATTATAAACGTAATGAAGGGCAGTTGTCAATTCCACCACTCCAAGGCTGGCGCCGAAATGACCTCCATGCACGCTAACCACGTCTATAATGTATTGGCGCAACTCGTCACAAACCTGGTGTAATTTTTCCCTGGGTAATTTTTTAAGGTCGGCTGGTGAGTCAATTGTTTTTAAAAGAGGTCCCGGAGTAATTTCCATGCATTTTGTTTGATATGTAAAAATAATATTTTCCCGCCAGCTTGCTGCTAGCGATAGTTTAACAAATTTTGAGCAACCAAATTGATCTTAATTAAGCCTTTTATGTGGAATATCAAAAAATCTCCCATTTGTAAAAGTTATCGTCCACTGGTATATTTACGGAACTTGCCCGAGGCAGGATTGACTAATTTTGCACTTTATGAGTAACACGAACAAGCTTTACTGGTTACTTCAGGTTTGTGGTTGGGGCCTGGTTGGCCTGGCAATGCTGTTCTTTGCCCACGTTTACCAGGCAGAAATTTCTACCGGTACTCTTTTGGCAAGAATAGCCATTGTATTCACAACCGGAATATTAACCACTCACATCCTGCGGATCTTTATAAAATGGCGGGGATGGCTGCTGCAATCAATTGAAAAAGTGATCCCCAAACTCATCATTGCCATGGTGGTCACTTCAATGATCTATAGTGCCATTATTCTTACAGAAGTTGATTTTTTAGGATTGGATACTTCCGGCAGCCACAAGCTGAGTTTTATCAATAAATTAATGGGATCTACTGTTGACAACGGCCTTTTTATTTTGCCATGGGTATTGATCTACTATTTCTATCATTTCATAGAAAAAAGCAGGAAACAACAGATGGATACGCTGCAATTGGAAACTCTGATCAAAGAACTGGAATTAAAAACCATCAAATCACATATTAACCCTCATTTTATTTTTAATTCTTTAAATAGCATCAGGGCATTGGTGGTTGAAAATCCGCAAAGAGCCAGGGAGGCAGTTACAGAGTTGAGCAATATCCTTCGCAGCAGCATGCAAGCCGATAAATCAGAAACGGTGACTTTGGAAAAAGAGCTTAACATTGTAAAAGATTATCTTGCTCTTGAAAATATGCGATTTGAAGACCGGTTGAAAATCGAATACAATATTGATGATGACACATTGGATCAGCAAGTGCCGCCAATGATGTTGCAAACTCTGGCTGAAAATGCCATAAAACATGGGATCAGCAAGCAGATCAGCGGTGGAATAGTTCGGATCAGTTCCGATTTCAAGGGCAAATTCCTTGAATTGGCCGTGCAGAATACCGGGCAGTTGAATGGAATGGCAAACGGAGAAGGCTTTGGATTATCCAGCACTACGAACCGGCTTAATTTATTGTATGGCGATAAGGCAAAATTTGAAATAAAACAAATTGAACCATCTTTGGTGGAAGCAAAACTCTTACTACCCGTAGACTCAAATTAAAGGTAATCACATGAGAGCAATCATTATTGATGATGAACGTTTAGCCCGGGCAGAATTGAAAAAGTTGTTGCAGGATTTTCCGGAGATAGAAGTAATAGATGAAGCTGCTAATGCGGATGAAGGTATTTCTAAGATTGAAAGCCTTCGGCCCGATTTGATCTTCCTGGATATACAAATGCCCGGAAAATCGGGATTTGATATGTTATCTGAATTGGAAAGAACTCCGCAGGTCATTTTCACCACCGCTTATGATGAATTTGCATTGAAGGCATTTGAAGTAAATGCTCTTGATTATTTGTTGAAGCCTGTAGAACCGAAAAGACTGGCAGACGCCATACAAAAATTACATTTTTCAGAATCAAAAGAAAACAGGCCAGCTACTGAAAATATCAATAACAGTATTCTTACTGACAACGACCAGGTATTTGTAAAAGATGGCGAACGGTGCTGGTTTGTCAAACTCAGCGAGATCCGTTTGTTTGAAAGTGTCGGCAACTATGCTAAAGTTTTCTTTGGGCCCAATAAACCACTTATCTTAAAATCACTGAACGCATTGGAAGAACGACTTGATGAGAAAACGTTTTTCCGTGCTAACCGGAAGCATATTGTGAACCTGCGCATGATCGAAAAGATAGAGCCTTATTTCAACGGCGGACTGTTGCTCGAATTAAAAGGCGGAGAAAAGATTGAGGTCAGCAGGAGGCAAACGGTGAAGTTTAAAGAGATGATGAGCCTTTGATATTTAATATTGCAAATTGAAAATCTATACATGAAAAAATCTTTGTTAGCCGGGTTGTTTGTTGTAACAACCTTTTTTGTTTACGCACAGAATATTGATGAGATCATCAACGCAAAAGAAGTAGAAAGAATAGAAAAAGTATTGTCTTCGGATGATATGCGTGGCAGAAGAGCCTTTACTCCGGACATTGAAAGGGCGGCGGATTTTATTTCAGGGGAATTTAAAAAGATCGGGCTGCAAACATGGAATAACAGCGGCAGCTATCGCCAGGAATTTTCTATGGTTCGTTCACAGGTTATCAGTGCCAGTGCCGTTTTGGATGGCGTTGTGTTGGATCCCAAAAATATTGCTATTAACAGCAGTCAAACCGACCTGAAAGTTGATCAAACATCAGGTTATGAAATGGAGATGATAAAACCCGGTGGTAATTTTTTACGGGAAGCTTTTGGGTTTCTTCAATCCGGAAAAAATGTTGTGGTGTTGGTGGATTCAAGTTTTGCATCGAATTTTTCAAGATTATCTTCAGGAAGAAGAGCGGCATTCAAAACAGATAAGAGTGTTATTTTCCTGTTGACAAATAGCGTTCCAAAGAATTTTTCCATTGAAGCAAAACTGGAGATCACTGAACAGAAACTGGCAAATATTGTAGGAGTATTACCTGGCAAATCGAAGAAAGGTGAATATGTTATTTTCTCCGGGCATTATGATCATCTGGGAGTGGGCAAACCGGTAAATGGAGATTCTATTTACAATGGCGCCAATGACGATGCTGCAGGAACTACGGCAGTGATCATGCTGGCAAAATATTTCAAGCAACTCAATAATAATGAAAGGACGATCGTATTTGCCGCTTTCACGGCAGAAGAAGTGGGTGAATACGGTTCGCAATATTTTTCAAAACAATTTGAGCCGGATAAAGTAATGGCGATGTTCAATATTGAAATGATCGGCACGGAATCAAAATGGGGAAAGAATTCTGCTTACATCACTGGTTACGATAAAACAGACATGGGTGCTATTCTTCAAAAGAATCTCGAAGGAACCGGTTTTACTTTTTATCCCGATCCATATACCACACAAAATTTATTTTATCGCTCTGACAATGCAACATTGGCAAGATTAGGGGTACCGGCCCACACGATTTCTACTTCTAAAATGGATAATGAACCCAATTACCACAAAGTATCAGATGAGATCAGCACTTTGGACATGGATAATATGGCCATGATCATTAAAGCTGTGGCTTTGAGTTCGAGAGGGATTGTAGCTGGAAAAGAAACCCCGAGTAGAGTGAAAGTGGAGGATCTTCGCTAAGCTTTTATAGGGATTGAGTGAATTGCATCACTCATCTCTTTAATTAACGAAGCATCTTTTTCAATCGCATTACCGACAACAATCACATCAGCGCCGGCTTTGCAATTGAGATACGCTTTTTCAGGATGGATGATGCCGCCGCCAACAATGAGTGGAACTTCGATATTATCGGCAACTAATTTTATCATGCTTTCAGTAATGGGCCGCTTGGCTCCACTGCCCGCATCCATGTAAATTAATTTCATGCCAAGCATTTCTCCTGCCATAGCCGTGCACATGGCAATTTCATTTTTGTCGGCCGGTATCGGTGAAGCATTGCTGATATACGAAACAGTAGTAGGAGCTCCACCGTCAATCACAATGTACCCGGTTGGCATTATTTCTAAACCGCTTTGTTTTACAAATGGAGCAGATACTACATGTTGTCCTATCAACAATTCTGGATTACGACCCGAGATGAGCGATAAGTATAAAAGCGCATCGGCATATTTGCTTACTTGTGTAGGGCTACCAGGAAAAAGAATTACCGGCAGATCGCAATTTTGTTTGATGTGTTGCACACATTCATCAAGGTAATTGGAAATAACAAGGCTGCCGCCTACCAGAAGGTAATCCACTTTGGCAGCAACAGAGAGTTCGATTATCTCATCAAGGATAGGAGCATTGACTTTGTCAGGATCGATCAGAACGGCAAAAGATTTTTTGCCCATTTTTTTCTTTTCGGTCAATGCTTTGATCATTCCTGATTTCATCCGGTAATGTTGTCATACAAAAATGCAAAAACTTTTTGTCATTTCAACTGCTATTTTCCTTTTAATCTTACAGGATATAGCCCTTTTCGTGGTTTTCGTTTTTTATATTGATGATTTTCCGTTGATTTTTCTGTATTCATAATTTTGGCCACGAAAAAAAATATTTTACCTCGAAACAAAAAAATATTATGATTCAAGGTTGATGAAAGCCTTTTCTGTATCAGATTTTCAATGAATTTATTTTTTAAAATTTACGGTACGATCAACATTTTCCAAGGGAGAATTTTTAAAAACCCTTGACAGATTTGAATTTCAAAAGATTTTTTTACAAGCATTATTTTTTTACAATAGTCAAATTGATTTTCCAAAAAAAATTTAGCAATAATTCAATTATTAACTGTGCAGAAATCGCCAGATTCAGAACAGTCCTGCACTTCCGACAATCAATGCATGTTTATCCACAAGATGTGAATATCTCTGCGTTTGAATTTCAATTACTAAAAAATATTTTCGTCTTCTGCGTTAACAATTACTTAACCCGACAAATTCTTTAGAGTTATGGCAATTAATAAGCAAGCTTCCGCCGGTGGCGGTTTGCAATTTTCCCGTCGCTTTACCCGGGACGACGTGAATGTGTACGACATGTTTGAATATGACTACCGTACTTCAATAATTCGTAATCCCACAGGTGAGACCGTATTTGAAATGAAGAATGTGGAGGTACCGAAACAGTGGAGCCAGATTGCGACAGACATTCTTGCCCAAAAATATTTCCGCAAAGCCGGAGTACCACAGGCTGATGGGAGCCTGGGTCGTGAGACATCAGCAAAACAAGTGGCACATCGCTTAGCCAATTGCTGGAAAGTGTGGGGGCAGAAGTATGGCTATTTCGCCAGCGAAAAAGATGCACAGGTATTCTACGATGAACTGGTCTATAGCATACTCAATCAAATGTGTGTTCCCAATTCACCGCAATGGTTCAACACCGGTTTGTATGAAAGTTATGGCATCAAAGGCAAACCACAGGGTCATTATTACGTTGATCCCGCAGATGGTGAGTTGAAAAAATCTACTTCGGCATATGAGCGTCCTCAGCCGCATGCTTGTTTTATTCTCAGTGTAAATGATGATCTGGTAAATGATGGTGGCATCATGGATCTTTGGGTTCGTGAAGCAAGAATTTTTAAATATGGCTCAGGAGTAGGGACTAATTTTTCCAACTTGCGTGGCGAAGGCGAAAAATTAAGCGGCGGCGGAACTTCTTCCGGTTTAATGAGTTTTCTTAAAATTGGCGATCGTGCTGCAGGAGCAATCAAATCCGGGGGCACTACACGTCGTGCTGCAAAAATGGTTTGCTTGGATCTCGATCATCCGGAGATCGTTGAATTCATCAACTGGAAAGTAGAAGAAGAAAAAAAGGTAGGGGCTTTGATCGCTGCCGGTTATCCCAGCGATTATGAAGGAGA
>DASZXQ010000201.1:0-6586 GCA_035545755.1 Chitinophagaceae bacterium | reverse complement strand
GGCCAGCCGATCAGTATGAAAAATTTAAAAGACCTGAGAGCTTTGACGACAAAACACGGCATACGCATCATTCACGATATGACAAGAGTAGCGGAAAATGCTTATTTCATTCAGCAGCGGGAAAAAGGATATGAACACAAGCATGTAAAAGCAATAGTGAAAGAGATCTGTTCATTGACTGACGGTGCCACTATGAGTGCGAAGAAAGATGCATTAGTGAATATCGGGGGATTTTTGGCCATAAATGATCGGGATGTTTTTGAAGAAGCAAGAAATCTTGTAGTCATATACGAAGGCTTGCACACCTACGGCGGATTGGCAGGACGTGATATGGAAGCCATGGCTATCGGTATTCATGAAAGTGTAAGTGATGATCATATTCGTGCCCGTGTAGGACAAGTGATCTATCTCGGCGAACAAATGATGCATTATGGAGTGCCGATCGTACAGCCTATCGGCGGACATGGAATATTTGTGGATGCAAAAAAATTTCTGCCCCATATTCCACAGGATCATTTTCCGGCACAAACATTAGCTGCAGAGATCTATTTGGATTCGGGAGTAAGAACAATGGAACGTGGAATAGTTTCAGCAGGAAGAAAATCTAATGGAGAAAATTATCATCCGAAACTGGAGTTGGTTCGGTTCACTATTCCCCGTCGTGTGTACACGCAGGCACATATGGATGTAATTGCAGAATCGGCAGCGAGAGTGTATGAACGCCGCAAACGCATCAAAGGATTAAAAATGGTTTATGAGCCAAAGTATCTAAGGTTTTTTCAAGCGAGGTTTGACAGGCTGAAATAATTTCACTTTTGTAAAAGCTCGCCCAGTTTTCTAAACGTTTCATACGGGCCTTTATCTACAAATACATTGGACAACCATGAGGGGACGGTACCGCCGGGATCGGCTTCGAGTATGTAATCGATGTGAATGGTCTCTGCAGTGGGCATCGTCACTTTCCAATAAGCATAATAATGAGGGATCCGCACCTTACCCGATTTTGTAGCAATAAAATCGGGCTCGCCTGTACCAATGCTCGTAAAAAATTTCGGCATGCTATCTGTCTGCATGCGGATATGGATCACCACATCACGATTACTGAGCGGCCAGGGAAAGTGTGTTTCTGAATAATACCAAAAATCCAGCGGGTTATTTTGTTTCAGTAAATAACTTGTTTTTGAATTATATACCCATTCCACATTTCTTGACACATTGCTGAGCAGAGAAAATAATTTGAGATAGGTGCCGGGAAAAGTACATTGCACCCGTACTGCTTTATAATTTGTGCCGGCTACATCTGAGAGATACACTTTGATGCCGTCTTTGTCTTTATCCAGTTTCCATTGATACTGGCCAAAACCCGGATCCAACATCCCAATGAAGAAAACAAAGAAAAGTATCCGCCGCATCATAATGTACTATCAAAAATACGGCCATTCGTAATAGGAAATAAGATCCACTATTAAAACTTTATTGAAGCTACCTGTGTCTTCAAAAAAAAATTTTGTAGTAACATTGATCCCACGATCATTAGTGTACTTCAAAAAAATCTGATCACATTACTAAAAATCCGAAAGCAAAAGTTGAAATATAGTTTTTCCCCATGAAGCATTATCATATTCAGAAAGGTCCTGCAACAACATCAAATACTTCCTTCAAAATGGATCAAAGGGAAGATATTGAATATATCCTTCCGGCTGCGGTGGCAATGTCCATTTTTCAAAAGGAAGCGTAGCTTCTTTCTCTTCTTCATTTCTATTCCCGGCAATTTCCGGCTTGACCGGTTCCGGTGCCGGAGGAACAGTTGTTGTAACAGAAAACTTATTCCGATTGATCGGCCTCACTGATACAAACATTCTATCGTTCAAACTTTCGATCATAGCAACTTTTATTTACACCGAAAATTCTGTGCCGCAGTGATCGTGTCAGTCAAAATTTTTTTCTAAGGAAAGTTAAACGAAGGTTATTACCCGTACATGAAGAAGATATTAAGTTTAAAAAATAACCCCGGTAATAGTACCGGGGTTTCCTTTAAGTGTAATGATGATTAGAGGGCCTTTAGTGCATCGATGCGTTCCCAATGACGGCGTATATCCTCATTTTCCAATGCAAGAAATTCGGTAGCTTTTTCCGGGAAATTGTTTTTTATTGTTGCAAAACGGTTTTCATGATATAAAAATTCATTCAATGCCACTGATGGTGGTTTGCAATCAAGCGAAAAGCGTTGTCCTTTTTCTTTTGTAGGATTATACCGGAACAAAGGCCAATAACCTGTTTTCACTGCCAGGTTTTGCTGCTCAAGACCATGACACATATCATATCCATGTGCGATGCAATGACTGTAAGCGATAATGATAGAAGGGCCGGGATAAGCTTCTGCTTCCAAAATTGTTTTGAGTGCATGCACATCATTTGCTCCCATAGCGATCTGTGCTACAAATGCACCTCCGTGTGCAATGGCTTGCATGGCGAGATCTTTTTTGCCTGTGGTCTTTCCTTTCACAGCAAATTTTGCACTGGCTCCTAAGGGCGATGCTTTGGATTTTTGTCCGCCGGTATTGCTATATACTTCGGTATCCATGACGAGAATATTTACATTCTCGCCGGTGCTGAGTACATGATCCAGTCCGCCGAAACCAATATCATAAGCCCATCCATCTCCGCCCACGATCCATACCGATTTCTTTTCCAGGAAACCAGCGACCTGGTACAATCTCCATGAATTCTCTTTGCGGATATCTTTCAATCTTCTTTTCAGATCATTTACATTTCTGCGCTGCTGAATGATCTCTGCTTCGGTACTTTCATTATTATTTAAAATTGCATCAGCCAATTCTGTTCCCACTTCTTCCCGCAATTCTTTCAAAAGCCGGAATGCCATTTCTCTTTTTTTATCAGTGGCGAGTTTGATACCTAAACCAAATTCTGCATTGTCTTCGAACAAAGAGTTGGCCCATGCCGGACCGAAGCCTTCGTAATTAGTAGCCCACGGTGTAGTAGGCAGATTAGCTCCGAAGATGGAAGAACATCCCGTTGCATTTGCCACGATCATCCGATCACCAAACAATTGAGTGAGTAATTTCAGATAAGGTGTTTCCCCGCAACCACTGCAAGCACCGGAGAATTCAAAGAGTGGTTCCAGCAATTGTGAACCTTTCACTGTTCCTTTATTTACCCTTGTGCGGTCAATATCGGGAAGCGAGAGGAAGAAGTCCCAATTTTTTTTCTCCGTTTCTTTCAAAGGCAGTACATCCACCATGTCGATAGCTTTGTGGCCAGGCTGCTCTTTACTTTCTATCGGGCAAACTTCTGTACAAAGTTTGCAACCTGTGCAATCTTCCACTGCCACCTGCAAGGTGTAAGCCTCCTTGTCTTTGAAAAATTCTTTTCCGATCGGATCAACATGTTTGAAGAAAGACGGAGCATCGAATAAAAAATCTTTGTCATACACTTTCACCCGAATAGCTGCATGTGGGCAAACAAAATAACATTTGCCGCATTGCGAACACAGTTGTGGATCCCAAACAGGAACCTGCTCTGCAATATTTCTTTTTTCCCATTGCGTGGTGCCGGATGGATAGGTGCCATCAACAGGAAATGCACTCACGGGTAGCTCATCTCCTTGGCCGGAAATAATTTTACCGAGAACATTTTGTACAAAGTCCGGCGCTTCGGTGGAAACAGGAGCTTCAATTTCTGTATTGCCTGTTGTATAATGCGAATAATCTACCTGATGTAAGTTGTCCAATGTCATATCCACTGCCTGGTAATTTTTCTGCACCACTTCATCTCCTTTTCTGCCATAGGTTTTCCTGATCGCATTCTTGATGTACTGGATCGCTTCTTCTTTTGGCAGCACGTTGGAAATTGCAAAGAAGCAGGTTTGTAAAATGGAATTGATGCGGGATCCCATGCCTGTTTCCCTTGCTACCTGCGACGCATTGATGACATAAAATCTCAGATGCTTTTCAATGATCTCTTCCTGTACTTTTTTCGGCAGTTGCTGCCAGGTTTCTTCCAAGGAATAAGGAGAATTGAGCAGGAAGACTGCGCCTTCTTCCGCATTTTTCAGCACATCATATTTTTTCAGGAAATTGAAATGATGGCAGGCTATGAAGTTGGCTGAATTAATAAGATACGTGGAGCGGATCGGATGATCGCTGAAACGTAAATGAGAAACAGTGAGTGAACCAGATTTTTTAGAGTCGTACACAAAATATCCCTGTACAAAATCATCCGTTACTTCTCCAACGATCTTGATGGTATTTTTATTTGCGCTTACTGTTCCGTCAGAGCCGAGGCCATAAAATAATCCGCGGAACAGGTGTTGATCTTCCAGTGAAAAATTTCTGTCGTATTCCAGGCTGGTGTGAGTAACATCATCCTCAATACCAATTGTGAAATTGTTTTTCGGATCGGTCTTTGCCAACTCATCAAATACCGCAACGGCCATGGCTGCATTGAATTCTTTTGATGCCAATCCATAACGGCCACCAATCACTTCGGGCATTTTATATTTCCATCCATGGTGCAATGCATTGACCACATCCATGTACAATGGTTCGCCGATAGCACCGGGTTCTTTGCAACGATCTAACACGGCAATACTTCTTACAGTCACAGGTATTGCTTCCATAAAATGTTTGATGGAAAAAGGGCGGTACAAATGCACATTGACATACCCGACCTTTTCTCCCTGTGCATTGAGATAATCGGTCACTTCATGCACCGGCCCTACGCCGGAACCCATTATAATGATGATGCGTTCTGCCTGTGGGTGTCCATAATACTCAAATAATTCATAAGAACGTCCTGTGAGTTTTTCCAATTTTTTCATCATCATCTCCACTATTTCCGGCGTATGGAGATAATATTTATTTGCAGCTTCACGGCTTTGAAAAAATACATCGGGGTTTTGTGCAGTACCCCTGACAAAAGGATGTTCGGGATTCAGGGAACGCTGACGATGGCGATTCACATCTTCTTCATCGATCATTTGTTTGATCACTTCATCGGGAATCACTTCTACCTGGTTCAGTTCATGCGAAGTGCGGAAGCCATCGAAAATATTTAAAAAAGGAATTCGTGATTTCAAAGCACTGGCTGTTGCGATCAGGGCCATGTCCATCGCCTGCTGCGGAGTGCTGCCGAATAATTGAGCAAAGCCGGTGGACCGTGCTGCCATTACATCACTTTGGTCGCCAAAAATGGAAAGAGCATGTGTGGCGATGGTTCTTGCAGCAATATGAAAAACCGTCGGCGTTAATTCACCGGCGATCTTATACATGTTCGGAATCATCAATAACAAACCCTGTGAACTGGTAAATGTAGAAGCCAACACTCCACCCTGTAAGGCACCATGTATTGCTCCCGCAGCACCGGCTTCACTTTGCATCTCGATGATCTTTGGCACTTCACCGAAAATATTTTTTATTTCATTGCTGCTCCATTCATCGGCCCACTCACCCATTGGCGAAGAAGGAGTGATCGGATAAATAGCACAAACCTCACTGGTTTTATAAGCAATGTAAGAAGCTGCTTCATTTCCATCCATGATGGAAAAAGCTTTTTTATTTTGTTGAGTTGATTGCAACTCGCCGGAAGGAGATACAAGGGTTCCCATTTCAGAAGTTTTAGAGGTAAAAAATCAACTCAAAGTAATCTGAATGACCATTATAGGAATATGACGTCCGTCAATAAGAAAGATGAAGTAACTCAGTTAGCATACCTGAATTTTCAGCAGACAGTGAAAGAAATATGCTTTGCAGAAAAATATTTACCCTATTGCCGACAGAACGATCTTTTTTATATCGCTGATCGGGATCCTGTCTTGCTGCATCGAATCACGATGACGAATAGTAACGGTATTATCTTCTTTGGTTTGCTGATCTACTGTGACGCAAAATGGAGTCCCGATAGCATCCATTCTCCTGTAACGTTTCCCGATAGTATCTTTTTCTTCATAGAAACAACGGAAAGAAGATTTGCAGTCATCCATGATCGTCCGGGCAATTTCCGGAAGACCGTCTTTTTTCACCAAAGGCAATACCGCCAATTTCACAGGAGCTAATGAAGGAGGGAATTTCAACACTACACGGCTATCTTGTTTTTCCGGAGTGCTTAGGTCTTCTTCAGTATATGCTTCACTCATCACCAGCAAAAACATCCGGTCCAAACCAATGGAAGTCTCAATGACATAAGGAATATAATTTCCGAAGGGTTTACCGGTAGCAGGGTCAATATCGTTGTCGAAATACTGCATTTTCTTTTTGCTGTATTCCTGGTGATTTTTCAGATCAAAATCAGTTCTTGAATGAATACCTTCCACCTCTTTGAAGCCGATCGGAAATTCATATTCAATATCACATGCTGCATCGGCGTAATGCGCCAGTTTCACATGATCATGGAATCGATATTTATCTTTTGAGATGCCGAGACTAAGGTGCCAGTTCATTCTTGTTTCTTTCCAGCGTTCATACCATTCTTTTTGTGTGCCGGGGCGAATGAAGAACTGCATTTCCATTTGTTCAAATTCTCTCATGCGGAAAATAAATTGCCTTGCGACGATCTCATTCCGGAAAGC
>DASZXQ010000200.1:0-6639 GCA_035545755.1 Chitinophagaceae bacterium | reverse complement strand
GTTACCCTTTTTCAAACCATTATAAAGAACAACTTCATAAGATACTGCAATACATTTATGATTTTCTTGATTGCAATGGGAATTTTCCAAAATACGGCGATGAGGATGACGGTAAATGCTTTATGGTAAGCCATGATGAAGGGTTTAATAATTTTAAGTCTTTACTTTCTTCCGGGACTATTATATTTAACGACCCCGTGCTTAAATCAAAATCCAATGGGTATGACATAAAAAATCAATTGCTCTTTGGCGACGCCGGGAAAAAAATATTTGAATCAGTACCGGGTAAAATATATACTGAAAGTTCAGTTTTTTATAAAGAAGAGGGTCATTTTATAATGCGTAAAAAAGATAATGAGCAGGAAGTATTGCTGCATTTCGACGCAGCTCCTCTTGGTTTCCTCTCAATTGCAGCCCACGGACATGCGGATGCATTGTCTTTCCAATTGCATATTGATGGGCAACCTTTCTTGGTGGATTCGGGTACTTACACATATCACACGGAACCGGAATGGCGGAATTATTTTATTGGCACATTAGCACATAACACTATTAGAGTTAATAGACTCAATCAGGCAAAGATCGGGGGCTCCACTTTATGGCTTCAGCATTATAACTGCACAGTGTTGAATTCTGAAACCGGGAACGAAATAGATAAAGTCAAGGCAAAGCATGATGGATATAAAAGACTTAGTATAACACACACCCGGGAAATAATATTTGATAAAAAGTTGCTGCAGTTTAAAATAATTGATTCGATTGAATCATCAAAAAACGAACCTTACTTTATTGAACTGCCTTTTCATGTTCACCCTGGAATAAAAGTACAAGCCTTTGATGAGCATTCTTTCGAACTTGTCAATAATAAGAATAACGGAAGAAATATCCGGCTACAAATAGATCAGAAACTAACAACACAATTAGCGTGTGGTCAGCTTGATCCGGAAATTATAGGGTGGTATTCAGAGTCTTTTTTGCACAAAGAGCCTTGTAATGTTATTATTTCGTCCTTAAAAGGTACAGGGAATATCAGCCTAGAAACAATAATATCAATAGATCAAATATGAATATCAGCATTTTTGGATTGGGCTATGTGGGTTGTGTAAGCCTTGGTTGTTTGGCGCAAAATGGACATTCCGTAATTGGCGTGGATGTGAGCAGGACGAAGGTTAACCAGATCAATGCGGGTCTGCCCACTATTGTCGAAAAAGACATTGATCATATAATAAGGACCCAGCGTGAGCTTGGGAAAATTTCTGCGACCACTGATTTTACAGAAGCTATTCTGCAGACTGAGATTTCGATCATAGCTGTGGGCACACCTTCCGGTAATAATGGCCATTTGAATCTGGAGTTTATTTTTAAGGTGGCAGAGAATTTCGGGGAGGTCTTAAAAAGAAAAAAAAGTTTTCACATCATTGCGATACGCTCAACAGTGATGCCCGGCACAGGTGAAAAGTTTGCAGAAATCGTAGAGAAGATTTCCGGCAAGAAAAGAAATATTGATTTTGCTATGGTATCTAACCCCGAATTTCTGCGGGAGGGAACTTCTGTGTATGATTATTATCATCCGCCGCTGACATTGATTGGTTCGGAGCACAGGGAAGCAGCCGAGAAGGTCGCCTTGCTTTACAAAGAACTTCCGGCAGAGATCGTCATTACAGAGATAAAGATCGCAGAGCTGATGAAGTATGTTAATAATACATTTCATGCACTTAAAATTTCTTTTGCAAACGAGATTGGTAATATCGCTGCTGCGCTTGGAATTGATTCGCATGCGGTGATGGAAATTTTTTGCAAAGACAGGGAGCTGAATATTTCTCCTTATTACTTCAAACCTGGATTTGCTTACGGTGGTTCTTGCCTCCCTAAGGATTTGAAAGGATTACAAACACTGGCACATGATTTATATGTAAAAGCGCCGCTGATTGAGAACATTGACAAGACCAATGAATTGCAAATACACAGAGCTGTTGAAATTATTCAGCAAACTCAAAAAAAGAAGTTGGGTTTCCTGGGACTTAGTTTTAAAGCCGGCACTGATGATTTGCGTAATTCACCGGCTGTCACCTTAATTGAAACTTTATTGGGTAAAGGATACGAAATTGCCATTTATGATAAAAACGTTGAGCTGTCAAGACTGACAGGCACTAATAAGGAATTTATTGACAGGCATATCCCTCATCTATCGAAATTAATGGTCAGCCAAATTGATGAATTGAAGCGCACTGCAGAAGTGATCGTGGTGAACAATAAGGAGAGTGAATACATTGAAGCTTTGTCAGAGTGGAGATTTGATCAGGTATTGGTGGATATGGTTCGCTTGCCGGAACATATCAGGCAACAGAAAAATTATATTGGAATTAACTGGTAAAGTCTGCGAATGTTTGAGGGAAAACACGTTTTAATGATCGTCGAAAACCTGCCTCTGCCATTCGACAGAAGAGTTTGGCAGGAAGCAAATACGTTAAAAGAAAATGGGGCAGAGGTTTCTATTATCTGTCCAAAAATGAAGGGATACACAAAAAGCTATGAATGCCTCAATGGCATCCATATTTACCGGCATCGGTTGCCGCCGGAGGCCAATGGAACATGGGGTTATTTCCGTGAATACACTTCAGCGCTTTTCTGGGAATTTGTATTAAGCTGGAAAATCTATTTCAAGAAAAGGTTTCAGGTGATTCACGGCTGCAATCCGCCTGATCTTATTTTTTTGGTGGCACTTTTTTTTAAAATGTTTGGTGTTAAATATGTGTTCGATCATCACGATATCAACCCTGAGCTTTATATCGCAAAATACAACAGGAAGGGGTTTTTCTATCGCTTCCTGTTATTGGTAGAGAGACTGACTTTTATGACTGCCAATTATAGTATTGCCACCAACGAAAGTTATAAAGAAATTGCTATCCGGCGTGGCCACATGCCGGCTGAAAAAGTGCAGGTGGTCAGAAGCGGGCCCAAACTCGACAGATTGAAAATTACACCTGGAAATAATAAGTACAAAAGAGGTCGTTCTTTTCTTGTGGGCTATGTTGGCGTAATTGGTGAGCAGGAAGGGATTGATTTATTATTGGATTCCATAACAAAGATTGTTCAAAAGCGAAACGACATACAATTTGCAATTATTGGTGGTGGTACAGAATTGGAGAAGCTAAAAAAAATGGCCGAGTCATTAAATTTATCTGATTTTGTGGACTTTTATGGCAGGGTAGATGATGAAACTATGGTTGATATTTTAAACACCAGTGATGTTTGTGTTAATCCCGACCGGCCGACTGTAATGAATGATCTGTCAACAATGAATAAGATTATGGAGTATATGGCTTTAAAAAAGCCGATTGTTCAATATGATTTAAAGGAAGGGAAATACTCTGCTCAACAGGCTTCTTTATATGCAAAGAATACTGATACGGAAGACTTTGCTGAAAAAACATTGCGGCTCATTAATAACCCTGCTGAAAGAAAAACCATGGGTGAATATGGGTATAACAGGGTGCTTAAAGTACTTGCATGGGAAAACGAAAGCAAAAAATTAGAAAGTATTTATAAAAAGGTCTTGAAAAAATAAGCACGGACAAAGAGCACAAAAAAGAAAGAGGAAGAGGCTGAACTAATTTTAGTTCAGCCTCTTCCTCTTTAATATGTATTATGTACTTAGTCTTTTATGATTTTTCTGTTTTGAATATTGCTGCCATCGAAATATTGTAGAATATAAAGTCCAGAGGATAGATTGCCCAGATCCATTGTCATACTTTGACCCGAGGCTCTCTTTTCCAATAATAATTTGCCATCTATACTCAGCAATTTTACAAGTTCGTTGTTATTGATTCCACTTATAGTAAGTACGCTATTAGTAGGATTCGGGAAGACTTCAAATTTTTGTGCTCCCGAAAAATTTATTTTCAGTACAGCAGAGTATTTGAAATTTCCATCAATATCAACCATTTTTAATCTGTAGAAGTTGGTAGATAAAGGCTGTTGGTCAATATAGTTATAAGTATTAACCGAAGTATTATTGTTAGTTGCTATGGTAGCTAATCCGCTGAAATTTTTTCCATCAGCTCCCCGTTCCAATTCAAAATAACTTGTATTCACCTCCCTCGTTGTTGTCCAGGATAAGTTGACAGCATTGTTTTGTTTATTAGCGTGAAAATCTAATAAATGGAGTGGCAATACTGCCGGGCATTGAGCACCCCAAGTGCTGTCAACTTGCGTAGCAGTAAAGGCAGAGGCAGTTAGTGATAAATAGCTAATGCTGCCCGGCCCATTTTCGCATGGGTAACTAGCCGATGTCCCATTGTCAATAAAAAACCATATGGGGGCTGTTGCACCTGTGGGAGCAAAAGTGCGGGTGGGTGGGTCATAAGCACTATCTGCCTTGTGCCCATTAATGTAAGCGAATACGGAATCAGTAGTAGCATCTCTGACTATTGTCATAAGGAAGAAACTACCAGCGGTTATTGTATTGAAGCTGTTGCTGGTTGGCAATGATCCTGTATAAAATGTAATAGCACCATTTGGAGGAGCTGTACCAGGTTGGAACGAATATACACCAAAATTAGACGCTGTGTCAAAGTTTATAATACGCTGAGATCCGGTTGGATTTCCTGTGCCAACAAGGGAATTGAATTTCATTAACATATTAATGGTATAGCTGGAAGTAGGCCCAATAAACCCAGTACTGTTTTCAAAAACAAGTCCCTCGCCAGCATTAAAATCAAGAACTGTTTTTGTACCACCAGTACAAACTGCCTGACTGCTATAGCCTGCACTTGAGGATTGCCCGCAGGATAAAGTATCCACCAATGCAGGACCACTGGTAGCTTCGTTTAAATTGTTGTTGAAATGATACTCATAGGTTTGAGCTAAAAGATTACCTCCAATAAAAAGAATAGACAAAAAATAAAGTTTCTTCATAACAACGAGTTTAGTTTTTAAAAAAGAAGATCTGAGTTCTTACGAAGAAATTGGATTTAAAGGACTTCGGTCACTTTGTGTGCCTGCAGTCAATTGAGGATTTGAAGGTAAATATTTTTTTAATACAAAAATCAGTGTTTACAACCCGTTTACATTTTGCTGTTGTTCAGGTTTTGTATTAAGTTAAGAAGTATATTTAATGCATAGATTTATTAGCAATCAAAGTCTCCGGGTTTTGATCTCCGGGAGCCGATTTTTCCGCTGCCCGCAGCAAATGATCCTAAATTAGAATGTTCGCTTCTGAAGCTAATATACCCTTTATCTCATTTTCACTTTTTCCTTCCCGTAACAGCCGCAATGCTTTCCCGGTCAGTTGCTGGTATAGCCTCCTGTTCTTTGTCCCTGCATCCATCTGCCGATAGACTCCCGAAGCAATAACCGATGCTTCACCCATCCACTTCGCATACTGCATAGTAGCTCCAAACTTTGGATCTCGTTTCACCCGTTTTCCGCTAAGACTGCTTTTGGCACGCAAATAATATTTCCCATTACATCGATAAAAACAGGTATTATCGTAAGTGCCGCATATAAATAGCGGCCCGACTTGTTTTGCCATCTTTTTTTCATCAAAATTATATCTCGGTATTCCTCTCTTATAACCAAACTGCCGCTTTTACCTCTTTTTGTACTTTTTTGTACTTTTCTGCCGCACTCAATATTATCACATGAAAGAATGGTGTAAAATCTAAAGGCGATTCTGGTAAAAGGAGAAAAATCAACACCGTAAAATTTCCCTGTATCTATACTCATCAACAGCTTGTAATAAGATGCTTGCTATATGCTCTCTGTCATCGTCCTGTTAAAAGCGTTCGTAATATACATTTACGGGAGTCATCAAACTAAGATAAAATTATCATCGCACATAGTAATATGCCCGATCAGGTAGGAGGAACAAATAGTTCTGAACATAACACGATTGATCTAAAAACATTATAACGTATTTTAGGGTCTGATCACAAATGTTATGCAATGTCATTTCATTCTTCATTAATAAAAATTTTACATTCTGTACCTGTTTTGATGTTAGTAGGATCCTTATGTTGTTTATCTAAAAATGTTTTTTCACAGAAGATCGATTGGATAAATAAGGTCGGAGCGAAAAAATTCCCTTCTGGCAAAAGGATCTTTAAAGTGGATGCATCGAAAGATACCTCACAAGTTTATACGTATGTGATCCAAAAAACAATCGACGATTGTGCAGCCAAAGGAGGAGGCATAGTATCATTCGCACCCGGCACCTATATCAGTGGCGCAATTTTTTTAAAAAACAATGTCCGCCTGCAAATCGATAAAGGAGTGTTTCTTCTCGGTTCTCAAAATTTTAATGATTACCCGGAGATTCAAACCCGGATTGCTGGTATTGAAACGACATGGCCCGCTGCACTAATAAATTGTATTGATGCCAGCAACGCAGCAGTAACAGGTGAAGGCATCGTGGATGCCAGGGGAAAATTTTGCTGGGATAAATACTGGAACATGCGTAAAGATTATGATGCAAAAGGATTACGCTGGGTGGTAGACTATGATGCAAAAAGGATCAGAACCGTTTTGATCCAAAATTCCTCCAACGTTACTTTGTCAGGGCTCACTTTTAAAAATGCCGGCTTCTGGACTATCCAGTTGCTCTATTCACACAACCTTACAGTGAATGGAGTCGTGGTA
>DASZXQ010000199.1:0-1692 GCA_035545755.1 Chitinophagaceae bacterium | reverse complement strand
CTATACCAAAGTGGGCGGTCAGGATTTTGACTGGCTGATGAATCATGAATTCGGTCATGAATGGTGGGGAAATAAAGTGACCGCAAAAGATTGGGCCGATTACTGGATCCATGAAGGCATCGGAAGTTTTGGCGATGCGTTGTATATTCTCGATATGGAAGGAGAACAAGCATATATTGATCATTTCAAACAAACAGCATTCGGCATTGCCAATGAAAAACCTGTGGTGCAGGGAATAGATATTGAAGAAGAGACAGCTTACATCAATGATATTTATTCCAAAGGTTCATTTTTAATGCACACATTGCGGTATGTGATCGGCGACAATATCTTTTTTCCAACATTGAAAAAACTGGCAACCGCTCCGCAATACACGTATGATAATTTAGTAAATACGGATGATGTGGAACAACTCTTCAGCAATGTTTCGGGAAAAAATCTGAAACCATTGTTTGATTTTTACCTGCGCACCACGCAAAAGTTAGAAATGCATGTAACTGCCATGCGGGGTAATAAATACAAAATACAGCTTGACAATTTTGATATGCCTTTACCAATTGATGTGATCACTGATAAAGGAAGTCAAAAAATAATGGCTGACAAAAAAGGCGTAGTTATTACCAGCGCCACATTGCCCATGATAGATCCTGATATGTATTATCTGAAAAAAGTGATCTATGAATAAATAAACATCAGGAAAGTTTCATCAACGCTTCTCTTAATTTCGAGATCATTTCATTGATCTGATCTTTCTTGCAGGTGCCAACACTGAGCCGGTACCAGGCGCTGCTGCGAGGAGAACCAAATGCATAGAAAGGAACCACGGCCAGCTTTGCTTCGTTGAGGATATAGGCTGTGACATCACTTTGTGTTTCCAACTTTTTTCCTTCGGCAGTTTTTTTACCAACGAGATCAATTTTTATCGGCAGGTAAATTCCTGCTTCGGGGGCAAACGCATCTACAGGCAATCCCTGTTCTTTCATTGACATGAATCCTTTGTAAATGCGGGTGAGTCGTTCTTCCAGTTCATTTTTAAAATGGCCAAGAAATTTTTTTATATCATCCCTGCGGTCGAGATAATACGCAACAGCTTTTTGTTCCGCCATCGGCGCCCAGGCGCCGATATGCGTCAGTATCGCCTTCATTTTATTGATCACTGTTGCCGGTCCCATGCTCCAGCCTACTCTCACCCCGGTAGCGGCAAATATTTTACTGATGGCATCAATGAAGATAGTATAGTCACGCATGGCAGGACGCAGCGACACCGGGTTGTAATGTTCTATTTTTCCGAAAGTGAGATGCCAGTACATCTGGTCAAACATCACGTAGAGCTTTTTCTCCTTATCAGCACGCCGTGCATTTTCTTCCAACACGAGATCACAGATATCTTCTAATTGTTTTTTTCTGAATGTGGTGCCGGTAGGATTTTGTGGAGAGCAAAGCGATATCAGCGTAGCGCCTTTGACTTGCGGCCTCATTTCATCCGCAGTGGGCAAGAAATTATTTTCTGCTGTTGCTTCTATCACCACATGCTCGCCATCTACAAAATGCGTGTAGTGATTATTGTTCCAGGAAGGAACGGCGTAAATGATCTTTTCTCCTTTATCGCAAATAGCACGGTAGCTGGCATAGATGAGCGGACGACCGCCGGATGCTACCAGTATCTCGGTAGTTCCGTAATCCAAACCTTCT
>DASZXQ010000198.1:0-1740 GCA_035545755.1 Chitinophagaceae bacterium | reverse complement strand
GACAAACCTTCTTTCTTATCAATAGGAATGCCTGTAAAGTCCGTGATCTTGTATGCGCCGCTGAATGCTCCATGCAATGCCACATTTTTATTATTCACTGCTCGCCCCGGTGTTACGGTATTGATGCTGACTTCTTCGCCCAAGAGATCGTTGAGTTCTTCTTCCAGTTTTGTTCTTAATTCTTCGAAATAAAATGCCCTTCCACTTAGCATCACCACTTTGATCCGCTTCTTGATATCTTTTGTGATCACATCACGGATGCTGGCAATAATGCATTGCACAATGCAATCCGTAGCTTTTTGAATAATGCCGGTGATCTCATTATCCCATCGGATGTTGCGGTCTTTCAGAATTACTTCGGTATATTGAAGTAGTGTAGCCTGGTCTTTATACAGATTAGCGATGGACCTTTCTGTGGCTTCTGATTGCTCAGTGAGTTTTTCAAATTCCAAAAGGCCGACAGCAGGAAGTTGATTGTACTTCTTTTTTTGCGTTTCTATCAGTTGCAAAAAGTTCAACACATCTACCGTCAGGTTTTGCTCCAGTATATTTTTCTGGATAAAATCTTTTACAGAAAATTCATTATGGCCGGGAATAGCTCGCAAGACCAGCGTAAGAAAATCTTCAGCAAATCCATAAGAGAGTACATTGCCTGCTCCCGCAAAACCGGTTCTGAAGAAACTGCAATAATTTTCATTGTCATCAGCCAACACCATGGAAATGTCGGTAGTCCCTTTACCACAATCGATAACCAAAGCGATCTCACCATTTGCCAATCTTATTTCAGATTGTGTTTGCTGATAACCCATGAACGCCGCATCGCTTTCAGAGATCGTTTCATACTCTATAAATAAATTCCCTTCTTCAACTTCCAACGATTCAAGCACGGAAGCAGTTTGAGTCCTGAGTTCATTCAATAAGTCAAATACATTTTGCTGCGTATAAATATTCGGGACCAGTAGCGTAACAATGATGCCGCCTTTCCTGAAATCAGGTTTGGTAGCGATCATCAACCGAAGCAAGCGAAGCAGGATGGCGCTGATCAATTCTTTTTTATGTTCCCGGATACTGTAATCTTCTGTTTTATCACCACAAATGAGTTGCAGACTTTTTTCGATGCCCAGTTTCAGGTTGGGTACGATCTCATATTCATCTCTGAATGATGATTGTGTGGCAGCCGCCACTTCCTGCTTGGTGATAAACAATCGTATCTCATCTTTTTCTATTTCACTGGTGAAGTTGAAAGGAAATTGTTCCCTTTGCTCCTGTGTAATTCTTTTTTTAACAGCATAAAAAGAACGATACAGGTTATGTTGCCCGGCTTCATTGTTCAAAAAATCATCCCGTTGATAATTCTTTGTTTTATCCGTAGCCTTCAACTGGCTCATGATATTTTCTAAAATATCATATTGAATAATGGAAGACTGCGGTCCGCAATTCTTATAACCGATCTGGCTCGCTTCACTTCCAAAATCAATTACTACCCTTTGGCATTGGCGGGATGGAACAACCGCATAATGAAAACGAGCGGCGTAAATATTATTTTCATCCAGTTGGAAAACTACATTGATGAAAAATGGAAATTGATCCACTTTATTTTTATAATAACCCAAAGTGATCCGTTTCTGATCTTTGGAATAATCGAGCTTCACTCCTGTTGTTGCATCATAAAATGGTTCAACAGTGAAGGCATTGCTTTTCTTGATCAGCAATTCAAAGCCCTGCCTGTCCGGCAGGCAG
>DASZXQ010000197.1:0-1525 GCA_035545755.1 Chitinophagaceae bacterium | reverse complement strand
AGCATGAAATAAAAAATAAAGTACAAATGCTGCGAAGAATGTATTTTGCCATAATCAGGTTTGAAGATGTAAATTTAGTCGTTCAATATAAACAATGAGTGTTAAAGGTAAATATTGGTTGCTTATCATCAGTTGCGGATTACTGATTTCCTGTTATAATAAAAATAAAAAGGAACGTAATATTTTTCATTATAATGAAACCACTGGTATCGCTTCGCTCGATCCCGCTTTTGCCAAAAACCAATCTATCATGTGGGTCGTTCACCAGTTGTATAATACGCTGGTAGAAGTAGATCAGCATCTCAATATTGTTCCGTCGCTTGCGAAAAACTGGGATGTTTCTGCTGACCGGCGTACCTGGACCTTTCATTTACGCAACGATGTTTTTTTTCATGACGACCCGGTATTTAGCAATGGGAAAGGAAGAAAATTAGTTGCTGCGGATGTGGCATACAGTTTTTACAGGATTATGGATAAAGAAACCGCAAGCCCCGGTTCCTGGATTTTCAATCGCAAAGTGGATTCGTTACAACCTTTCAACATCATTGATGATTCCACTTTTCAGCTTCGGTTAATTCACCCTTACAATCCGATCCTTGGAATTCTTTCCATGCAATATTGTTCTATTGTTCCGAAGGAAGCGGTAGAAAAATATGGAACAAATTTTCGCAGACATCCCGTGGGAACCGGCCCCTTTCAATTGGTAGCATGGGAAGAAGGGCAGGCTGTGGTAATGAAAAAAAATCCAAACTATTTTGAAAAAGACAGCTCCGGGCATCGACTTCCATACATTGATGGGATCAAAATTTCTCTATACGACAGCAAGGCAACTGAATTTTTATTGTTCCGGGAAAAACAATTAGAATTTATCAATGACATTGAAGCTTCATTCAAAGATGAAGTGTTGACCAAGATGGGAACGCTGCGAAAAGAGTGGGAGGGAAAGATCGTATTGCAAACACACCCGTATCTCAATATTGAATATTTAGGAATCCTGGTTGACTCCACTAATGAATTGGTGAAAAATTCTCCCATGCGGTTCAAAAAGATCCGCCAGGCGATCAATTATGGTTTTGATCGAAGAAAAATGATTCTTTATCTGCGCAATTCATTAGGTACACCTGCTGAATCCGGTTTTGTTCCTTTGGGATTGCCTTCATTTGATTCTTCCATTGTAAAAGGATATACCTACGACCCGGCAAAGAGTAAGGAATTACTGGGAGAAGCAGGTTTTCCCGATGGTAAAGGATTGCCCGTTGTCAAACTGTTGACGATACCGATCTATTCAGACATGGCAGATTTTATTGCTAAACAATTGGGAGAAATTGGCATCCCCGTGCAGGTAGAAGTGATCCAGAAATCATTGTTGCTGGATATGACGGCCAATTCAAAAGCATTGTTTTTCCGTGGAAGCTGGATCGCCGATTATCCGGATGCAGAAAATTATTTGTCAGTTTTTTATTCTAAAAATCCGGCTCCGCCCAATTATACCCGTTATAAAAATCCACAGTTCGATCAGTTGTTT
>DASZXQ010000196.1:0-73502 GCA_035545755.1 Chitinophagaceae bacterium | reverse complement strand
TTTCAACCCCTGTGCCAACTATTAAATGGTCTGTGCTACAAGAGGTACGAAAAGTTTCGGTTTTGTAAGTGTACGAAAACGGACAGTGGTTGTACACAACCGTACAGGCTGTTCTTACTCAGTTCGCAATGATTTTACAGGGTTAGCAATGGAGGCTTTTATAGTTTGAAAACTGATCGTAGCTAAAGCAATAAGCACTGCCAGAAAACCAGCTAAGATAAATATCCAGGCGCTAATTTGAATTCTGTAAGCGAATTCTTCCAGCCATTTATGCATTGCCCAGTAGGTAACAGGTACTGAAATAATAAATGCAATAACAACCAGCAATAAAAATTCTTTTGAAACTAATGCCAATATGGATCTTACGTTTGCGCCCAACACTTTCCTGATGCCGATCTCTTTGGTTCGTTGTTCTATTACAAATGCTGAAAGCCCAAACAACCCCAGGCCCGCAATTATAATTGCTATAATGGAAAAGACAGAAAAAATTTCCCGGGTCCTGATTTCACTGGCATAAAGTTTAGCAAAGTTCTCGTCCAAGAAATAGTATCCTAATGGTCCCGGCGGTTGAAATTCTTCCCATAGTTTTTTTAAATTATTTAAAAAACCTTTTACGTCGTCTGATTTTATTTTAATTACCAACCCGCCATAATTTCCTCCTAACAACAACATCATAGGAGCTATCTTTTGTTTTACAGATGTGTAATTAAAATCCGCAACTACCCCAATTACTTTATGTTGTTGTTGCCCGGACCTCACTATTGTTTTACCGATCGGGTTTGTTCCGCTCCAGCCCAATTCACGAACGGCTTCCTCGTTTATTATTACCCCGGATGATGAATCAGTTGAAAAATCTCTTGAGAAATTTCTTCCTTGTAAAATATGCATTCCTAAAGTGGGCAGATAATCATAGTCAATGTGATAAATGTTTCCGTGTATTTCTGTTCCATTGCCATTATCATTTTTAGGAAAGATCTCAGTGCCATCAATAAAAATGCTGCCGGGAACATATCGTGAAATGCTGGCTGAAACCACATGGTGATCTTCCAGTAATTTTTGTTCAAATGCCTGTTGATCTTTTCCCAGTAACCGGGCATCGGGCAGGAATAATACCTGGTTCTTATCATATCCCAGGTTCTTATTTTGCATGTAATGCAATTGCTGATAAACTATTATTGTGGCAATGATTAATGCTGTTGAAATAAAAAATTGAAAAACCACCAGGCTGCTGCGTAATGATCTTTTTTGAAAACCATGTGCCAGTATTGAACCTTTCAGCACTCTTATAATATTAAAGGATGATAAAAAGAAAGCAGGATAGATCCCTGCCAATATGCCTGCTCCCATACTTACTGCACACATGGCAAGTAGTGATTGGTATTTCGTGAAGAACTGAAAACTGATATTTTTACCGGAAAGCTGATTAAAATAAGGAAGCAGAAAAAAAATAAGAACCAAAGAACAAAGCATGGAAAAAAATGTGATCAGAACTGACTCGGTGAGAAACTGGCCAATTAATTGTTTCTTTAATGAACCCATCACTTTGCGTATTCCCACTTCCCTTGCTCTTTGGAAAGCATGTGCTGTGGAAAGATTGGTGAAGTTCACATATGCAAGCAATAAAATAAAAATGGCCAATGCTGAAAAAATATAAACATACTCTATGTCTCCGTTTGGCTCTATTTCTGTTTTTGTATGGGAGCGTAAATGAATATCAGTAAGTGGCTGTAACGAAAACACAAATGTATTGACTGATTTTTGCGCTTCAGCCAGGCTGACTCCCATATCATGTTGTATCTCTGGTACAATATATTTGGCAACTAACTGAGGAAACTTAGATTCAAGCTTCTTAGGATCAGTATTTTTTTTAAGCACTAAATAAGTGTAGGGACCAAGATTGCTCCAGGTTGGATTGGTAATACGAAAAGTTGATAAACTCATAAATGCATCGAAATGAAAATGTGAGTTATCAGGAACTTTATCAATAACGCCGGTTACTTTATAAACGGCTCCTCTTATACCAATTGCCAAAATTTTTCCGATTGATTTTTCATTTCCAAAATATTTCTTTGCCAAAGCTTTTGTAAGGACAACACTATTTGGTTGTGTCAGGGCATTTTTTTCATCGCCTTCTATCAGTGGTATAGAAAAAAATTGAAAAAAGTTGGAATCAGCAAATGCAATATGATCTTCTTTGAACTGTTTATCTTCATACTTTACAAAATCGCTGACAGGAGATATTCTTGTAACTCCTTTAACTTCCGGGAACGCATCTTTTATTCCTTCGCCAACGGCATAATCTACGTTAGGATAGACAGCCACATCTCCATTACCTGTCACAGATAACAGAATCCTGTAAATATTTTTTGCTTCAGAAGGGTACTTGTCATAGTTCAATTCATTATATACAAACACTCCAATCAACATGAAGCAAGTGAGGCCAATTGACAAGCCTACAATATTTATAATAGCCAAGGCTTTATTTTTAGCCAGATTACGCCATGCGGTTTTGAAATAATTTTTTATCATTGTTTTATTTTCATTCAGTTCTTAAACTTTCTTTGACAGTCGAAGCTCATTCAGAGCGAAGGCTGTTCACCGGGTTGGCAATTGCTGCTTTGATGGCCTGAAAGCTGATTGTAATTACTGCGATCAAAATGGATAACATTCCTGCTGCCAAAAATACCCACCAACCAATACTGATGCGATAAGCAAAGTCCTGCAACCACCTGTGCATGATCCACCAGGTGATCGGAACAGCCAATACAAATGAGATCAATACCAGCGCTAAAAAATCTTTTGATAAAATATACACCACGCTCCTGGTGGAAGCTCCTAATACTTTTCGAATGCCAACTTCTTTGGTGCGTTGCAAAATGTTGTAAGAGGATAAACCCAAAAGGCCAAAGCAGGCGATCAAAATTGCCAGCATGGCAAATAGAGTAAACACTTTTCCAAATTGCTGATCGGCTTTGTACTGCTGGTTATAAAAATCATCCAGGTAAAAATAATTGAAAGGATCATTCGGGAAATATTTATTCCATATGGTTTGTATTGAAGCAATGCTTTTGGGCATGTCTGCACTCATGATCTTTATCGAATAATTATTACGGTTGTTGGGACGCAATAATATCAACTGCGGATCTATCGCTTTTTGCAATCCGAGATGATGGAAGCTCTGAACCACCCCAATGATGTTAAGCGTATCTCCTCTTATTATTTTTTGATTGATGGCATCTCCGGGATTTTTAAAACCCAATAATGAAACAGCTTGCTCATTCAGTATGGCAGCTTTATTGTCAGAAGGAAAATCTTTGGAGAAATTCCTTCCTGCCACCATTTTTAACTGGAACTGCGGGATGAAATCGTAATCGATACCGAGATGATATAATGTCACGCTTTCTGAATTAGGCGGGTTTAATCTTCTGATACCAGATGTCCAATAAATTTCCTGCCCCGGAACTGTAGTTGAAGCGCTGATACTTTTGATTCCCGGTTGTTTCAACAATTCATCTTTAAAAGGCTGATAAGAATTTTGGTACAAAGAATCTTGAAGGGTCTGAGCACCATTCAGAACTAATGTCTGACTGATATTTACACCAAGATCCTGGTGCCGCATGAAATTTACCTGGCGAAATACAATGATAGTCCCTGCGATCAGAATAACAGAAATACTGAATTGAGCAACGATCAAACCTTTGCGAAGCAACAAACCACGGGAGCTGTTTTTAAATGCGCCTTTTAATACACTGACCGGTTTGTAACCGGACATAACAAATGCAGGATATAATCCTGATAGCAAAGTACCGAACAGGAATACCCCGGCAAATAGCAACCAATATTTACTACTCAAACCAAATGCAGAAGCATCATTTCTGCCCATTAGCAGATTAAAAGAAGGGGAAACAATGTATGTGGCTCCAATAGCAATGAGTACGGCAACAAGATTCAATAACAAACTTTCCAGCATGAACTGGCGGATCAAATGAGCTCTTCCTGCTCCTAATACTTTTCTAACGCCGACCTCTTTTCCACGTTCCACCGATCTCGCTGTAGCAAGATTGATGTAATTGATCCATGCAATGCCTAAAATAATAAACCCGATCAGGAACATGAAGCTTACGGATTTCCCATTACCATTCACTTCCGCTTCCTGGTTATAGTTGGAGTATAAATAAATATCCGTTAGCGGAATTATGGAAAGAGTGGCTTTTACATTATTGGTTTTATTCCATTCCTGACTGTTGATATAGTGATTGCAAAAAGCCGGAAGTTTTGCCTGGAAATTTTTCAGATCTGTTCCTTTTTTTAATTGCAAATAGGTATAAAAGTCATACCAGCCGAACGAAGTTTCTACAGCATTGCTTGTATCTCCGGCGAGTTTCATTTCACTGGCAAGTGTAGCATAAGAAGTAAGGTAATCAATGATAAGATGCGAATTGTGAGGATAATCTTTAAAAACACCGGAGATCTGGTAACTATAATTTGCCGGGGCATGGGCATCCCGTACTTCCAATTGTTTGCCCACAGCCTCGTCATTACCGAAATATTTTTTTGACATGCTCTCTGAAATGATAATATTGTTGGCGTTGCTAAGCGCTGTAGCAGCATTGCCTTTTATCATTTGTATTCCGAGCATGTCAATGGCTGCCGGATCCGCATAATATCCTTTTGTTTCTTTGAACTTGATATTCGTTTGGGCATTAGCAAGTGTTACATTATTATCTATCAGCCGGCAAAAATTCTCCACTTCGGGATAATCTCTTTTCAATGCCGGGCCAATCCCGGGATAACTGGTTGCGGATTGCCAGGCCAGTTTTCCCTGCTGGTACGAATCAAGCCGAAGGCGAACGATCTGTTTTGCCTTCGGAGCAAAACTGTCGTAACTTTTTTCATACGACACATATTGAAAAATGAGGAGGCAGCAGGTGATACCAGTAGCTAAACCAAAAATGTTCAGCAAAGAATAGCCTTTGCGTTTGCTGAGATTGCGTAGTGCCAGCAATACATAGTTTTTTATCATAAAATTGTTTTATTCTGTTCTTAAGCTTTTCACCGGATTTGCCAGGGCTGCTTTAATAGACTGAAAGCTTACTGTTATCAATGCAATCGCAATTGCCAATAAGCCTGCAATCAAAAATGTGGTCCAGTTTATATTAATTCTATAAGTATAATCCTGCAACCATTTGTGCATTGCATACCAGGCAACAGGCGTTGCAATAATGATTGCAATGCAAACGAGCTTCACAAAATCAATTGATAATAATTTTGTGATGTTAAATGCAGATGCTCCCAGCACTTTTCGTACACCAATTTCTTTTATTCTGCTTTCAGCAACATAAGCTGATAAGCCAAACAGTCCCAAACATGAAATGAAAATGGCAAGCGTTGCAAATAATCCAGCCATTATTTTTGTGTGTTGTTCATCAGCGAACTTGGTTGCATATTCCTGGTCAACAAATTTGTAATCGAAAGGATAAACAGGATTATTTTTTTTGAATATTGCTTCTGTTTTTACAAGTGCATTTGCAGTTGATAATGACGGATTAAACTTTATATGCATTGCTGTAAACCAGGAACCGGTGCCGGGGCCCATGATAACAGTTGGAGGAATTTCATCATAAGGCGAACCTTCAACATAATTTTTTACTACACCTACCACTTGCCAGTTTCTATTTCGAAACGGGTTTGTTAATATTTCCCCAAGAGGGTTTTTAAAGCCCATCAGTTTTACAGCGGCTTCATTCAGCAAAACAGAAGAGCTATCTGCCGGATAATTATAAACATCAAGATCTCTTCCTTCAAGCAAATGCATGTTTGTCGTCTTGACAAGGTCAGCATCTGAACTATATATAGTGAGTGCTGTGTTTGTGTCTGCAGGAGGCTCGTTTTGCCATCTAAGTCCCCAAGAGTGTGCTCCACCATCTGTTATTCCTCCCATATTTTTTGTTACAGAAGATGCAACGCCTGAGCTTATTAATTCCTGCTTTATTAAAGAATAGTTTTTATCAATATCACCAACAAAATCTACCTGCACCAAATTGTTATTTGAATAACCTTTATCCCTGTCTTCTGCATACACTATTTGATTACGAATGATTATTGTTGATATAATAAGAATAACAGCAAACGTAAATTGAACTACCACCAAAATTTTTCGTGGTGATATTGCAGCATTTACTTTCTTGAATTGTTTCTTAAATATGCTGATTGGTTTAAATGAGGAGAGATAAAACGCCGGGTAACTGCCTGCAAGCAAACTGGTGATGATGATAAACGTCGCCACAAAAATCCAGAAATAAAAACTGCTGTAAGGAATGGAAAGCCGTGTGTTGACAAGGGTATTGAAAGAAGGCAACGCAAGTTGAACAATCAGCAATGCAATGGCGCCGGCTATGCAGGCAGTTAAAAATGCTTCTGTAATAAACTGGCCGATTAATAAACTTTTTGCTGCACCTACTACTTTGCGAATGCCAACTTCTTTTGCCCGCTTTTCACTTCTTGCCGTGCTAAGATTCATGAAGTTGATACAAGCAATTAGTAAAATAAATGCTGCAATAATTGCAAACACACGAACCATTTCAATTCGCCCGCCAACCGGTTTTCCATTCTCAAATTCTGAATAAAGATGCCATTTGTTTAAAGGGAAAAGAAAATGTGTCCATACATCATTTCGACCAGTATAACGCCTTGTGATATCGCTGATCTTGCTGTTCAGTGCATCAACATTTGTATTTGGTTTCAAGAGTACAAACGTTGATGTATTATTACTCAGCCATCGTTCCGTTTCATTCGCATAACCGTCATTTTGCGTATTGCGATACACCCATGGCAAAAGATAATCAAATTGAAAACGGGTATTTACCGGCGGGTCTTTTATCACTCCTGATACAATAAAATTATCTGTGTTTTCTGTTTTAATAACTTTCCCAACCGGGTCTTCATTGCCAAATAGTTTTGTTGCAAGATTTTTAGTGATGACAATTGTATTTCCCGGCCGCAAATCTGCCCTTCCTTCAAGCAATGGAAAGCTGAACATTTCCAGAAAGGAACTGTCAACCATAAAACCCTTTGGTGAAATGATACTTTTTTTATTGGCGGATAACAGCCAGTTGTCAAGGTTCCATACCCTTGTAAAGGCGTCTATCTCAGGATAGTTTTGTTTTAGCGCAGGGCCAAGTGGTTCTGACGTTGCATTTACTGCTCCTGGATGTCCATCTTTATTATTCGTCAGCGCATATACTTCATACAGATCATTTTTGTTCTTATGAAACTTGTCAAAGCATATTTCATTTTGCAGCCATAGCAGAATAAGTATTGCGCATGCCATCCCTATTGCCAGGCCACCAATTTTGATAACAGAAAAACTTTTTCCTGCTATCAAACTGCGCCACGCAGTTTTGAAATAATTTTTTAGCATAATTATACTTTTATTCTGTTCGTAAACCTGGCTGCCGGCAGGCAGGCTTTTTACTTAGTTATCGGTCATTCTGTTCTCAGTGACTTCACAGGATTAGCAACTGCCGCTCTTAACACATGAAAAATAATTGTGACAAGGGCTATCAATACCGAAAGCATACCTGCGACAACAAAAATCCACCACTGTATATTGATGCGGTAGGTATACCCGCCAAGCCATTTTTGCATGGCAAACCATGCGATGGGCGAGGCGATCACAAATGATATAACAACAAGTTTTAAAAAATCTTTCGACATCAGTGAAGTGATGCTAAACACCGAAGCACCCAACACTTTCCGCACCCCGATTTCTTTTATTCGACTTTCCGCTGAGTAAGCTGCAAGGGCAAATAAACCGAGGCATGAAATAAAAATGGTAAGCCCTGCAAAGAGGGAAGATAGTTTTTGAGTGCGCCGGGTATCATCAAATTTTCTTGCATAAGCTTCGTCTGCAAATACATATTCAAAAGGATATTGAGGATTGTATTCTTTAAATACCTTCTCAACTTTGGCAAGATTGGCGGCGGTATTGTTGGCTCCGTTCAATTTTAAATGAATAACATATCCGCTACTATTGCCAGGCCCGAAGACCATCATCGGGCTTATGTCTTTTTGATAAGGAGATTCAATAATAAAATCTTTTATTACGCCTACTACATGCCATTGATTAGTGTCGCCAACAGATTTTATTATAGTGCCTACCGGGTGTTGCAGGCGCATGCTTTTTACTGCTGTTTCATTAAGAAGTATAGCAGTGCTGTCGGTTGGATAATTATATATATCTATATCTCGTCCTGCTACTAATTTCACTCCGATCGTCTTAACAAAATCAGCATCGGCACCGAGACGAACAAAATCGGTCTTCTCATCCTGTTTGGTACTGCCGTCCCATGTGTAACCCCAACTGTCGCTCCACCTTCTTGTGATCGGGTTGGCACACCGTGTTACAGAAACAATGGCGCCAGTATTGAGTAGGTCATTCTTTATCAGTTCAAAATGTTTATCTACATCACCCTGGCCAAACATGTATATCAAATTATTTCTGTTATATCCTGCATCTCTATCCAAAGTATGCTGAATTTGTTTTTGAATGATGAGTGTACTGATGATGAGCACAATTGCAAACGTAAACTGCACTACAACCATTACTTTGCGGGGATTAACTGCAGCTTCGGCTTTCCTGAATGTTCCTTTTAAAACTTTTGCCGGCTTGAAAGCTGAAAGGAAAAATGCGGGATAAATACCTGCCAATATTCCTGAGATCAAAATAAAAGCGAGGGCAAACAGCCAGAATGACGGATCACTATAATTGATAAAAAGCTCTTTATTCACTAATGAATTGAAACTGCTCAAACTTATTTGCACGATAAATAATGCAATTAAGAAAGATCCGAATGAAAACATGATGCTTTCGCTGATAAACTGAAATATTAATTTTTCACGATGTGCGCCCATTACTTTTCTAATACCTACTTCTCTTGCTCTTTTTTCACTTCGGGCTGTACTAAGGTTCATAAAGTTGATACAGGCAATAAGTAAAATAAAAGCAGCGATTATAATAAACAATCTTACTGTTTCTATCGGACCATCCGTCAATTTCCCGTTTTCAGATTTTGAATATAAATACGCTCTGCTTAACGGTTGTGTAAACACTTCTGTCGTAGATGGAGAAGCTGTGCCTTTTGTATAATCAATAGTAATATTTTTCACTTTTGCATCAAATGCTGCCTCGGAAGCACCGGGTTTAAGTAATACATAAGTGAACACACTGTTATTGTCCCAGGCGCTGTCACTCCATCCAAGCTTTTCCATATAAGACCAGGGAAGCAAATATTCAAAATTGAATTTTGTATTGTTGGGAAGATCTTTCAGTACAGCTGTTACGGTACAATTGTTCACACTGTCAATACGTACTGTTTTTCCTATGGCGGATTCGTTGCCAAAAAAGTTTTTTGCCAATTTTTCTGTGAGTACAATATTATAACTACTACTCAAACACTGCCGGATATTACCTTCTTTCAATGGAAAATCAAATACATTAAGAAAACCGCTGTCGGCAAAGGCGCCCTGTACATTCAGATGTTTTTCTCCTTGTGTAAGCAGGAAGGTTACATTATTATACCGAACGGCATCTTCAACTTCCGCATAATCATTTTTTAAAGTTGTAGCCAGTATTTTTGCTGTATTGGGCCATGCCCATTTGTTTCCTGCACCATCTTTATCACGATTATACATTAAGTAGATGCCGCCTTCCTTTTTGAAAAAACGATCAGTGCTCAATTCATTTTGCGCCCATAATAGAATAAGCATAGCAGCGGCCATACCTACGGCGAGACCTGCAATATTTATAAATGTAAAACCTTTATTGCGGCGCAGATTTCGGAAAGCTGTTTTGAAATAATTTTTGATCATAGCTATAAAATTTATTCCGTTCTCAAACTTTTTACCGGGTTAGCAATAGCCGCTTTGATTGCCTGGAAACTTACCGTCATCAATGCAATGAGCAACGCAATGATTGCTGCTAATACGAATACCCACCACTCAATGCTGATACGATAAGCAAAATCCTGTAGCCATTTATGCATGGCCCACCACGCTACCGGGAATGCGATCAATGAAGCAATGGCAACCAGTTTCAGAAAATCTTTGCTGAGCATACTTACAAGATTGGGAACACTCGCCCCCAATACTTTCCGGACACCAATTTCTTTGGTGCGTTGTTCTGCAATAAATGTTGCAAGGCCAAACAACCCGAGGCAGGCAATAAAAATGGCAAGCACTGAAAATATCAAAGCAATTTTTCCTGCCCGTTGCTCTGATTTATACATTTCAGCGAATGAATCATCCATGAAGCGATAACTGAAAGGCATTCCCAGTGCCATAGATTTCCACTTATTTTCTACAGTTTTTAATATAGAAGAAATTTTAGAAGCTTCAACCTTAAATGAAACAAGCCCCGTGCTTTTGCCAAGGAAAAGAGCAAGCGGCCCAATGGTTTTGTGAAGTGATTCGAAATTAAAATTTTTCACTACTCCGATTATTTTGTAGGGAATAGGTTTGGTATCGGTGGTATAAATTGTTTTACCTATCGGATCACTATATTCTAAGAATTGAGCTGCCGTTTCATTGAGAATAACTGCAGAAGAATCTGTTCCAAATTCTTTTGAGAAATTTCTTCCGCTTTTCAATTCCATTCCCATTGTTTTCAGATAATCATAATCAATTTTCCATGATTGCATATCAAAACCATTCTTTGCATTCATCACAGCATCTTTTGAAAATGAATTATCATTTCTCGAAGAAGCAGTAACCGGTAAAAAACTGCTGATCGTTCCACTTATTACACCGGGCTGGTCCAGCATTTCATTTTTAAACGATTCAATTTGCTTGCCTAAAGCATATGCATTGTCGATTATCAATACCTGGTCTTTATTAAAGCCTAGTTTTTTATTTTGAATAAAGTGAAGCTGCAAATAGACAATGAAAGTGCCTATGATCAGTATAATTGCGGTGGTAAATTGAAACACCACAAGGAGACTTCTCAGCCTGCTGTTTCTGCCAGCAGCACTTAATTTTCCTTTTAATACTTCAATAGGTTTAAAAAAAGAAAGATAAAATGCCGGATAACTTCCTGCCAAAATTCCAACAAGGAATGGTAAAATAACCAGGAATGGTAAAACCTGTGGGGAGAATAGTTTTTGCAGGCTCAATGATTTTCCGGAAATGTCATTGAATAATGGCAGAATGAAATAAACCATAAATACTGCAATCAGGAGAGAAAGTAAAACCATTACTATCGATTCGATAAGGAATTGGGATATTAAATTCTTTCTTTGGGTCCCCAATACTTTTCGTATTCCGACCTCTCGTGCCCGGTTGGCAGAGCGGGCGGTAGTCAGATTCATAAAATTGATGCAACCAAGAGCAAGTATGAATAAGGCAATGGCCGAGAAAATATATATGTATTGTATGTTGCCTCCCGGCTTAATTTCAAAAGACCTGGTTGAGTATAAATGTATCTTTGTAAGAGGGGTTAAGCTGTACACTAGTTTATTTCCTGATTTTTCAAATTCATCCATACTGGTTATTTGCATAAACTGCCTGACATAAGGAACAACATATTTGTCTATGTATTGGGGAAATTTTTTTTCAAGACTCTTGAAATCAGCCCCTTTTTTCAAAAGTAAATAAGTATGAAAGTTGTGACTGGTATATTGCCCCCAGTTATACTTTACATTTTTCATTGAGAATAAAAAGTCGAAATAGAAATGAGAGTTTTGCGGCATGTCCTTGATAACAGCCGTCACTTTGTAGATAGTGCTTGAGTCATCATTTGTTTCGATGGTTCGTCCAATAGCATTGGTTGTTCCGAAATATTTTTTTGCAGCAGATTCAGAGATCACTACTGTATTTGGATCATCAAGAGCTGTTTTGGTATTTCCTTCGAGTGCGGGGAGTTGAAATATATCAAAGAATGTAGAATCAGCATGTGCCACATTCATCTCATTAATATATTCATTTCCTTTTTTTATCAGCTTGTTGCCGCTATTGTTATATATTCTTGTGAATTCTTCCACTTCCGGATAATCTTTTTTCAATGCGGCTCCCATCATGTCCGATGTTTCGGGAATGTGCAGTTCGTTTCCTCCGAATTTAATATCAGCATCTACCCGGTAGATCCGTTCAGCATTCGGATAAAAACGGTCGTAACTGAGTTCATCTACTACATACAAAGCGATAAGGATGAAACAAGAAAGGCCTATGGCGAGCCCGGCGATGTTAATGAAAGTGAAACCTTTATTTTTCCAAAGATTACGCACTGAGATCTTGAAATAATTTTTTAGCATAATAACTCCTTTATATTCCGCATGGGGCGGGATGAATTATCTCGTTAAATAAAAATTTTATATCCTCAGCTACTCTGCTCTCTTATGCAAAGAGCAGAGTTATTTATTCTGATCTTAAATTTTTAACCGGGTTAGTCCATGCAGCTCTGACCGCATGATAAAAAACCGTTAGAAAAGCGATTAGCACCGTTATTATTGCACATTCAACAAATACATTAGCCTTCACAGAAATCCGGTATGCAAAATCCTGGAGCCACTTATCTCCTGCCCACCAGGCCAATGGAATTGCAATAAGAATTGCAATAGAAACAAGTTGTAAAAAATTTTTTGCGATTAATAAAGTAATGCTGCTGACATTGGCGCCTAATACTCTTCTTATTCCGATCTCTTTGGTGCGTTGAACGGTTGTAAATGCCGCTAAGCCAAATAATCCCAGGCATGCCAGAATAATGGCAAGACCCGCAGCAATGCTGAATAAGGAAGAAGAACGCTTCTCAGCTGCATAGAGTTTATTATAATCTTCATTCAGGAAGCGATAATTAAAAGGCCTGTCGGGAATTCTTTGTTTCCACACCATGCCGAGCCGGCCTAAAGTTCCTGACATATCATTGCCGTTTATCCTTATCATGAATTCTCTTGAAAAATCTTTATCAAGAAAAATTAGCATCGGGCCGATTGGCTCGTGAAGGCTGCTGAAATTGAAATCTTTGACCACACCTACTACAGGTCCGGAAGGTCTCAGTTGAATGGTTTTACCAATGGCTTGTTCAGGAGTCCAACCAATTTTTTTTGCAAGTGTTTCATTAATAATAAATGTCTGGCTATAGTTTTGCCTGTTGTTAGAGGTATCCATTTTGGCAAGGTCTGATTGTTGAAAATCACGACCTGCGACCAATTGCATCTTCATCGTCTTGATGAAATCTATATCAACCGGCATAGCCGTTATGGAAACATTATGCTTACCTTTTTCATCGATTGCGGTGATTCCATCTCCCCATTCTACGAATGCCGGCGTTTCATAAGCAGCAGTTACCCCTTCAACACCACGCACCTGATTAAAAGCATCTTTGAGGCTTTGAAAATTTTGCAACATCTTACCTCCAATGGGTAACACAACAACATGGTCTTTATCATAGCCCAATTTTTTTGTTTGCATAAAATGCATCTGTTGCATTATGATCAAGGTATAAATGATAAGAAATGCCGAAATGCCGAATTGTAAAACAATTAAAGTTTTGCGAAGCAGGTTCTTGCCACCTGTAAATGTGAATCCCTTTTTCAGTACACCAATAATTTGAGTTCCCGACAATACTAATGCAGGATAAAGCCCGGCAAAAAAACTTACCAGTAATGAAAATATCAGCAAGGCAAGAATGGGTAATGGCTGCAATAACACATCAGCGGAGAATTGTCTTCCTAATATTTTATTGAAATAGGGGATGAGTAAGATACTTAATCCAAGAGCAATCGTTGCAGCAATAAAAGTAATTACGAAGGATTCGCTGATGAATTGAAAGAATACTTGTTTCCTGGAGGCGCCCATTACTTTCCGCATTCCGATCTCCCCGCTTCTTGCGGAGGATTGCGCAGTAGCAAGATTGGTATAGTTGGCACAGGCAATCATCAATATTAACAGGGCTATCGTAGCAAAGATGTAGATGTAAGTGATGCTTCCATTTGGCTCAAAGCCAGCCTGCGAAGAATACAAATGAACTTTGGTCAGCGGTTCGATTTGATATTTCAAATAATCATTTCCTTCCAGGCCGGCATCTGTTCTTACTGCCCCTGATTGCATATAATCATTAACCTGCTGCTGTAGTTGATGAATATTTTTTGCATCGTTCAACAACAGGTAAGTGATCCAATTTGCGGTCCACCATGTTTCATCTTTTACTCCGTTGCCCAGGTTAAGGAACTGGGTCACAAAATCAAATTTTATCTGGGAGTTTTGTGGTACATCTTCGCAAACAGCCGATACGGTAAAATCTTTTCCAGCTGTGGTCAGCGTTTTTCCCAGCGCATCTTCATCGCCGAAATATTTTTTTGCCATGGATTGTGTCAAAACGATCTTATCCGGAGCATCCAGTGCTGTTGCAGCATCACCTTCTATGATACGGAAAGAAAAAATTTTGAAGAATGGTTCATCTGCGAACAATATTCGTGGCTCATCAAATATTTTATCCCCGCCTTTTATTACGTTATGGCTGATGAATGTGCGAACATATTCTTCTACTGATGGAAAGGTTCGTTTGAATTGAGGCCCTACTTTCGTTCCTGTTTCAGCAACTGTATTAACTGTACCGGCTTGTCCATACTCCATGGTTACCCGGACGATGCGATTAGCATTTTTATTGAATTTGTCATAACTCAGTTCATTAAAAATGTAAACACCAATCAATAAACAGGCCGCTAATCCAACCGATAGTCCAACGACATTTATGGCAGAATATAATTTATTTTTCCAGAGATTTCGCCAGGCGATCTTAAAATAATTTTTTAGCATAAGGCCTCCTTCAATTCCCCGAAAGGGATTTTTTTAAACTCTTTAAAAATAAATTACTGTTCTATCCACAAGCCTCTTACTTAACCCCTCTTTCGGAAGGGTTAGGGGAGGTTTTCTATTCAGTTCTCAAACTTTTCACAGGATTTGCGATAGCAGCTTTTACTGCCTGCACACCAACAGTCAGCAATGCAATGAGAATTGCAACTATTACGGCAATAGCAAACATCCACCAGTGAAAGTTGATGCGGTACGCAAAACCTTGCAGCCATTTATTCATTGCATAATAACCAACAGGAATGGCGATCAAAGCGCCAAACAAAACCGGCTTCAGCAGGTCTTTGGAAAGCAACAACACAATATTTTGTACAGATGAGCCCAGTACTTTCCTGACACCCACTTCTTTTGTTCTCTTGATTGCGGTATAGGACGCTAATCCAAATAAACCGAGGCAAGCAACAAAAATGGCAATGACTGAAAAAATACTCAACACAGATTCCTGCCGGGCCTCAGCTCTGTATAATTGATCGAATCGATCATCCAAAAAACTATATTCAAAAGGATAATCAGGCGCAGCATCTGCATATGCTTTTTTAATATCGTTGACAGTGGATTTAAGATTGGCCGATCTTATTTTTATTAATGCTAAACGGTTATCTCTGCCCGGGGAAATTACCAACGGTCCGATTGGGGTTTTCAACGAAACATAATGATAATCTTCAACAACGCCTACAATAGTTCGCCGGAGACTATCTTTTGAAATATTTCTTATCCATTTTCCAATTGACTGTTCCGGCGTATATCCAAGCTTTGTAGCAGCAGTACGATTAATAAGAACTGCATTTGTTGAATCAGTTCCAAAACTTTCTGATAGATTCCTGCCTGCGATTATTCTAAGACCTAAGGTTTTCACAAAATCAAGATCAGTAAACTCGGTATTGAATAAATATTTTTCTGCAGGATCCGCTTCCGCTTCGAAACTATAAGTATCATGAAACCCGCCCGGTTCGCCAGACATCAATGATACATTTTGCACCGACGGAATGGCCAGCAATTCATTCTTAAATTGCTTTTTCTTACGGGATATGTCAAGATTATCGAACCGAACGATCATAGTCTGCTCTTTGTTGAACCCGAGATCGGTGTTTTTGACATAATTCATTTGATTCATAATAACAACAACACCGATGATCAACAACACTGATATTCCAAATTGAAAAACAACCAATGTTTTTCTGAAGAAAGCGCCGCCTTTTCCAACTTTTAGTTTTCCTTTCAATGACTCAATAGGAGAGAATGATGAAAGCAATAATGCAGGATAACTGCCCGCAAGTAACCCTATTACTAAGATGGCTCCTATAACAAAAACGTAGATCCACGGATTACTCCAGATGGCCGGCAATTTGTAACCCAGCAAACCTGTGTATGCAGGCATCAATAATTCCAATAAGCCAATTGAAAGCAAGCAGGCTACTGTTGCAAACAGAACTGACTCTAATATAAATTGTCCGATCAATTGTTTTTTCACAGCGCCTAACACTTTTCTCAGGCCAACTTCTTTGGACCGATCGGTAGCTCTTGCAGTGGCAAGATTGACAAAATTGATGCAAGCGATCACCAGGATCAGGATGGCGATGGACATAAAGATGTACACCATACTTTTATTGCCATGCTTTACATTGTCAAAAGCATCAGTAGCGAAATAGATTTTGCTTAAGGGTTTTGCAATAAGCCCCATCTTGTGACCGCTTTCCGCATAATATTTTCCCATGTATTTATCCATAAAAGCGGGAAAGCGTTTTTCCAATTGATCAGGATCCGCCCCTGGTTTTAGTTGTATATAAGTAAATAAAGTATTGTTAGGGAAATTGGTGAACCAATCCGGTTGCATCGGCCGGAGTATTTCCAATGGGATCACCATATCAAATTGCAGGTGAGAATTTACGGGAACATCTTTACATACGCCAGTGACTTTTAGTTCCTGGTTTTTGTTGAATTGCAAAATTTTCCCAATCGGGTCATCAGCACCGAAATATTTTTTTGCGGATGATTCCGTTAATACAATACTGTTAGGATCTTTGATAACTGTAGCGGGATCGCCTTTGATAAGCTTAAAGCTAAAAACAGTAAAGAAATTGGCGTCAGTAAGAAAAACATTTTTTTCGTTAAAGGAAATATCCTGGTAGCTGATGAGGTCATTGTCGTGCATTACTCTTACCGCACTCTGAATCGCATCAGGAAAATCATTGAGCAAAGCCGGTGCATATGCAGCTGAAACGTAAGGGATCTCACGGCGTTCTCCGTTCATTTCACCCACCCGCATGATGCGGTAAATATTTTTTCCATTCTTATGAAAGTTGTCATAACTGAATTCATTAAGGATAAATAGAAAGAGCATCAGGCAACAAGTAATGCCGATAGTAAGGCCCAGCACATTAATAAGAGAAAACAGTTTTTGTTTTCTGAAATTCTTTAGGGCTATCAATAGATAATTCCTGATCATAACTTTATCTTTATTCAGTTCTTAAACTTTTTACCGGGTTAGCAATAGCTGCTTTAATTGCTCTATGACCAACTGTGATCCATGCGATGATCATAGAACTTAAAACAGCTATAAGAAATATTCCTACTCCTAACTGTATCCGGTAAGTATAATTTTGCAACCACTTGTGCATGAAATACCATGCTACAGGGGCTGCAATTACGAATGCAATAATGATTAGCAATGAAAATTCTTTTGAAAGCAGGTACACAATATTCCGGGAAGAGGCGCCTAACACTTTTCGGATTCCCAGTTCTTTAGTTCTTTGCGCCGCCATGAATGACACCAAACCATACAATCCAAGACAACTGATGAGGATGGCAATTGCTGCAAAAATTTTATAAAGCTGCGAAAGCTGGTTTTCCTGCTTATAGAAATTGGCAATGTTTTTATCAAGGAAACTATATTCATAGAGGTAATCGGGAAAGGCATTGTTCCAGACTTTTCCAACAGCATCAATGACGGCTTGTTCTCTTCCAGGTTTTATTTTCAGGTTGATGGTTTGATATACATCTTTCCAGGTGCTGAGCAATACTGGCGCCATAGGCCTGCGTAATGAATAGGAATTGAAATCACGAATGACGCCAACAATAGGACCTTTTGTTTGTCCATCCCAAAGGCCAATTTGTTTTCCAATAGCCTGGTTAGGATCCGTAATGCCTAATTTGCGAAGCAATGTTTCATTTACTACAAATTCACGAACAGTATCCGAAGGGAAATAAGGACGGCCTGCAACAAACTTCAGATTGTACGTTTTGAAATAATCGGGATCAGCCCATTTTAAGTTCGCATTGAAATTGGTATTCTTGGTAGCATGATCAAACATGAAATCGCTGTTCCAGTTTCCATCTGAGGCGGGACTGGAAAAACTGAAACTTACATTTTTAATATCTCCATTTTTCGAAAGCTCATTCCTGATAAAATCAAGTTTTGTATGGCTAATGCTGTCGCCGGGAATAGGAACATTCAGTATCGCTTCTTTATCAAAACCTAAAGAAGCCGTTCTGAAAAAATTCATTTGGCTGACCACGATGAGCATCCCGATGATCAGGATATGCGCAATAGAAAATTGCAGGATCACCAGCACTCTTCTTAATGAAATACCTCCCGCCATTTTTGAACTGATCTTTGTTTTTAAAGCAGTGATCGGGTTGAAGCCAGACAATATGATGGCAGGATAAAAGCCAGACAAGAGCGTAACTACAATAAATACTGAAACTAAAAATAGAATGACAGCAGGGTTTTTGAGAACATTGAGTGTCATTTCAACATTCAATAAGTTATTGAGAAAAGGAAGAACGGCAAAAGCGATCAACACAGATATTACGATAGCTGAAGCTGTAATGATAGCTGTTTCGCAAAAAAATTGTATTCTCAGATTATTTTTGTCACTTCCCAATACTTTTCTTACACCTACTTCTTTCGATCGATTCACCGCCTGTGCGGTAGCCAGGTTAATGAAATTAACGCAGGCAATAAGAATTAAAAAAATACCGATCAATTCCAGTGCAAATACCAATGATTTACTGAATGTATGAGATTTGTAATTTCCGAAACGATTATCATAATGAATCTCAGTTAATGGCTGCGCTACATAAGAATCGTTCGCATAATCTGCCGGCTTGTGTTTTTTTGATAATTCTTCTAAGGATGAATTAAATTTTGAAATGGATACTTCAGCAGGTAATTCAACAAACACGTAAGCCTGGCTGTACGTACTCACCCAGTCATTAAGGTTCCTTTTTACGTCCGTATTTTCAAGAGTGGAATAAGAAACGACCACATCCAAAGGGAAATCTGAATTAGCCGGCACATCTTTTATGATACCGGTAATCGTATAAAGCTCACTTTTATTAGTACTATGGGAAATGGTCTTTCCCAATGCTAAATGCCAGTCACCAAAAAATTTTTCTGCGGTTTTTTGAGTCAGCGCAGCTTGGTTGGGTTTTGATAAAGTGGTTTTTGGATCTCCTGCCAACCAGGGAAAATTGAATAGGCTGAAAAAATCAGGCTCGGTGTAATACAGGTCTGCTTTGAATTTTTTTATTTGAGTATTAGCATAATCAATGGTCACAGGTTCCCCGGAAATTTGATAAATTCTTGCTTCAGTTTTTACTTCCGGTAATTCGGCTTTTATCACAGGGCCCGCTGGAAAAGCAATCCCACCTGAGTAAGAATATCCATCCTCTGTATGAAATTTCGTACCGATCCGGTAAATATTATTTTTCTTCGGATGAAAATTGTCAAAACTGGTTTCAAATTGAATGACCAGGAAGATCAGCAGGCAGGCGGCCATGCCAATACCCAGTCCAGTAATGTTGATCAGTGCGTAAGATTTATTCCTGCTTAAATTTCTGAATGCAGTTTTGAAATAATTTTTAAACATGACTATTCTTTTATTCGGTTCTTAAGCTTTTTACCGGGTTAGCAACGGCAGCTTTTATAGCCTGAAAACTTACTGTTATAAATGCAATCAGTGCCGCCAGTATTCCGGCTATGATAAACACCCACCATTGTATATGGATGCGATAGGCAAAATCTTTTAACCAATTATTCATTGCATAATATGCCACTGGAAATGCCATGATGGTTGCGATAATCACCAACTTTAAAAAATCTTTGGATAATAAGGTAACAATGCCACTGACATTAGCGCCTAAAACTTTTCGAACACCTATTTCTTTGATCCGCTGTGAAATGCTGAATGCAGACAATCCAAATAATCCGAGGCAAGCAATGAAAATAGCAATGCAGGCGAATATGGTAAATAAAGTTCCCTGCCGTTGTTCAGATGCGTAAAGTTTATCGAAATTTTGATCCAGGAACGTGTAATCAAATGGAGTTCCCGGGAAAAATCTTTTCCAGGTAGTTTCCATATAAGATAATGCAGCCGGTATATCATTTCCGGCAATCTTCACAGAAACATTATTAAAATAGTTTTGAGAAGGAGGAAGCAGAAGAAATATCATCGGCAAAATTGACTGGTGCATAGATTCAAAATGAAAATCCTTGAGTACACCTATGATATTTCCTTTTGTATCACCATATTTTAAAGCTTTTCCAATTGCATCGGACGGGTTTTTCCAACCAAGAATGCCTGCAGCAGATTCATTGATCACGAAACCGGAAGTGTCTGTTCCGTAATTACGGGAGTAGAACCGCCCGGCTTTCATAGGTATATTAAATGTTGAAGTAAAATCAGGATCTACAGTTACATATTTGATATCGGTGCTAACCTGCTGAAGTGAATCGCCATTGATGGTGTAGGCATTCATGTCATCCAGTAATCGGCCTGTCGGTATCCGGGAAGATCTTGTAATATTTTTAAATGCCGCATTTTGCAAAAGATCGGTTCGGAACGCATCGTATTTTTTTGATACTTCATTGGTATATGCGAGCGTTAAAATTTTTTCTTTATCAAAACCAAGAGATTTTGTTTGCACATAATGCAATTGCTGAAATACAATAGCTGTTGCAATGATGAGAATGATACTGATAGAAAATTGTGTTACTACCAGCACTTTCCGGAATGAGATATTACGGCCACCGATCCTGAACAAACCTTTGAGTGTTTTTACAGGCTGGAAAGATGACATGAACAAAGCAGGATAAATACCGGAAATAATTCCGACAATAAAAGGTGTTAGTAGCAGGGGGATGATGATCTTCCATTGCAACAAAATATGGATAGATAATTCCTGCCCGGAAATTTTGTTTAACCAGGGCAATGCCAGGTAAGTGAATAATCCAGCTAATATCAGCGCCGACCAACACAGAAGAACTGATTCTCCCAGGAATTGAAAGACCAATTCTTTTCTCCGGGCACCAATTACTTTTCTTATTCCGATTTCTTTTGCACGTAATGTAGATCGGGCAGTGGATAGGTTCATATAATTGATGCAGGCGATCAGAAGGATAAAGAATGCAATAGCAGCGAAAATATATACCCGTGTAATGTCTCCGTTTGGCTCAGCTTCAAAGTCAGTATGTGAATGCAGGTGAATATCTGTAAGTTTTTGCAATCCCAACCTTGTCATTTCCGAAGGCATTTTGCCGGAGTATTCACCGGTCATTCTCCTGTCAAGAAAAGCGGGAAATTGTGCAAGCAGACTTTTTACCGGATATTTATCAGGTAATAAAATGTAGGTCAGGAATGAATTATTGCCCCAGTTGGTTCTCAGGTTTTCTTCGCCATATACGGCAGAATCTTTTAGCGTATTGAATGAGATCAGGATATCGGGATGTAGATGAGCATTGGAAGGAAAAGCTTTGTATACACCAGTGACTTTTGCATCAAATTGATTGTTGGCTCTTAGAACTTTATTTATAGGGTTTTGGTCACCGAAGTATTTTTTTGCAATTTCTTCCGTTAGCATCACCGAGAAAGGTTCTTTCAATGCCGTTTTAGCATCTCCTTGCACCACCTGTACTGTAAAAACATCGAAGAGATTTTCATCGGCAAAGTAGCTATTCTTTTCATTGAAGATATTTTCATTGTAGCGAAAGGTTGTGATGCCATTTGGCAGCAACCGGGTCATTTTTTTGATATCGGGAAAATCGCCGGGCAAATAGTAACCGAACGGAGGAGCGATAGTGCTTAGCTGGAGAGATTGTACTCCGTCATTGCTGTAAAATGTCCTGGTGATCCTGTAAATATTGTCTGCGTTTTTATTATAACGGTCATAACTCAACTCATTCAGAATATAAGTTGTGATCAGCAAGCAACAGGTCAACCCGACAGTTAACCCAAACAGGTTGATAAAAGAAATGAACTTATACTTCGCCAGGTTTCTGAAAGCGATCTTGAAATAATTGTAGATCATGGCTATACTTTTAATTAACAGCCATTAGCTATCAGCTTTTAGCTATTGGCTATCGGCTTTTTACACCATTATATTTTCCAACACCGTTTGTCCATCCAGCATACGAATGATTCGATGGCTGTAACGGGCATCATGTTCGGAGTGAGTTACCATCACGATCGTGGTGCCCTGTTCATTCAGGTCTGTAAGCATCTCCATCACTTCATTACCATTATGGGAATCAAGATTACCGGTAGGCTCGTCGGCGAGGATCAGTTTTGGGCGATTCACCACTGCCCTTGCTACGGCCACACGCTGTTGCTGACCACCGGACAATTGTTGCGGATAGTGATTGCGGCGGTGCATGATCTGCATTTTATCCAACACTTCTTCTACTCTTTTTTTCCTGTCGGAAGATTTAACTCCGGTATAAATAAGGGGCAACTCTACATTTTCAAAAACAGTAAGCTCATCAATGAGGTTGAAACTTTGAAATACAAAACCAATATTGTGTTTCCTGAGGTCCGCTCTTTTTCTTTCATTGAATTTTGCCACTTCGATGCCATTGAAAACAAAACTGCCGGCATCGGGATCGTCCAGCAAACCGAGGATATTCAGCAAAGTGGATTTTCCGCATCCGGAGGGTCCCATGACAGCTACAAATTCACCTTCTTTTACTTCCAGTGAAAGTTTGTTTAAAGCAACAGTTTCCACTTCTTCCGTTCTATAGATTTTTTCGAGGTCGGTGATCTTGATCATTGTATTTTATTTTATGTGAATGTTTGTAATTAAGATTAAAGATTGAACACAATAAGCTGCAGCGGGGAAACATCGGAACTCATCCCATTTTTTTGTACAGGTTTTGTAGCCTGCTTAACAGCAGATCCCTGCAGTAAACAGCTGATCTTTTTGCAGCAATAGTTGGCTTGCTTTGCTGATGAGAAAACACTCAGGCAGCAGATCATCACAAGCAGATAAAATGTTTTTCGTTTCATGGCAGTTGATTTTTGTGAACAATTATTTTTTCAAAACCAGTTCCTGCATATCCCCATAGTTCTCATAGCTGGATGTCACTACCTTGTCGCCCGGTTTTAATCCGCTCAGTACTTCATAATAATCCGGGTTTTGGCGGCCCAATTGAATATCCACTTTGTAAGCAGTATTTCCGTTGTCACTCACTTTAAATACCCAGTTGCCGCCAGTTTGCTGAAAAAAACCGCCTTTTGCCAAAAGCAATGCTTCGGTTTCATCGCTTAATGCCAATCTTATTTGCAATGTTTGTCCACGACGAATTCCCTGCGGCGCATCACCTACAAAAGCCATATCAACCTGGAAGCGTCCATTGGTTACCTGCGTATAAACTTTTATTATCTTCAGTTTATAATCTTTGTTTGCAAAAGTGAACTCACCCATTAGCCCGGTATAAATGCGGGAAATATAATGCTCATCAATATCTACTCTTACTTTAAAGCCGTCAAGCACATCGATCTGTCCCAGACGTTCCCCTTTGTTTTTTGATTGGCCAATCTCTGCATCCAGCGATGTAAGTTGTCCGTCTATCGGAGCCCGTACTATCAGGTCGCCTACTTTTTTTCTGAAAAGGGATAAAGCATCCTGCGAACCCTGGTAAGATTGTTTTGCCTGCTCTAATTGTTGTTCATTGGTGATAGAGTCTTGTTTCAGCAATTGTTTGGTCAGATCTTTCTTTTGGAGATAATAATTATAATCATTTTCCGCTTTTTTATATTCCTGCAGACCGATCGCTTTTTGCTGGTATAAACTTTTATCCAGATTATAAACCCGTTCTGCTTCTTTCAAAGCGCTTTCAACATCAGTCATCTGGTTCAGCTTGGTAACTGTATTTTGCTGAGCAGCGTTACGGGCAATCTGCATTTGCGTCAGTGTATTATACACATTTGATTGCTGCGATAATAAATTCAATTCAAGGTCTGTGTTGCTTAATCTAAGAATAGGATCACCTTTTTTCATGATGGCGCCATCTTCCACATACTTTTCTTCCACACGGCCACCTTCGAGTGCATCAAGGTAAATAGAAGTCAGCGGCAATACAACACCATTCACCGGAATGAATTCCTGGAATGGACCTTTCTTTACTTCACTAATTGTGATGCGGTCCGTATCAACATTCAATTTGTTTTTGCCGGAAGTAAAATAATAACTGGCAGCAGCCAACAGAACTATTGCGGCAATCCCGCCAATGGTCATGACCCTTTTTTTACTCCATCTTTTTTTAGCAATTACTCTATCCACAGTCTTGATGTTTTTAATTTTTGTCCTTTGAGTTAAACGACCCGCACATGGCTTTAGTTACGGGTCGTTTTTTCACATGAGAAATCTGTACATAGTACCAGAAGAGTGTGCCAGTTTCCCGGTCTTTGATTAGCAAGGGTTTGCATACCACCAAACTACGAAAATGTTCGTTTTCGAACAATACATGTCCGCTTTTGATACATTTTTTTTCGTCTGTTTTTTGTAAAAAATTAGTTGCCATACCATTGTAATTATGGTATAATTGCAGCAATGCATAGCTAAACTCAATTGGAATAAAACATGTTGCTGAAAAACGCTTCCATACTGGTGGTAGATGACGACCCTGATGTGCTCACTGCCGTGCGTCTGCTATTAAAAACAGAAGCAAGGGAAGTATTGACCGAAAAAAATCCGGAAAATCTTCGCTGGCATTTATCAAAGGATAAGTTTGATGTGATCTTGCTGGATATGAATTTTACCAGCCCGGTCAACACAGGTAACGAAGGGATCTTTTGGCTGAATGAGATCAAAAAAATGGGATCAGGTGCCTCGGTGATCATGATTACTGCTTACGGCGAAATTGATCTGGCCGTCCGTTCCCTCAAAGAAGGTGCCGCTGATTTTGTGGTAAAACCCTGGCACAATGAAAAATTGCTTTCCATCATCAGGGAAACGTTGAGACGAAAAAGCGATAAGGCAATAGTTCGGTCTTCAATACAAATCGATTCTGTCATTGGAAAAGAACTGATCGGAGAATCGGAAGCCATGCAGGAAATATTTTTAAAAATTGAAAAGATCGCTCCGACAGATGCTAATATTTTAATTCTTGGAGAAAACGGAACCGGTAAAGACCTGATCGCAAAAGCAATTCATCAGCAATCATTGCGGGCCGATAAGGCTTTTGTGAAAGTAGATGTAGGAGCGCTGACGGAAACTTTGTTTGAAAGTGAATTGTTCGGCCACAAGAAAGGCGCTTTCACCGATGCAAGAGAAGATCGTGTGGGAAGATTTGAGGCTGCGAATGGCGGAACTTTGTTTCTTGATGAGATCGGAAATATTCCACTGCACCTGCAGGCAAAATTATTGAGTGTATTGCAGAATCGCCAGGTGACAAGATTGGGAAGCAACGAAGCCATTCCAATCGACATCCGTTTGATCTGCGCCACTAATCTTCCATTGAGCGAATTAGCAAATGAGAACCGCTTTCGTAAAGATCTTATTTACCGGATCAACACTGTAGAGATCGTGGTACCGCCACTAAGAAAAAGAGGGAATGATATAGTTCTGCTTGCAAAACATTTCAGCAGGATCTACAGTAATAAATATATGAAGCCGCTGATGGAATTTGATACGAAGGCATTGGACAAATTGCTGAACTATCATTATCCCGGTAATGTTCGTGAATTGCAATACACAGTGGAACGGGCAGTGATCATGTCCGACAATGATGTATTAAAGGAAAGCGACCTTATTTTTTCTCCAATAGAATCACAATTCGTTTCAGTGACAGAACCGACCGAACTCAAATTGAGCGCTATTGAAAAAAATACTATCATGAAAGTGATCGAGAAACATAATGGCAATATTACCAAAGCGGCTAAAGAATTAGGATTGACAAGGACCGCTTTATACAGAAGGTTAAGCAAGTATGATATTTAAAAAATACGAATGGAGAATTCTACTGAGAGTGTTACTGATGTTTGCAACACTTTTCGTCGCTTCATTTCTATTGGTGAAAGGCTGGTATATTTATTTATTATTGATTTTCCCTGTCATCATTTACCAGGTTTTTGATTTGTATCGTTTTCACCGCAAAACAAAAGATGAACTGGATCAATTTGTAGAATCTGTTCATTACAGGGATTTTTCCAGGCATTTTGATGTAAAACATGCACCTGTAGAAGTGCAGCCCCTGCGCAAAGGATTTAACGAGATCAACACCACTTTTAAAGTGATGAGTAAAGAAAAGGAAACGCAGTATCAATACGTACAAAAAATATTGGAGTTGGTTGATACAGGTATTCTTTCTTATATGGAAAAAACGGGGGAAGTGGTCTGGATGAATGAATCACTCAAACGCATGTTGCAATTGCCTTATCTCAAAACCATTCACTCATTGAGTAAAAGAGATCCTGAATTATATAAAGAGATCATTTCATTGCGACCTGGGGAAAATAAGATCGCTACAGCACACCCGGAAAAAAGCTCTTTTAAAATATTATTGTCAGCCACTGCTTTTCAAACTGAAGGGAATATTTATAAACTCATCGCATTTCAGAATGTAAATGAAGCATTGGATGAGACAGAATCAAAAGCATGGCAAAAATTGTTGAGTGTATTGACGCATGAGATCATGAATTCCGTGGCGCCTATATCTTCATTGGCGGAAACGCTGAAACACCGCTTACAGCAATCCGTGTCTGTGTTAAATAATGATTCTGGTTCTGTAGATGACCTTGAATTAGGAATTGAAACCATTAAAAGAAGAAGTGAAGGATTATTGAAGTTTGCTGAAACATATCGCAGCCTGAATAAGATAACCAAGCTGAATCTGAAAAAAGTATATGTAAGGGATATTTTTGAAAACCTGTTACAACTGATGCAGCCTACATTGGAGCAAAAAAATATTGAACTGGAAACAATTTTAAAAGACACGGATATTTCTCTTGAAGTTGATACTGACTTGCTGGAACAGGTTATGATCAACCTCATGCTGAATGCCATCGAAGCAGTAAAAGATAAACCGGATCCACGGATAATATTATCTGCCTATACTTCGAGCAATCATAAGACGATCATTAAAGTGTCTGATAATGGTAATGGAATGCCCGCTGAATTGCTGGACAAAATATTCATTCCCTTTTTCAGCACCCGTAAAAATGGAAGTGGTATTGGTTTAAGTTTATGCAAACAGATCATGATGTTGCACAAAGGAAACATACAGGTGCAAAGCGTAGAAGGAGAGGGAACTGCATTCCTGCTTCAGTTCGGGAATTAAATTTTTTATTTCTTCTTAAGAAAAACTTTTGGCAATTCCCAATTCCAATCCTCTCAATTCTGCTAATCCTCTCAATCTTCCGATAGCAGAATAGCCGGGATATGTTGTTTTTTTCAGGTCATCCAGCATCTGATGTCCATGATCCGGACGCATTGGTATGGAAATATTTCTTCTCTTTTGAAGCAACACAATTTCTTTTATAATAGAATACATGTCTACGTCTCCGGTAAGATGATCGGCTTCATAAAAATTTCCTTCTGCATCTCTTTTGGTGCTGCGCAAATGAATAAAATGAATGTGATCGCCAAAACGTTTTATCATCCCAATAAGATCATTATCTGCTCTGACACCAAACGAACCGGTGCAAAAGCATAAACCATTGGCGGGTAATGGTGCTGCATCCAATAATTCTTTTGCATCTTGTTCTGTACTTACAATTCTTGGGAGACCAAGTAAAGGATAAGGAGGATCGTCAGGATGAATAGCCATCTTCAATCCTGATTTTTCTGCTACAGGGATTACTTGTTGCAGAAAATAAAATAAATGTTCTTTTAATGTTGCAGGATTGATGTGATCGTATGTTTTTAGGGCAGTAAGAATTTCTTCGGGAGTAAATGGTACATCGCTACCTGGTAAACCAAGCAAGCAGTTCCTGTATAATTTTTTCTTCTCATCATCTGTCATTGCATTAAATCGGGCTGTTGATTTTTGAATTTCTTCTTGTGTATAATCATTTTCAGCCCCGGGTCGCTTCAATAAAAAAAGGTCGAAAGCAATGAAAGCAGATTTCTCAAAATATAATGCTTTACTTCCATCCGACATTGTATAAGAAATATCTGTACGCATCCAATCCAGTATCGGCATGAAATTATAGGTCACTACTTTCAAACCGCATTGCGCAACATTGACCAGGCTTTGTTTGTAATTCTCAATATCTAACTGATAATTACCATTTTGTTTTTTAATATCCTCGCTTACCGGCAGACTTTCAATCACGGTCCATGTCATTCCGGCCTCTTCGATCATTTTTTTTCTTTTGTTGATCTCTTCTATTGGCCAAACTTCTCCAACAGTAATCTGATGCAATGCAGTTACAACACCTGTACAACCGGACTGACGAATATCCGATAAACTAACCGGGTCATTCGGTCCGAACCATCTCATGGTTTGTTCCATCATCATTACGAGGAAAAATTTTATTTCAAAGTTAAGACGGCTTCAACCGGTTTGGCTGCTCCCAATTCCTCGCTTCTTTTACCTGGAGAAGAACCACCGACAATTATTTTTACAGTTCCCGGAGTGAAAACAGAATTTCCATCTTCATTCACCAATTTTAATAAGTCCGGAGATATGGAAAAATTTACTTTCATAGATGCGCCGGCATTCAAGGTTATTCTTTTAAATCCCTTTAGCGCATTTAAAGGAGCATAATCGATCCCTTCATGAGAAATATAAAGTTGTACTACTTCATCGCCTTTCATCTTCCCGGTATTTGTTACGGTTACTTCAAGATTGACTGTTTCGTTTTTTGAAACAGTTTTTTTAGACAGTTTCAGATCACTGTATTTAAAATTAGTGTAGCTCATTCCAAAACCAAATGGATATAAGGCTTCTCCTTTGAAATAACGATAAGTTCTGTTTGCCATCGAATAATCTTCAAATGATGGAAGATCATTATCACTTTTATAAAATGTAACCGGTAATCTTCCTGCAGGATTATAATCACCAAACAATACATCAGCAACAGCTGTACCTGCTGCTTGCCCGCCGTACCAATCGTTGATGATCGCAGGAATATTTTCACTTTCCCAGGGAATAGCAATAGCGCTTCCGGTCATCATTATGAATACTATTGGTTTGCCTGTTGCTTTTAATGCTTTCAAAAAATCAGTTTGTACAATTGGCAACATGATAGTGGTTCTGTCACCGCCACTAAATCCAGATACTTTAACTCTCATTTCTTCTCCTTCCAATCTTGGAGAAATGCCACCAACATAAATAAGAACATCGGCGTCTTTGATGCTGTCAATTAATTTACTGAAATCCGGATGCGTGGTGTCAACAAATTCTGTAGCTTTTGAATAAAATATATCGGTACTGCTTCCTAATTTTTCTTTTAATCCCGTTAATACAGTGGTAACAACAGAAGGAAAGCCATTATAATTTCCTAACTGAGTGTTGGCATTATCAGCATTGGGTCCGAGCACTGCGATCTTTTTTATTTTTTTGCTAAGTGGTAGCAAATTGTTTTCGTTACGAAGCAATATGATAGATTGTCTTGCCATTTTCAATGCATGTGCTTGATGTGGGGCACTCTCCAAAGCAGTGATTGGAATTTGTGCATATTTCACCATTGAAGGCGGATCAAACATTCCTAACCGGAAGCGAATGGTAAACAGTCTCTTCAAAGAAACATCAAGATCTTTTTCAGTCAATCTTCCATCCTGCACTGCTTTGACAAGTGTTTTGTAAGTAACATTTCCGCATTCAACATCTGTTCCATGAAGTACCGCATCCGTAGCAGCGCTTTCAGCATCGGGACTTGTTTTATGCCGTTCCCAAAAATCATCAATGGCTCCGCAATCAGAAGTGACATAGCCGGTGAATTTCCAATCGTTGCGTAAAATATTTACCATCAGTTGATCATTGCCGCAACAAGGCTGTCCTGCATATGCATTGTAAGCACACATCACACCGGCAACTTTTGCATCAACAACCAATGCTTTGAATGCCGGTAAATATGTATCCCACAGATCATGTGCACTTACAGTTACATCGAATACATGACGAAGTGGTTCTGGCCCGCTATGAATCGCATAATGCTTGGCACATCCGGCAGCTTTTAAATATTTCGGATCATCTCCCTGCAAGCCGGAAACAAATGCTTTTGCAATTGATGCGGTGAGAAATGGATCTTCACCGTAAGTTTCTTGTCCACGACCCCATCTTGGATCACGGAAAATATTTATGTTAGGTGTCCAATAGGTGAGACCGATATATCTTCTACGACTACTTGTATCGGTACGACTTGTTTCATTGAAGATTGCTCTTCCTTCTTCGGCTGTATAATCTCCCATTGTTTTCATGGAATTCACATCGAATGTTGCTGCCATGCCGATAGCCTGCGGATAAGATGTTACTTTGAATTTTGTTCTTGCCACTCCATGCAGGCACTCGCTCCACCAATCATAAGCCGGAATGCCGAAACGCTTGATTGCCGGAGTCACATCCATCATCTGCGCTACTTTTTCTTCCAGCGTCAATCTTGATAGAAGATCATTTACTCTCTGCTCAATCGGCAGCGATGGATTTTGAAATGGATATTGATATTTCTGTGCATAAGTTGCTGATAAGAAAAAAAATAAAGTAAACAAATGAAAAAAAACCTTTTTCATTTCCAGGAAATTTATTTGGCAATGCCTAACGGTGAAAAATAAATGAATACCGCTACTACAATTACCACAATGATCAATGAAAGAATTACATCCCTCGTATTCCAGCTGGCACGACTGGCTGCCCGGTCTTCAGCAACTGTTGTTGCGAAAGTCAATCCTTTAATATGCTCATCATCCGGTTTTGGAGTAAGCAAGCTTACTATGATCATCAGCACAATCGAAAAGAGGAATAAGTAAATACAGAAATACAGGAAATTAATTGTTGCAAATTGATGCAGCACCCCTGTCAAATCATTTTGGAATAATTCTAATGTTAACTTTATGATCCCGATTATGAATCCTACAACCATTGATGTAAATGCTCCTTTTCCATTGATGCGTTTGAAAAATACCCCTAACAGGAACACTGCAGCGATCGGCGGAGCAAGATACGATTGAACACTTTGAAGATATTGATATAAGGTGTTTGAAATTCTTCCCATCAGAGGAATCCATGCCATGCCCAGCAAGACGACTACCATTGTAGCAATACGGCCCACACGTACCAATTCCTTATCGCTGGTTTCCGGTTTCATTTTTTTATAAATATCCATCGTGAATAAAGTGGAACAGGCATTGTAAACAGACGCCAGTGAACTCATCAGGGCTGCTAACAATCCGCCTGCTAAAAGTCCTCTCAATCCAAATGGCATGATCTGTTCTACCATTGCAGGGAATGAGGAGTTATAATCAGTAGTTCCGTCAGGATTTGTCGGCAACACTAATTTTCCCTGGGCATGAAGGGCAAATGCAATAAGGCCCGGGATCATAAAAATAAAAAATGGAAGAAGTTTCAGGTATGCTGCAAAGATGGTTCCTCTTCGAGCCTGCTTTTCATCCCTTGCTGCCAGGCAACGCTGAACAATATGCTGATCCGTACACCAATACCAGATACCAACAATTGGCGCAGCAAACAAAATTCCGGCCCAGGGAAAATCAGGATCACTAAGGGGAGGAAACATATTCAATTTTTCTTTTGGTAAAACGGTCATCAATCCATGCCATCCGCCAACTTTATCTAATCCTACAAACAATAGCACCGCTGATCCAACAATTAATACGATAGCCTGTATCGCTTCTGTGTACATGACAGCATGAAGGCCTCCTAATACTGTATAGATGCCGGTTATAATAACCAATATAATTGCCCCGGTCCAAAAACCTACTCCTAAAAATTGATTGAAGACTAATGCTCCGGCAAAAATGGTAACAGATGCCTTGGCAATTACATAGCTGAGCAATTGAATAATGGACAACAATCTTCTTGCTTTTGCATTAAATCTTCTTTCCAGGAATTCAGGCATAGTATATACCATGCTACGCATATAAAAAGGAACAAACACCCAACCTAATATCAAAATGATCCAGGAATGCAACTCATAATGTCCCATTACGGTACCCGATTGGCCGGCTGTGCCTGCAAGGCCTACGATATGTTCCGATCCAACATTAGAAGCAAGGATAGAAGCGCCAATTACCCACCAACCGAGATTACGGTTAGCTAAAAAATAGTCAGAGGGTGAATTCTTGCTTTTACGAATGGACCATATAGAAATTCCGCCGATAACTATGAAATAAGCGATCACAAAAATCCAGTCTTTAGCGCCAAGGATTGTTCCGAGGAGATGCATGATTATTGTTTTATATTAGTTAATCAGATATACCTATTGATCAAATTTTCCAGCCATTCCTGTTTTCCGCTTCTTATTTCCGGCTCTCCATTTTCGGCAGCAAAATTTCTGAGATCCTCCAATGACAAGTTACCATTTTCAAATTCTTTTCCGTTCCCGGAATCAAAACTTGAATATCGTTCTTTACGGAATTTTTTATAATCTGATTTCTGTAATATTTCATTTGCAATGATCAACGCTCTTGCAAAAGTATCCATGCCACCGATATGTGCATGGAAAAGATCTTCAGGATCTGTTGAGTTGCGCCGGATCTTTGCATCGAAATTTATACCACCACCTCTAAATCCTCCTGCTTCTAAAATGATAAGCATTGCTTCCACCAATTCATTAATATTATTAGGAAACTGATCGGTGTCCCAACCATTTTGATAATCGCCACGGTTAGCATCCATGCTTCCCAATAATCCGGCATCAGCAGCTACCTGCAGTTCATGAGTAAATGTATGGCCGGCAAGAGTGGCATGGTTTACTTCAATATTTAATTTAAAATCATTCAACAGATCATACTGGCGTAAAAAACCAATTACTGTGGCAGCATCATAATCATATTGATGTTTGGTAGGCTCACAAGGTTTGGGTTCTATAAAAAATGTTCCTTTAAATCCATTTTTTCTTGCATAATCTTTAGCGGTATGCAAAAATTTTGCAAGATGCTCCTGTTCTCTTTTCATGTTCGTATTCAGCAGCGTCATATAACCTTCTCTTCCTCCCCAGAAAACATAATTAGCTCCTCCTAATTTGATAGTTGCATCAAGTGCAGCTTTCACCTGCGCACCTGCATGAGCCAGCACATGAAAATCCGGGTTGGTAGCGGCGCCATTCATATATCTTTTATGAGAAAAAAGATTTGCCGTGCCCCATAGTAATTTTACTCCGCTGGCTTTTTGTTTTTCCAAAGCATAATCAGTGATGGCCTGCAGCCGTGATTCATTTTCTTTTACATCATTTCCATAATCCACTACATCTACATCATGAAAACAATAAAATGGGAAATTCATTTTAGTTATAAATTCAAAAGCTGCATCCATTTTATCTTTCGCTCTTTCAACCGGATCATTTTTTTGATTCCATGGATAAATATGTGTGGGCTCACCAAACGGATCGGATCCATTACCAACAAACGAATGCCAGTAAGCACAGGCAAAACGCAAAAGTTCCTTCATAGGCTTACCTGCTACAATTTTATTTTCATCATACCAGCGAAAGGCTAATGGATTGTCTGTTGTAGGACCTTCGTAACGGATTGACCCAATACTTACAAAATATTCCTTATCTCCTGTGATTACTTTCATAGTTGAAATTATTGAGCAAAAAAAGATTACCTATTAAAAATGGAAAGATATAATTATTTATACTTTGGTAAAAAAAACGGATACTGCTTGATAATAACATGATAATAAAATATTACTAAACAAACGTTAGTTTTAGCTTGCCGAAGGTGCTCAATCATTTTTAAATCTAATAAATTCGGAGGAAATATTTTTTGCTCCACAATCCAATAGTTGCTCGGAAAAAATATCAGCTTTCATTATTAGAAAAATGATATTAAATGTGCATACATACTGACAACGACTTGATAAATTTCGACTTTAAAAAAATATTGAAACATGATAGCTACAAAAGCGTATGCAGCATTAAATGAAAAAAGCCCGTTAGTGCCGTTTCAATTTGAGCGAAGAGATTTACTTCCGCATGATGTGCAGGTAGAAATTTTATACTGTGGTGTTTGTCACAGTGACCTTCACCAGGTGAGAAATGAATGGGGAGATTCTATTTACCCAATGGTCCCCGGTCATGAGATTGTAGGTAAAGTAATTAATGTGGGAAAAGAAGTAAAAAAATTTAAACCGGGTGACCTTGCAGGAGTGGGTGTGATGATAGACAGTTGCCGTGTTTGTAAAAATTGCCTGAACCACCTGGAACAATATTGTGAAGAAGATATGACCGGCACTTACAATACGATGGAACGGGATGGAGTTACTGTAGCGCAGGGAGGTTATTCTTCACAGATAGTGACGGATGAACGATTTGTTTATTCTATCTCTTCAAAATTAGATCTGAAAGCAGTAGCGCCATTGTTATGTGCCGGTATTACTACTTATTCTCCGTTGCGTTACGCAAATGTTTCACCAGGAATGAAAGTGGGAGTGGTTGGTTTGGGAGGATTAGGACACATGGGAGTAAAGTTTGCAGTTTCATTTGGAGCTGATGTAACCTTGATCAGTCACACAGCTTCCAAACAAAAAGATGCAGAACATTTAGGCGCTCACAATTTTCTTCTTTCTACAGATGAAAAACAGATGAAAGCTGCGGAAAGTAGCTTTGATGTTATACTCAATACAATCTCAGCAAATCATGATTATGCAAAATATCTGAAGCTACTTGATCTAAATGGGAAAATGCTGGTGGTAGGATTACCTTCGGAAGATCCAAAAACAGATCCATTCAAATTGATAAAGAACAGGAGAAGCATTATTGGTTCCATGATCGGCGGCACCATAGAAACACAGGAAATGCTGAACTATTGTGCCGAAAAAAATATTATTGCTGATGTAGAAGTGATCCCGATACAGCAGATCAATGAAGCCTATGAAAGAATGCTGCACAATGATGTGCGGTACCGGTTTGTAATTGATATGAGCACTTTATAAATTTTTGTAAGTAAGTTTTACGCTAATGAAGAGGCGGCTCTATTGGGGCTATGTTTGGACGGCTTGCTGAAATTATTTTTCAAAAAGTTTCTCCAGCTCTTCTTTACTGAATACTTTCAGCAGCAAAGGATCTGTGATCGCTCTTGAAGGGTTGGTCATTCCTTTATGAATGGATGTATTTAAATTTTCTCTTGCGAGTTTTTTATCATTAAATCCTGCAGCCGCCTGGGCCATAAAAAAAGGAAGATTAAAATTATCGGGAGCAAAAAAGGTTCCGACATGTGCCGTATTATATGCTTCGACGTATTGGTTTGTCCGCAGCAACACTATTGCATACTCCACACATAGCCGGAAACTTTTATCCTGGCACCTGGTTCCTGCCAGCTGCAAATATTTGTCTTTACTGCGCTTCATAACCCGGATCTGCCTTAGCAGTTTATCCCAATCCTCCTCTTTTACAGAGTCAATATTTATAAAGCTCACAGCCTTTGTGTAGTTATTGATCAGGCTTGAATAATAGTTATTTTCTTCTTCGATAGATCCCTCAAATTTTCGTTTATCTTTTTCAAATACCTTGCTTTGCGGGATGGTTCGCAATAATGAATCTATTTCAGGTTTGAATGAAAGAATACGGCTCAGTTGTTTTACAGCAAAATAGGTTGCATAACCGGAATCTACTGCAATTTTTTTTTCGGAATATTGCAGCCATTTATTTTTTAACTCGGAAAGCAGGCCGGGATTTATTTTTTTCTCCAAAAGCCAAATAATCGCTAATTCCATGTACTCAACAGGCGGCCAGTCATGCCCGCTTTCAGTTATGATCAGAATGTTGTCGTTCCTGATGCTGTCGAGGTAATGATTTACTTCCAGTAGCTCAGAATAATTCATGTCCTTATTACCGACAATTGCAGCGTAGGGAATTTTGAAATCAGGACTGATCTGTTGATCTGAAAACCCGGCGCCACATGCAATGATACCATGAAAATATCTTTTGTTCTCTATGGCGAATTGGGACGCAGCTCTGGCACCACCGGAAAATCCGGCGAGGAAAATCCAGCCAGTGTCTATCGGATAGGAAGGAATTAGTTCGTTATATATAGCCTTCAGTGTAATGCCGGAACTATTGTTATCAAAATTCCGGCTGTTGAATGAACCAGCGAGAATAATATTGTATTTATCCGCTAAAGTGGAATAAAGCGATACTGGCAAACTACCTCTTGCAGCGGGATCTAAAAAAATGATCAACGGATATTTATTGTTTACGGAATAAGAATTGGGGAGATAGAGACTGAATTTTTGAGTGCTATCAGAAGAGGCGGCAATTTCTTTTATGCTCTTGTTTTGTGAATAGCCGAAACAAGAAATGCTGACTAATGAAAATAATATGGGAAGCTTCCGGATAGGCATTGAATCTGTCCGATTCTAAAAGTAATCTTGGGGGTCATAATATAGTAACCGTTCATCAAGAAAATTGAAATTTGCTGCAGAATATATCGGATCAGTCAATGATATTCTTCCATTTGAGATATTGGTTTCCGGGCGATACTTTATTGTTTTGAATATAAATCCGGGTGTGTTGCAGCTATTTAATTTGTGTTGTGCTGTGTTTTCTGAAACAAAAAAATATCGGGTCAGTAATCTTCAAACCATTCAAATTTTTCTTTAATGATTTTAGTTTTTTCTCTTCTTAAATAGGCAAGATAAGCGTCTGCAGCAGGCGAAAATTGTTTTTCTTTGAGCCATATCAAATTCCAGACTGATCTTACAGGAAAGCCTTTTACCGGTATAATCTGAAGGTCACCATTGAGCAATTCATTTTTTATTCCAATCAATGGCATGATGGAATAACCAAGCCCGGCAATTACTGCTTGTTTCACTGCTTCGTTAGTTGCCAATTCCATTTTCTTTTTTACGGGTAGGTGGTTGCGTTCAATAAAGCGTTCCATTACATATCTGGTTCCTGAACCTTGTTCACGGTAGATCAGCGGCAATTCTTCAAAAATGTTCTTGTCATATATTTTTCTTTTAAACTTTTGTTTAGTATTACCCACCAGGAATAATTTATTTTGCATTAATTCAATTTTATCTATCTGCAATTTTGCAGGCAGCACGGATACTAATGAAAAATCGACTTCGTTTTTTTCAAGACTTTCTACCACTTTGGCTTTATTGGTAACGTCCATAAATAATTCAATCCCCTGGTGTTGTTTCAGAAAGTCTGTCAAAAAATAAGGCATAACATATTTTCCGGTTGACACTACCGAAATTTTTAGACGGCCGGCAAGGTGTCCTTTATGTGCCATTTTTTTGTAATTAATATTATGAGCCTCGCCTACAATCTTCTCGGCAGCTATAGCGATTTCTTTTCCAAAATCAGTGATGAATAGTTTTCTGCCCACTTTTTCGGTTAAAGGAATATCAATCTGATCCTGCAGGTTTTTCAGTTGTATGGAAACCGCAGGCTGTGTCAGGTGAAGTTCTTCCGCTGCTTTGGTAATACTTCCAGTTTCTACGATTTTTAGAAATACCCGTAATTGATGTAGTGTATAATTCATAAATATTATTTATGTATAGTATAATAAAATTAAATAAAAATAAATGATATATCTCCTCCATTTTTGCGACCGAAAACATTAAAACATGCAAAGAATAACTGTAGCAAAGGGAGATGGCATCGGCCCTGAAATAATGGATGCTACCTTGAAAGTTTTAAAAGCCGCCGGAGCACAAATCGAGATTGATGAGATTGAAGTGGGAGAGAAAGTATACCTGGCTGGCAATACATCAGGAATCGCAAAAGAATCCTGGGATATTATCAGGAAAAATAAGATCTTTTTAAAAGCGCCTATAACTACTCCGCAGGGAGGTGGGTACAAGAGTTTAAATGTTACTATCAGGAAGTCGCTGGGATTGTATGCCAATGTTCGGCCTTGTATTAGTTTGCATCCATTTGTGCAAACCAAGCATCCGCAAATGGATATTGTCATCATCAGAGAAAATGAAGAGGATTTGTACGCAGGTATAGAACATCAGCAAACAGATGAAGTAGTGCAATGCCTTAAACTCATCAGCAGGCCAGGTTGTGAAAAAATTATTCGCTATGCTTTTGAGTATGCCAAACATTACGGTCGGAAAAAAGTCACCTGCTTTACAAAAGATAATATCATGAAGCAAACCGATGGTTTGTTCCATAATGTGTTTGACACTATTGCCAAAGAATATCCCGATATCATCAATGAGCATTGGATTGTTGATATTGGCGCAGCTAAAATGGCAGATACACCTGAAGCGTTTGATGTGATCGTGATGCCGAATCTTTACGGAGACGTTTTGTCTGATGTGGCGGCACAAATAGCAGGCTCGGTTGGCCTCGCAGGATCGGCGAACATTGGTGAGGAATGTGCCATGTTCGAAGCTATTCACGGCTCGGCGCCGCGGAGAGCCGGGCAAAATGTTGCGAATCCTTCCGGGTTATTGCAGGGTGCTGTTTTGATGTTGGCGCATATTGGTCAAACAAAAGTCGCTGAGAAAATTCAGAATGCATGGCTCAAAACCATTGAAGATGGCATACATACTTATGATATATATGATGAAAAAAACAGTAAACAAAAAGTCAGTACACAGGAATTTGCAGATGCCATCATCGCCAATCTTGGTAAAGAACCGACGACATTGAAAGCAGTGCATTTTTCCAAAGATGCTATTCTGAATCTGCCTAAATATGAAAGAAAAAAGAATCTTAAAAAAGAATTGAAAGGAGTAGATGTGTTTGTACACTGGAGCGGCACTGATGCAAATGAAATTGCAGGATTGCTGAAGAAGATCGGACTGCCCGATGTACAACTTTCCATGATCACTAACCGGGGCATAAAAGTTTGGCCCGAAGGTTTTAAAGAAACATTTTGCACGGATCACTGGCGTTGCCGGTTTAAATCGGTTAATGGCGCTGCTATCAAAAAAGAAGATATCGTGCAACTGCTGCAAAATGCCATTGAAGAAAATATCGATACAATTAAAACAGAAAATCTTTATGCTTTTGATGGTAAAGAAGCATTCTCATTGGGCCAGGGACAATAAATAAATCAAACTATGAATATATCCGTCATTAACGGCACATTCGATTCCAGGGATGCCATTGATATTTTGACCCAAATCATCATGGTGAAAATAAAATTTCATGAAGAAAAGATCAATCATTCGCAACATGAAGAAGATATCAAAATGCGTGAAAAAAGAATAAGAGAATTGCAAAATGATTTATCAGATCTGAGGAAATTTATCCGGGATCACCAGGGTAAGGTTTCAATGCATTGCAGCCTGGAATTTTCAAATTAAAGCTATGCAGACAAGTAATGAACTCGTTTTAATAGAAGGTGCTTTCAACGTATCTGATGCTGGAAGGTTGTTATATTCTTTTATTGATAGTAAGATCAACTATCACCATATGGAAATGTTCAGTGTGAGAGAGCAAAGCATTAATGCTGATGTTTCAAGACATGAAAAAAGAATTTCAGAGTTAAAGCAAGCCCGGGAGCAACTGAAAGCCATCCTGGAACTTGCCAATAAAAATAATAAAAGGCTTCTGGTAAACAGTGTCATAAAAATAGAATGGGCGGAATAAAGCCATCGCCGGAAAATATTTTTAAAATATCGATTTCGTCTTGCCGTTCCGGTTTATATCTAATGGCTACATGCGAATCATTAAAAAAATATTTAATAATGCACTGTAGTCTTTAAACTTTTTTTGCCTGTTGTTTGTTCTTTTACTTTTTGAGTAACTCTAATACATAGCTGAAATAATTTTCAAAATAGTATTGACGGTTGGTCAATGACGGTAAATTATAAGGTGTGTATTTAAAAAGTCATTTGATTTTTCTATCTGAACAATTTTAGTAGTTTCTTGTTATTGTTCGGGTATGTAGATTAATTGTATGAATCACATTTGATTTTGTTTCATTTCTGATAAAATACCGGTATTTAAATCTTTATTATACCGATAGATGTCCCCTTAAAAAATAAATCAAAACCGATCGTTAACCCGGCATGCAATACAGTTGAATGCTAAAAAAATTTTTTTCAAATATTTTGAACAAGCGTTCTACGTCCTTGTTTTTTATTCAGCAAAAAATTTTTATAACAAAAAACATTATCATGAAAAAAATTAAACGTGCTGGTGTATTCAAACAGATATCGCTGGCAATCCTGGGAATTGCTGTCACATTCAGTTCTTGTAAAAAAGATGACAGCATGTCATCCAATTCAGCTGCATCCCAAACTATTGGTGTGCAGGTTGCATCTAATTCCAGTTTTAGTTTATTAAAGAGTGCTGCTGTTAAAGCTGGACTTGTAACGGTGCTGGAAGGAACAGGCCCCTTCACTGTATTTGCGCCTACAGATGGTGCGTTTCAGGCTTCAGGGATCGACGCTGCTCAAATTAATACATTGACTGCTGATCAATTGAAAGCTATTCTGCTGTATCATACGCTTTCTGCAAAAATTGCTTCATCGGATGTTCCTGCAGGTCCCAATGCGAAAGTTATCACTGCCGGAGGCGATTCTGTTTTTGTCACAAAAAACGCAAAAGGTGTTTTTGTTAATGGTATCAATGTTGTCAATGCGGATCTGCCAGCCAGCAATGGTGTTATTCATACTATTTCACGTGTTTTATTACCGCCTTCAGGAAACCTCGTTCAGGTTGCGTCATCTGATACTACATTCAGTTTTTTAGTTGCTGCGGTAGTCAGAGCCAGCCAGGGAAGTACTGACGTTACATCTTTATTATCTAATGGAGGAATTTTCACTGTGTTTGCTCCAACCAATAATGCGTTCAGGGCAGCTGGTTTTGCTGATATTGCCGCCATTAATGCTGCTGATCCTGATGTACTCGCAGGTATATTAGCGTATCATGTTATACCGGGAAGAATTTTTTCATCTGATCTCACAAACGGAGCTACACCCGCCACAGCGAATGCCGGTAAAACTGTTACTATTTCTTTATCCGGCGATACTCCTTCTGTGAAAGGCCAAAGCAATACAGCAGCATCCAATATCATAGCGACTAATATCATGGCAACTAACGGAGTGATCCACGTGATTGACCGGGTATTACTCCCGTAAAGTTTGCTGGCTACTATTGACAAGTAATTTATATCACGGAGACCGATGTTGTCTCAGTTTTAAGATTACAAGATCCTCCTAAAGGATCCATGCCATGAAGAATGTTTGAGCCTCTTATTCGTCAGTATAAGTTGTATTAAATCGACTATAATTGCTCGGATTTTAGCATGCAACTTATGCTGACGATTTTTATTTGCGGCAAAACAGTAAATATCTTTCCCAATTCATAAAATATAATTTTTGAATCTTTGATCATTTTTTGATCTATCTTTTATTTCAATAAACACGATTAAAAATAGAATCAGGAAAATCAGGTGATATAAATATAATTCCAGGAAGAAGGATTTCAGATTACATGAAATCACAGGTATTGCAGTAAATATAAAAAAGGAGTAGTCCCGACAGGAATCGAACCTGTATCAAAAGTTTAGGAAACTTCTATTCTATCCATTGAACTACGGGACCAATATATTTTTGATCAAATAAATTTCTATTCACTATACTCCCTACAGCTATCGGGAGAACTGCGGGATCAATGGCCTGCAAATATAAGAAAGAATTATTCCGGCTTTGAGGCTCGTTTTTCATATATTATTTCAAAACTTTAGTCTATATCTTAGATAGAATCAGCATTTGTTTTTGTAAGTTGGAGCCTAAATTTATTGCCGGGTTTTGAACGAACTGGAACTGATACAACAACTGCGTGACGGAAACGAACAGGCATTTAAAACCCTGGTAGATACCTATCAGGATCTGGTGTATAACACTGCATTGGGCATTGTGCAAAATGCGGAAGATGCCGAAGATGTAGCACAAGAAGTTTTTATTAAGGTCTATCGTTCAGTTCATGCATTTAAAGGAGAATCCAAAATTTCTACCTGGCTCTACCGCATTACCGTTTCTACGGCATTGGATCATTTGCGTAGTAAAAAAAGTAAAAAGCGATTCAGTTTTTTACAACGCCTGTTCGGCGATGGCAATGAACCGTTGCATGAGATCCCTGACTTTTATCATCCCGGCGTGGCGCTGGACCAAAAGGAAAATGCAGCCCGGTTGTTTAAAGCCATAGACCGTTTACCGGAAAATCAAAAAGTTGCATTCACATTACACAAACTTGAAGATCTCAGTTACCAGGAAATAAGCGAGGTGATGAATATTTCTGTATCAGCAGTGGAATCGTTGATGCACCGGGCAAAACAAAACCTTAAAAAAATACTGGATAATGTGAACGAATAAGAAGACAACTATTTCAGGCTTAATAAATTTTTATCATGAAAAAAGAGAATGAAAAAAAATCAGAAGGGATTCTCAGCAGTATTGATGGCATTCAGCGGGCGCCGGCCCCGGATTTCTTTTATAGCCGGCTCAGGGCAAGGATGGAAAAAGAAATGCCGGTTACGGCCATTAGAAGAACAATATTGCAGCCGGCATTTATAATATCAGGGCTTACCCTGCTTTTGCTGATCAATGCAATAGCTCTCTTAAGAAGTAACAGCAATGTTAATACTGTCACTACTCCGACAAAGGAGAATGATAACCTGCAGATCATCGCAACTGCTTATCACATTAATGAAATTTCGCCAGAAGAATTAAATCAATAAGTCATGAGATCGAATAATAAAATCCTTGCCATTGCTGTGATCGTTTTACTGTTGATCAATGTGTTATTACTATTATTTATGTGGAAAGGAAAACATCCGGAAAATTCTCAACGGCAATCTCTTCAAAACAGTGCAGTAGAAACCATGGCCCGTGAATTAAACATGACCGATTCTCAGAAGACAGTCTATCAAAAATTGCGGGATGAACATCTTGCCAGTGTAAGGCCCTTATTTGATTCAATCAGGGAAGCAAGAAAAGATTTTTTGAAAATGATGCAGAGCCCGGGTGTGAATGATAGCGATTTGAACAACTACAGTCATCGTATCGTCGAAAAACAAGCTGTTATTGACCGCATGACACTGGATCATTTCAGAAAAGTAAGGGCTCTTTTCAGTGGCGATCAGCAAAAGAAGTTCGATGATTTTATTCAGAAAATGATGTTACGCAGGCGTGATACCACCAACAGAAGATAAGGGTAAGATAATTTTTTTAATCACTCTGCATAGATCCGTTCAATAGCATCACGGTATTTTTCCATGATCACTTTTCGCTTGAGTTTCAGTGTAGGGGTTAGCTCGCCTCCTTCAACTGTCCATTCATCAGGCAGCAATTCAAATTTTTTGATCTGCTCTACATGATTGAAAAATTTATTAAAACTTTCCACCAATTCTTTGTACATATCTATTACTCTCGGATCTTTTATGACCTCATTATTAGAATTGAACAAAACTCCGTTCTGGTGACACCATTCTTTCAAATTAGGAAATGAAGGCACGATCAATGCGCTGACGAATTTTCGCTCCGGTCCTATGAGCATTACCTGTTCAACATAAATAGATTCTTTGAGTTTATTTTCTACAGGCAACGGCGCCACATATTTTCCGCCACTGGTTTTAAACAATTCCTTTTTACGATCGGTGATCTTCAGAAAACGTCCATCCATTGTACCGATATCGCCGGTATAATACCATCCATCTTTGATAACTTCTGAAGTGAGATCGGGTCGTTTGTAATATCCCATCATGATATTCGGGCCTTTGCAAAGTATTTCACCATCTTCAGCAATTTTTACCTGCACATTTTCCGCTAACGGGCCTACTGTACCAAATTTTCGATCCGCTTCCTGGTATCGGTTCACACTGATCACCGGCGATGTTTCGGTGAGTCCATAACCTTCCATGATAACAACTTTTGCCGCGGTGAAAATGCGGATCAACCGAACCTGGCAGGCTGCTCCGCCGGTAATGATCGCATTCAATTCATTGCCGAGCCCTTCTCTCCATTTATTAAAAATGATCTTGTTGGCAATAGCCAGTTGCAGGTCATACCAAAACCCCATCCTTTTATTGATTTCAAATTTTTCTGCCAGTGAATGTGCCCAGAAAAATAATTTTCGTTGAATGCCTTTGAGCTCTCCACCTTTCTGCATGATACGGTCGTACACTTTTTCAAGCAATCTCGGCACAGTAGTGAACATATGCGGTTTCACTTCTTTGAGATTTTCGGCAATGGTGTCCAGTGATTCCGCATAGTAGATCGAAACTCCTTTATATAAATAGAGGTAAGTGACCATTCGCTCAAAAATATGATTCAGGGGTAAAAAACTTAATGCCCGGTCGCCCGGTGGAAAATAAGACATACATGCCATGACATTACTCATAATATTTCTATGAGAAAGCATGACCCCTTTTGGTGTGCCGGTAGTGCCCGATGTATAAATAATGGTAGCGAGGCTTTCGGGATCTATTTTTTCTGCAATAGAAGCTACTCTTTTTCTGGATTCCGCGGTTGCAGCTGCGATCACTTCTTTCCAATGGCGTGCATTCGGAACATGGTCGAATGTAAATATCTCGTGCAGAGATGGAACCCGGTCCCTTAAACTCCATACTTTCAAAAACAGTTCTTCATCATTGACAAAAACCGCTTTTACGCTTGCATCATTCAATACAAATTCCAGTTCATTTACATTGATAGTTGGATATACCGGCACTAGCACGACACCGATCTGCTGCACTGCCAGGTCCAGCATCATCCATTCTACACGGTTTTTGGAAAGTATTGCAATTTTATCTCGACCTTCTTCCGTCATATCCCCGGGTCCAAAACCAAGATTCAATAAGCCGGCACTTATATTATTTACTACCTCCGCTATCTGTTGTGTACTATATTTTTTCCATTGCCCACCTTCTTTGCCGGCCATCATTACTTGAAGAGGGCCTTTTTCCAGGTGATATTGAAGGCAATCAAAAAGTCTTCCTGATCCTGTCATTAGGCAATCGTTATTTATCAGACAATTTAGCCAAAAAACACAGAAATAAAAATGGAGATCATCAATCCGGTAAGCTCTTATTTAACCTGGTAATATTGACCGGGAGGCATTCTGAAAACACGGCTGCGCTGAAAAGTAGTGAACGCATTGTATTCCTGTTCATGTGTTTTCGTCCAGTTGTCGTAGGCAGCGGGATTTTCTGTGATGCCAAACAACCATTGGTTGTAAGCCTCAAACATTCCTTCCTGTAGTAGTTGGCGCTGGAAGTCAAATAAACGGAATGGGAATTTTGTGGCATTATGATCAAACCAATCCAGTATGAAGCGGGTGCGGATCATTATCAGCGATTCGGTGGTGATGCCTTTTGCTGCCAGTGAATATTGTTTGCTCATGCCTTCCAAAAACGCTTTGGCAAACTCACTTTTATTTTTTTCTTCTCCTTTCATAAGGTCTGGGTCAGCAAATAATTTTTCTTTATAAGCCTGTAGCAACAATTGCTTCATGGCAGTGCCTCTTTCCGAAAGGCTTTCCATATTCACAAATATTTCTCCGTATATCAGGCACCATACTTTGTCTTTGGTATAGAAATAATACAACGCCGCATTATAGTAATTGCCGCTATAAAAGGGAGCTACTTCAATGCCTTTTTCCCATTGATCAATGGCGGAGTAATCTTTGGTGGCCCAAAGTAATTCACCGTATTCGCTGTACAGCGGTCCGCTTTTGGGGAATTTTTTCAATCCTTTCTTGTAGACTTTTTCGCAATCCTTCGGTTGTTCCAGTGCTTTGTATACATTTCCGGCGATCTGGAAACAAGCTTCATCAGCATCATTCCGGTCGATCAATTTTTTTGCTCCTTCCAATGCTTTTACATAATCTCTTTTGAAATAGTAGCACATCACCAGGTCCTTTTGCATATCCAGGTTGTCTTTATCCTGTTCCAATGCATGACCCAACACTACGATCGCATTGTCAAAATCACCGGTACGCATAAAATTCTTTGCCGTTTCATACAACGTTTTTGGATCATCCGTTTGAGCATAAGTAGCAAAAGCCATGAGAGATGCAAAGAAGAGAACAAAGTATTTTTTCATACTGCAAATTAAATAGATCACGGCGGTAACAGCATACCGCCTGTTGCAAAATAACAAATAATTTAGAGCGCTTACAGCAGATGCGTCAATAAGCCGTCTCTGAGTTTCGGTTCAAACCAGGTGCTTTTAGGGGGCATTACCTTCCCGCTGTCAGCAATATCAAATAATTGCTGAATGCTGACCGGGAAAAAACTGAATGCAATTTTCATTTCTCCGCTGTTCACTCTTTTTTCTAATTCACTCAGACCACGAATGCCGCCGACAAAATCAATTCTTTTGTCAGTTCGCTGATCTTTGATGCCCAGTAATTTTTTCAGAATATTTTCGGAAAGAATACTAATGTCCAGCACCCCGATAGGATCATTTTCATAACTTCCTTTCCTCGCTGTGAGGATATACCATTTTCCTTCCAGGTACATACCCATTTCATGAAGCTGGGATGGTTTTACTGGTTCGGGGCTCAGGGTAATCATAAAATCATCCTGCAAGGCACTAATGAAATCCTCTGCATCATAACCATTGAGATCTTTTATTACTCGGTTATAATCGAGAATATTTAGTTGACTGGCGGGGAAAATAGTGGTCAGAAAATATTTTGCATTTTCATTACCGGGAAATTCTTTGCTCACTTTTGCAGCAGATGCGGCACGATGATGCCCATCGGCGATGTAGGTATTTGGAACTTTGGTAGCGAATAATTGCGTGATGGAATTGATCACAATTTCTCTGTCAATTACCCAAAGAGTGTGTTGCACACTATCGGCAGCTGTAAAATCATATACAGGTTTTTGAGTGGCTTTCCATCCATTGATCAGTGCATTAATTTCTGTCACATCCCTGTACGCAAGGAAGACATTTCCGGTTTGTGCTTTTATCGTCTTCATGTGGTTGATGCGGTCCTGTTCTTTATCCGGACGGGTGAATTCATGTTTTTTTATCACGTCATTGAAATAATCATCCACAGATGAAACACAAACAAGGCCTGTTTGACTGTTACCATTCATCACCAGGCGGTAAATATAATAGCAGGGTTTTTCTTCTTTGAATAAAATGCCATCACTGATAAATGCGTCGAGATTTTGTTTAGCCTTTTCATATACAGCCGCACTGTACACATCAACAGTATCCGGAAGATCTATTTCTGCTTTTGTGATATGCAAAAAAGAGTAAGGATCGTCTTTCGCTTCTGTTTTTGCTTCAGCACTGTTTAATACGTCATACGGTTTGGATGCGACCTGCTGTGCTAATTCGGGTTTCGGTCGTAATGCGTTAAAGGGTTTGATAATTGCCATTTCTTTTCAAAACGATTATTGATAAGTTATCCTTTTTTCTGTGCAAATTCTTTCATCAGGTCAGTTAATGCCTGTACACTTTCTACGGGCAAAGCATTGTACATGGAAACCCGGAAACCTCCGGCAGAGCGATGCCCTTTCACACCGATCATTCCTTCATTCTTGCAAAGCTCAAGGAATTCTTTTTCTAAGGAAGCATCTTCCATAATGAAGGTTGCATTCATCTTACTGCGGTCTTCTTTGGCTACTTTTCCTTTGAAAACCGGGAGACTGTCGAGTGTGTCGTAAAATAATTTTGCTTTGTCATTATTGATTTTCTCCACGGCAGCGACTCCGCCTTTGTTTTGTAACCAACGCAAGGTTAACATACATACATATACGGCGAATACCGGAGGCGTATTCAATAATGAACCTGCTTCTATATGATTCCGGTAATCCATGAGAGTGGGAATAGGACGATTTATTTTTCCTAAAATACTTTTATTAACCACTACCAAATTCACTCCGGCTGCGCCGACATTTTTTTGTGCACCTGCATAGATCAGGTCGAATTTGTTGAAATCAATTTCCCGGCTCAGAATATCACTGCTCATATCGGCTACCAGCGGTACATTGAATTGATAAAACAGGGAAAGATCCTGCCATTGCGAACCATAGATCGTATTATTTGTAGTGAGATGCAGGTATTTTGCAGTTGCAGGCACATGAAAATTTTTTGGCAATTCGGTATAATTATTTTCTTTTCCGCTGCACACTATTTCTATATGTCCAAAAAGTTTTGCTTCTTTGATCGCTTTGCCGGACCAAACGCCGGTATCTGTAAAAGCAGCAATTTCGTTTTCGTTCAACAAATTCATCGGCACCTGCATGAATTGGGTAGATGCCCCGCCATGGAGAAATAACACTTCATGATCATTATCCAGTTGCATCAACTCTTTAGCGAGCGACCTTGCTTCGTCCATCACTTTCTGAAATAAAGGAGTACGATGACCAATTTCGAGAATGGAAAGTCCGGAATTATTAAAATCCAGAATAGCACGGCTTGCTTCCTCAAATACTTCTTTAGGAAGAATGGATGGTCCGGCGTTGAAATTGTGAACTACGGCTCTGGATGTTTGTAACACTTTAAAACGATTTGTTGAAACTGCAAAGATACGTTGCCGGTTACTGGTTTCCTGTTATCAGTTTAGAAATTTGAAATGGAAAATGGCTTTATCTATGCAGGACTTCACTCTTCCCTTCCTTTAAGGGCGCCGTTTCTCCAGGCGTTATTGAGGCTTTCAAATTCTTTCAGATCATCGGCGGAAAATTCTTTATTACTCAGTTTTGTGAGATCGGGCTGGCCGGCATTCACCCATGCGGTGTACCAGAATGAAGCCACGGCAAAAATGGCCTGCCGTATTCTTCGTTCTACCATGCCCTTTAGTTTTTCATTATATGCGATAGTATATGCAGTAGAATATTGACGCACCAGTTTTCCGTTCCTGTCTTCAAAAGAATATTCCTGATCAGCAGGGAAATGTTGCGATAAATCTTTTTCAAATTTTAAAACAGTATCAGCTGCGGCTGCGCTTTCCAATACCCGTTTCCAGATAAAATCACCGGGATTGGAAATGTAAACGGCTTTGCCAATAAAAAAATCCCATTCTTTGTCTGCTAATAATTCAGGGATACGGCTTTCCCAAAAACCATGAATGCCTATCTGGCCAGTGTATTGACCATTGTGGTTGCTACACGCATGAAGCGGCACATGAGCATCGGCAATATAATGGCCCAGTTCCGCAGATAATTTTAGAATTTTTGCCTGGTTTTTTTCTTTGAAAGCGTTAGTAAGACGATTCAACATCGTCTGCACCCACCAGGGCACAATGCCATATTCATTTAATGTATCTTCAGAAAATTTGGCAACCGCATCTTTCCATTTTCTTGGCAAAGAATCAAAAGGATAATCACCGTAGTGATCAATATCTATGTAATGCTTCATTCCTTCAGCAGCTATCGCATATCTTCTTTTATCGGGATCAACAGCATGCACCGTTATGAAATCTATATTGGATTTGTACAATACCATCATTTGCGGTGGTAATAAGAATACCGCATAGCGGTTGATCTCCTGGTGTGCAAAAAATCCCCAACAGAAACATTGCTTGGAACATATAATAGCAAGAATTATGAGACTCTTTTTTTTCATTTCACTTCAGCAGGCTCAGTTTGTTTTTCATTTTTTTGTTCTGCATCCAGATCAACCACACCTCCTGTTACAGCATACTTCATAGCTTCTCCCGGTGCCAGTTTTTCTATTTTTTTGATTTTATTTCTTGGTAACACATATAACTGACCGGCCCAATGATATGCCTGCGGGATGTAAATGGAAACCATTTCTGCGCCAAGATCCAGTTTTTCTAATTCTTCATCTGTAAGAAATCCCATAACCCACACATCTTCTCCAAAAGCATTGGCCAGTATAGGATGACTGAATTTTTTCTTTTGCCCGCCGAATGCTTCAAAAAAATCTTTGGTGGATGTGTAAATGAATTTGATCACCGGGGTGCGATCCATCCATTGATCAAAAAGATTGATGAGACTTCCGATAAAAAACTGGGTACTGATCCATCCCACCAAAATGATGAAGACAAGTATGATAATAAAACCCAGCCCGGGAATATTGACATAAGGACGCAGAATATTATCCACCCTATCAAAAAGCCAATAAAGAGCCCAGGCTGTTACCCCGATGGGAGCCAACACAATAACTCCCTGAAGAAAATACCTGAAGATCCTTCTCAGAATAGATTGATGCTTATGTTTTAATGAGTTTGCCATGTCAAATGAGAGAGTAAAGATAGCAGAAATTAAATGCTTTTAGACCCGGGAAAATTGGATAAATGGCGAAAAATAAGGATGGAAACTTTGGTGACGAAAAAAGTTTCCTTAGTTTTGGCGCCGATTTTTGAGCGTTATGGAAGTAAAAGACAGAATACAAACAAAAGCGCATGAGCTGTTCCTGAGATATGGCATACGCTCTGTGTCGATGGACGACATTGCCGCACAACTTGGTATGTCCAAAAAAACAGTATATCAGTATTTTAATGATAAAGATGAACTGGTGGATGCAGCGGTAGATATAGAGCTAAAAAAAGGGCAGCAGGATTGTATGGAATGTTCCAGCAAATCGAAGGACGCAGTGGAAGAAATATTTCTTACTATGGAAAATATTGTGGAGCAATTTCGTCACATGAATCCTACTGTTGTGTATGACCTGGAAAAATTTCACTATAACGCATACCGGAAATTTCTGAAACACAAGAACGAGTTTTTGCTGGAAGTGATCCGCAAGAATATCGAACGTGGCATCAAAGAAGCATTATTCCGGCCGGAGATCGATGCAGATATTTTGTCAAGATTCCGTTTAGAATCCATGATGATCGCATTTAACATGGATGTATTTCCTCCACGCAAATACAATTTGGCTGATGTTACGGTACAGATTATTGAACATTATCTCTACGGCCTTGCCACTATAAAAGGTCATAAACTGATTTTAAAATATCAACAGGAAAAAAAATCGCAAGTACATGAAAAGAAACCGGCTTAAGATAGAATTACTTACCGCAATGCTGATGCTGGCATGTTCATCAATGGCGCAACAACCACCGGTCATGCATGAATTTTCAGTTCAGCAAGCTGTGGAATATGCAACGAAAAACAGCGTTCAGGTAAAAAATGCACTGCTGGATGTACAGATACAGGATCAGACCAATCGTGATATCACTGCTGCTGCATATCCGCAGGTCAATGGAAGTTTTTCCATGGTGTATAATGCAAAAATTCCGGTGACATTAGTGCCGGCTGAATTTTTCGGTGGTCCTCCTGGCGCTTATGAAAAATTTCCATTTGGTATAAAATGGAACGCCACCGGCGGAATATCGCTCGATCAGTTATTATTCGATGGGCAGGTGTTTGTAGGATTGCAGGCAAGAAAAACAGTACTTGATTTTTCCGCGAAAAATGTGGAGGTGACTGAAGAAATGATCAAGGCTAACATTTATAAGATATATTACCAGTTGCTGGCTGGTAAAACACAGATAGATCTGTTGGATGCCAACATTGATCGTTTGGAAAAATTACTTCACGATACCAGGGAAATTTATAAAAATGGTTTTGCGGAAAAGTTGGATATCGATAAGGTGTCTGTTCAATTAGCTAACCTGCAAACAGAAAAATTAAAAGTGATCAGCCAGATCAGTAATGGTTATCTCGGTTTGAAATTATTGATGGGAATGCCGGTCAAAGATTCGTTACGGCTTACCGATACGATCACTTATGAAAAGGTCAGAGAAAGTTTACCCCAAGTTTCTGATTTTAAATACAGCGACAGAAAAGAATTTCAATATGCAGAATTGGGAATCAAACTCGGGCAATACAACGTCAGGCGATATAAACTCAGCCGTTACCCAACGTTGAGTCTGAATGCATATTATAATGAGAATGCGCAACGGAATAAATTTACTTTTTTCAGCAATGGCGATTGGTTCCCGGTAGCTGCTATTTCGCTTCATGTGAATGTGCCGATCTTCAACGGATTTTCCACCCGTGCAAAAATCGAGAAGGCGACGCTGGAACTACAGCAAAGCATCAACCAGCAGGAAGCATTGAAGCTTTCTATTGATAATGATATTGAAGTAGCAAAAAATAATTTCACTACGGCAGTAGCAACGCTGGATTTTCAGAAAAAAAATATGGAACTGGCAGAACAGGTTTATGAGCAAACCAGGAAAAAATTTGATGCGGGTGTGGGCTCCAATACAGAGATCACGGCTGCCCAAACAGATCTGAAAGCAGCGCAGAGCAATTATATCAGCGCTTTGTATGATGCCATCATTGCTAAAGTGGATTATTTAAAAGCGCTTGGAAAATTATAATTCAATTACCATAACAATAAAATTTTATGAAGAAAATTCTTGTTTTGATTACAACCGCAACAATCATTATGATCGCTGGTTGCAGTGGCGGGTCAAAGGACAGTAAAGGAGCACTTGCTGATCTGAAGAAAAAGCTGGAAGCAAAAAAGAAAGAGCAAACCAATATAGAGTCCGAGGTAAGAAGCCTGGAAGAACAAATTGCCAAACTGGATACCACTGCAGCACAATTGCAAAATCGCAGGCTGGTGGCCGTAAGCACTGTTACTCCACAGGATTTTGTTCACTACATCGAACTGCAGGGAAAAATAGATGCAGACAATATAGTTGTCGTTACTCCCCGTGGCATGCCGGCTCAAGTAAAGGAATTATATGTAAAACAAGGGGATTTTGTAAAACAAGGTCAGTTACTTGCCAAACTTGATGATGCTGTCATTCTGCAACAATTAGACGGACTGAATACTCAGTTAGCGTATGCTGAAAATATTTACAACCGGCAGAAAAATTTATGGGACCAGGGCATTGGCACAGAAGTGCAGTTGATCAGCGCAAAAAATAATGTGGATGCTTTGAATAAACAAATTGCCACATTAAAAGAAAACTGGAAAACATATTCTGTATATGCTCCCATCTCGGGCCAGGCTGATGTGGTAGACCTGAAAGTAGGTGAGATCTTCACCGGCGCTACTGCAGCCGGGCCGCAGATCCGCATTGTTAATACCGGCAGCATGAAAGTGATCACCGAGGTTCCGGAAAATTATCAGAAGAGAGTTTCAAAAGGAACCACGCTGCAGGTTTCAGTTCCGGATATCGGTAAATCTTTTACGACCGCTATTAAAGTGACGAGTGCAACCATCAATCCGAATACAAGGGCATTTACTACCGAAGCAAAAATCCCTTCTGATCCTGCTTTGAAAGTAAACCAGGTTGCCGTTGTGCGAATTGAGGATTATGCTGCAAAAAATGTGATTGTGGCTCCGGTGAACATTATTCAAACCGATGAAAAAAATAAATACGTCTATGTGATGGTAAAAGAAGGAGATCGCCTCGTTGCGAGAAAAAGAGTGGTAGAAACCGGTGAATCGTATAACAGCCAGGTCGAAATAAAAAGTGGATTGAATACCGGTGACCAGATCATTACAGAAGGCTATCAACAGGTATATGACGGGCAAGCAGTGACCATTCAATAAAATTTCAGAAGCGTCGTCAATAAAGCATTGCATCAAAATTATTTTATGAAAGCATTGGAAGGATTAAAGGAAAAATTCAAGCAGTTCAAACCTACCAGTTGGGCAGTGGATAATCGTACTGCTATCTACATCATCACTATTATTATCTCATTATACGGGTTGAATAAATTCAACACATTACCCAAGGAACAGTTCCCGGATATAGTAGTACCTACTATTTCTGTCACTACGGTGTATGTTGGTAATTCACCAAAGGATATTGAGAACCTGGTGACACGGCCCATTGAGAAACAGATCAAAGGGATCAGTGGCGCAAAAGTGAATAAAGTGCAATCTATTTCTCAGCAGGATTATTCTTTGATCGTGGTAGAGTTCAGTACGGACGTAAAAACAGATGTTGCACGGCAAAAAGTGAAAGATGCGGTGGATAAAGCACAATCTGATCTTCCAACCGATCTGACGTCTCAACCTGATGTGCAGGAGTTTTCTTTCAGTGAAATGCCGATCATGTTCGTGAATGTGAGCGGTGATTATGACGGAATAAAGTTGAAACAGTTTGCAGATAAACTGCAGGATCGTTTTGAGGAATTAAAAGAAATAAGCCGGGCCGACATCGTTGGAGCACCGGAACGGGAGATACAGGTGAATGTGGATCCGTATAAAATGCAAAGCGCCAGGATCACTTTTGATGATGTTGAAAATGCTATTTCCAGGGAGAATCATGATATCAGTGGCGGCCAGATCGAAGTGGGCAATATGAAAAGAAACCTTACCGTGAGAGGACAATTTGTTACTCCTGCGGATATGCAAAATATTGTGGTGAAAGGCAGCCAGGCCAATGCAGTGGTATATCTCCGGGATATTGCACAAATAAAAGATACAGTAAAAGAAAAAGACAGCTATGCAAGATTGGATGGAAAAAATGTTGTGACATTAAATATCATCAAACGTTCCGGTGAAAATCTCATTGATGCAGCCGATAAGATCAAAGCCATCGTGGCTGACATGCGTGCAAAAAATGAATTGCCAAATGATCTGCGGGTGGAATTCACCGGTGATCAGAGTGTGCAAACTAAAACTTCTTTTAATGATCTTGTTAATACTATCGTCATTGGTTTTATCCTGGTATTGTTGGTATTGATGTTTTTCATGGGAGTGACGAATGCATTTTTTGTAGCCTTGAGTGTACCGCTAAGTGTATTTGTAGCATTTCTCTTTTTGCCGGTGGCGGATTTCATTGTGGGCACATCCGTTACCCTCAACTTTATTGTATTGTTCGCATTGCTTTTCGGATTGGGAATTATCGTTGATGATGCGATCGTTGTCATTGAAAATACCCATCGTATTTATGCCAATGGAAAAATTCCGGTGGACCGATCGGCAAAAATGGCGGCGGGAGAAGTTTTTGTTCCGGTACTGGCGGGAACATTGACCACACTGGCTCCATTTTTCCCGTTATTGTTATGGACAGGACTGATCGGAAAATTCATGATCTATCTGCCGACAATGCTGATCCTTACATTAACTGCTTCGCTGATCGTGGCATTTATCATCAACCCGGTATTTGCAGTAAGCTTCATGCGTCCTGAAGGAAAAGAATTTGAACGATCAAAAATGGGACTCTTTAAAAAATGGTGGTTCTGGACATTTATTGCATTTGGCTTGTTACTCAATTTTGCAGGATGGCATGGATTGGGAAATTTCCTGATCTTTATTTCCCTGGCTGCAACATTGAATGTTTTTATTTTGAAAAATGCTATTCATTGGTTTCAGCAAAACATGCTGCCCAGGCTGATGAATCGTTATGAAAAATTATTGCGTTGGGCATTGCATAAAGGAAGGCCGATACGGTTATTGTTGTATTTATTCATTCTGTTCATCGTATCAATTGTTGCATTAAACTTAAGAAACAATCCCAAACCTTTCTTCCCTGATGGTGATCCTAATTTTATTTATGTGTATTTAAAATTGCCGGTCGGAACAAGTGTGAAATACACTGATTCGGTAACGAGTGTGCTGGAGAAAAGAGTGTATAAAGTTTTAGAGAAAGAGCATCCCGGTCAGCCCGGTTCCATTGTAGAAAGCATTATTTCCAACGTGGCATTGGGAGCTAATAATCCCCGTGATAATAATAAAAGTATTCAACCCAACCTCGGCAGGATACAGGTCTCATTTGTTGAATTTGAAAAACGCCATGGCATCAGCACCGGGCCATATTTGAATAAGATCCGTGATGCTGTGAAAGGAATTCCCGGTGCAGAGATCACGGTAAATAAAGAAGACAATGGCCCACCCACTGATCCGCCGGTGAATATTGAAATTGCCGGAGATAATTTCCAGGAGATCGCTAAAGTGGCTACAGATCTCAACAATTATTTAGACACGAATAAAGTGGAGGGCATTGAAAAACTTGCGATGGATGTGGATCTGAATAACCCGGAGATCACCATTACAGTCGACAGAGAAAAAGCATTGATGGAAGGATTAAGTACTGCACAGGTGGGAATGTATCTGCGTACGGCTGTTTTTGGAAAAGAAGTGAGCAAACTGAAGCAGGGAGAGGATGAATATAAAATTCAATTACGTTACATCGACCTGGTGCGAAATAATATTACAGACCTGATGAACATGCGGATCACATTCCGTGATTTCAATACGATGGCGGTGAAACAGGTACCATTAAATGCGATCGCTAAAGTAGAATATACCAATACCGCAGGCGGCATTCGCAGAAAAAATGAAAAGAGAACGATACAGTTGCAATCTAATGTGCTGGATCTGTCGCAAGTGGCCAATATCAATAAAGAACTTGGTTATAAGATTGAAGATTTTAAATCTAAAGAAAGAATACCCGTTGATGTCAGCATCAAATTATCCGGACAAAGTGAGCAGGAAAAAGAAACCCTGTCGTTTTTAGGGCAGTCGTTGATCATTGCATTACTGCTGATCTTCCTGATATTGGTTTTACAATTCAACAGCCTGAGCAAACCGTTCATTGTACTTACGGAAATATTTTTTTCAGTGATCGGTGTGTTTTTAGGATATGCCATTACAGGAATGAGTATGCCCACGATCATGATCGGTGTCGGTATTGTGGGCCTTGCAGGTATCGTGGTGAAAAACGGAATTTTATTGATTGAGTTCACTGATGAATTACGGAGTCGTGGCATGCGTACCAGGGAAGCGGCGATACAAGCCGGGAAGATCCGTATCATTCCGGTGCTGTTGACAGCTTTGGCTACTATTCTTGGATTGATACCACTGGCAGTGGGATTGAACATCAACTTCGTTTCATTATTCCAACATTTGAATCCGAAGATCTTTTTTGGTGGCGACAGTGTTGTGTTCTGGGGCCCACTCAGCTGGACGATCATTTTCGGTCTCATTTTCGCATTTTTCCTGACACTGGTGATGGTGCCCAGCATGTACCTGATCGCTCACAGGCTGAGAAGGCCGATGGAAAAATTCTATGGAACCAAGTACGTTGCACTCTTTGGTTTCCTCGGCCCGCTGTTTTTCATCTTTGTCGGCATCATGTTCCTGGTAAGGAGGCTGCAAGGCAAAAGGGTGTGGTTGGGAAAATTAAAAACAATTTCATAGCCAAGCAGCAAACTGAAAATTGCGGTTGTCTTACTTTCGCAACCAATTTTTCAATACTGTCTGTTATGCCTGTCGGTGGTTAATCGCAGGCGGGGTTTTGGTGAAATAAAAGAGGCTGGCTCAGCAATGAACCGGCCTCTTTTCGTATAAAAATGAGATTGCTGATTCTCACTTATTTTCTACTTCATTCGCTCCAATATTTTCAATAATACCACGGCCTGGTTCAGCTCAGGATCTTTTGCCCCGTATAAAAGAGTAACATTGCTGTGATTACTGAGGCTTTTTATTCTTTTCAATTCATCTTTTAACCCCGAAAGTTCAGCCCGGTATCTTTTTTCAAATTCTTTAAATCGTTCTGGTTTGTGGTTAAACCATTTCCTGAGCTGATCGGAAGGCGCCAGGTTTTTGTTCCATTCATCCAATTTGGCATCTTCTTTTTTAACTCCTCTTGGCCAAAGGCGATCCACCAATAGCCGGTATCCATCTTCTTCAGATGGTGCTTCATAGATCCGCTTGATCTGAATCTGTTTCATACCAACTACAAAGTAAAAAAGAATACAGGACTTTTTACCTTTACAAAAAAGATATAGGTATGAGCGAATATGTAAGAAAAAATCATGAAATAGATTATAAGATCTATGGAGAAGAATTGCAGTTCGTAGAAATAGAATTGGATCCGGGGGAATCTGCTGTGGCAGAAAGCGGCGCCATGATGATGATGGATGATGGCATTCAGATGGACACGATGTTTGGTGATGGATCGCAGCAACAATCTTCCGGGTTGTTGGGAAAACTGATGTCTGCAGGTAAAAGAGTGTTGGTGGGTGAAAGTTTATTCATGACCGCATTTACCAATGTGAGCCAGGGAAAAAAGAAAGTTTCTTTTGCGGCGCCTTATGTCGGAAAGATCATTCCAATGGACTTGCTGCAACTGAACGGAAAACTCATTGTGCAAAAAGACGCATTTCTCTGTGCGGCAAAAGGAGTGAGCATTGGTATCGAATTTCAAAAAAGATTGGGAACCGGAATTTTCGGTGGTGAAGGTTTTATCATGGAAAAAATTGAGGGCGATGGATTGGCATTCGTGCATGCCGGAGGTTATGTAATAGAAAAAGAACTACAGGCAGGGGAACTTCTAAAAATTGATACAGGCTGTATTGTCGGCTACACCGGTGAAGTGGATTTTGATATTGAATTTGTAAAAGGAATAAAAAACTGGATGTTTGGTGGTGAAGGTTTATTCTTTGCCATATTAAGAGGCCCCGGCAAAGTATGGATACAATCATTACCGATCAGTCGATTAGCGGCACGATTAGTGGAATACGGCACCTGGCATCGTAAAGAAGAAGGAAGTATACTCGGGGGATTAGGAAATCTTTTTGATGGAAGAGAGTAACAGGATCTTGATGATTCAAGATTCAGAAATAAAGAGCCAACGATCTTTATAAAGAAAGCAGGTTATTATACTATTATTATTTAAAAATTTTATTTCATTTCTTGTTTATATTCATATCCTGAATTTGTAAATTACATAATAGCCGGGCACCTTACTCTCCATTACCGGCATTTAATTTTTCAGCTTCACTCTTTAATTTTTAGCCGGACTTCTGTGAACATTGATTGTAAGAAGGACGAAGGAAAAACGAAGGATGGATGTAAGATACCGGCTCCTGCCTGAGCGTTGCTATGCTTTTTCCTTTTAGGATTGTGTTTAATTGATGAGACGAGGTGGCCTTATTATTTTTTCAGCAATTTCAGGCAAACCGGATCAGGAACATGAATTTGCATGCCGGTAGGCGCAAGCATTCCTGTTTGACGGTTGATCCGGAATATTACAATATTGTCTGTATCCCGGTTGGCCACCAGTAAAAATTTTCCTGAAGGTACGATTATGAAATTGCGGGGATACCTCCCAAGTACCGGCTGAAATCCTTTCAGATGCAGGAGTCCTGTAATGGCATCAATGGAATAAATAGCGATCGTATTTGCATCGCCGCGATTGGAAGCATACAAAAATTTCCCATCTGGTGAGATATGAATGTCAGCGCTGCCCGGGTCTCCGGTAAAATTGGCCGGCACGGAACTGATGCGTTGAAAATGCAGCAGCGATCCCTTGCGATAATGAAACGCATCAATCGTTCCGCTAAGTTCTTCTATCAAATACATGTCAGGCTTTACCGGATGAAAAGCAATATGCCGGGGCCCGCTTCCTGCTTGAATGATAACAGAGGAATCAAAGGCATCGCTCAGGGGCTTTATTGATTGCGGGTAAAAACGATAAATATATATTTTATCTTCTCCCAGGTCGGCAGAAAATACATAGCGTTCATCCGGAGTGAGGAAAGCAGAATGTACATGCGATTTTTCCTGTCGTTGTACATTGACGCTTTTTCCATAATGCTGAATGAGCTCGGTGGCTGGGCCAATGCTGCCATCTTTTTTGATGGGAAGCGCTGACAAATTTCCTCCGGTGTAATTAGCAACGATCGCCCAACTTCTGCTGTTGTTAACCGATATGAAACACGGATCTTCACCACCGCTCGGCTGTTTATTAATAAAATGTAGCCGCCCTGTTTTTTTATCAAATGAAAAAGCGCTGACATCACCCTGTTGTCCTGCGCCGTTTTCATTTACTGCATATAAGTAGTTACCTCCATCGGCAATTGCGAGATAAGACGGGTTCTCTGACTTTGCAATACTTACCGGGTTTGACTTTGCCGTGTTTTCATTAAAATTATACACATAAATGCCCTGGCTTTTTCCGCTGGTGTAGGTGCCAATAAACAGATAATAGTTTTGGGCAGCACCTGAAAATGTAATAGTACAAGCCAGGATTGAAAGAATACCTTTCATCTGAAATGACATTTTGGAGTTCGTAATATAGTAATTTTAGCCGCAGCGATTGACATATAAAATTTTAAGTAAACCTGGTAAATAAAGTATGTATTGAATCCTGGGATGATGGGGAAACAGATCTTTAAAAGGTAACTATTACCAATTAAAACGTCACCTGTTGATATTGATAAAATAAAAATTACATTTTACGTTTTTGTTGATCTGTTATGGTGATGAGCGGAGGTTGTGCCAACTGCATAGGCTTCAGAAAGTCAAAAACCACTGCGGGCAAATGGTATATGGGTATACAATGAGCCGGAAATTTATTTTACTACTTTTTATCTTAGAAACCAAGGCGAAAGGGAAATTGAGCCTGGTAAAATTTGAATATCGGACCAGGCCGTTAATGCGCCGGCTCATTTCTGAAATACCGGGAAATTCTTTTTAGTGAAGCTATCCCGGATTGCCAGAATTTTTCTTTCAAAAAAATGATAGGTGATACTGCTAGTGATAAATGCTATAATTAGTGCCATGCTTCCAAATACCATCAATCCCCAGAAACCCTTTAATCCCCATGAGGTAAAAGAATACATTCTGAACAGCATTAACACAGGATAATGAAAAATATATAAACCGTAAGAGATCTTTCCAATGTATCTAATAGCCGGGTTGGCAAGTAAATTTTTGGTCAACTGGTTTTTGCTTTCAAGGCCGTAGACCAACAGCATCCCGAAAATAACTGAGATGCTGGTAAACCCAAAAAAATTAAAGTGCGGAACATTTTTGAACATCGTTTTAGCACAAAATATTGCAACGAGATGAATGGAGATAAGGATAATGCTTAACCTTATAATTCTGATTTTAATATTCTTTTTATTGAATTTCCAAATAGCTATGATACTTCCTATACACAGGCCATCTATTCTTGTTTTATATTGTAAATTAAAACTTAGATTATTAGCCCCATAATCTATCCAGCAGAAAATTCGAAACAAGATGCAACCCGCAAGAAATATATAAACCAGGAAAAGCAATTTCTTTTGATTTTTACAAATAAGAATAATAAATGGCCAAATGAGATAAAATTGCTCTTCTATTGCAAGCGACCAAAAATGCTGGAATAAGAAATTATCTGAAGGAGGGGGTTTAAATATAAAAAGCCAGTTTTGCATATACATCCACAGCATCCACTGGTTATTGTGATAATAGATATATTGATCATTAAGTGCTGAGAAAAATCGGGCAACGATAAAGAATACGATTATTGTTAAATAATATATTGGAAAAATTCTTAAAATGCGTCGAACATAAAAATTCCTGAGATACCCGCTGTCTCCATTTGTATTTAATAAAATTTCTGTGACAAGAAACCCGGATAAAACGAAAAATAAGTCAACTCCTATCCAAGCGAATTTTGATAAAGGGATAAAATTGAAATTATGATGAAACAACACCATCAAAATTGCGATACCACGCAATCCGTCTAATGCAGGATAATGTACCCGATTCAAGATCAAATTTTTATTAAGGAAGTAAAGATATTATCTTTCCCGGCTGAGGCTTAAAAGTTGCATAGCGGTAGTAGTGATAAAAGAGGCGTATATATTATTTTGCTATTGAGCTAAGGTGGTGAGCAGCTATTTAACTGGCGGCGGTATCGGGAAAAGCAAGATTACGTATATGAGAAATGGCAGGTGGTTATAAAATAAGCCAAAAGTTTATTTTACAACTTTTCATCATCCACTATTGACGATCCTGTTGTAAATTCGCCATCCAAATCTATTCTTCCATGACCCGTAAGCAGGAAATAATCAGTGATGTCGTCATCAAATTTGCAGGCGACAGTGGCGATGGTATGCAATTGACCGGCAGCCAGTTTACCAATAATACCGCACTTCTTGGAATTGATCTGGCCACATTCCCGGATTTTCCGGCAGAGATCCGTGCGCCGCAGGGAACATTACCCGGTGTAAGCGGATACCAGCTTCGTTTTTCCAGCAAACCTGTTTTCACTCCAGGCGATGCCTGTGATGTACTCGTTGCCATGAATGCAGCCGCGTTGAAAACAAATCTCCGGCAATTGAAAAAGGGCGGAAAGATCATTGCCAATACTGATGGTTTTGACGCAAAGAATCTCCGTCTTGCCAATTATCCTGAAGGCGTGAATCCGTTAGAAGATGGTTCACTGGGTAATTATGAATTGATCAAAATAGATGTGACCAAGATGACCCGTGAGGCCCTGAAAGAATTTACTATGGGGATGAAGGAAAAAGACCGGGCCAAGAATATGTTCGTTTTGGGATTTTTGTATTGGATGTATAACCGTGACATGAGCAGCACAGTGAGTTTTCTGAAAGAGAAATTTGGAAAGAAAGATGAGATACTGAATAGTAATATCAAAGCCTTGCAGGCTGGATATAATTATGGGGATACTACGGAAACGTTTACCACTACATATAAAGTAGAAAAGGCAAAGATGGAACCGGGTACCTATCGTTCTATCATGGGTAACCAGGCTTTGGCTTATGGATTGATTGCTTCTTCGCAAAAAAGCGGATTGCCTTTGTTCCTTGGTTCATATCCTATCACCCCCGCTTCTGATATTTTACATGATCTTGCCCGGTATAAAAATTTTGGTGTTCGTACTTTCCAGGCTGAAGATGAGATTGCAGCTATCGCATCTGCTATTGGCGCTGCTTATGGAGGAGCGTTGGGAGTTACTACCACTTCCGGTCCGGGATTAGCATTGAAGGCCGAAGCAATGGGATTGGCAGTGATGCTGGAAATTCCATTAGTGATCTGTGATGTTCAGAGAGGTGGACCTTCAACGGGTTTGCCGACAAAAACAGAACAAAGCGATCTGTTGCAGGCCTATTATGGAAGAAATGGCGAATGCCCGATGCCGGTAGTCGCTGCCGCTACACCAAGCGATTGTTTTGATGCCGTATATGAAGCGGCACGAATTGCGGTGCAACACATGACGCCTGTGATCTTTTTGAGTGATGGATACATTGCCAATGGCGCCGAGCCCTGGAAATTTCCTTCTTCTGCTGACCTGCCTGAAATAAAATTCAGTTTCAAGAAACAATTGGATGAAGGAGAAGAAGTATTGTTACCCTACAAGCGGGATGAAAAATATGTTCGTCCATGGGCAATACCCGGCACTCAGGGATTGGAACATCGCATCGGTGGTTTGGAAAAACAGGATGAAACTGGTAATGTAAGTTATGATCCCGACAACCATCAGCATATGGTGAAAATCCGCCAGGCCAAAGTGGATAAGATCGCTGATTATATTCCTGAACAAAAATTGGATAGTGGTCCTGGCAAAGGAAAAATTTTAGTGTTAGGTTGGGGCTCCACTTACGGTGCTATCAAATCGGCAGTAGAAGAATTGCAAGCCGCAGGCCATGCAGTGAGTCATGCTCATATCCGTTATTTACGTCCGTTCCCGAAAAATCTTGGTGACATAATCAAGAATTTTGATACGGTTTTGATACCAGAGATCAATAACGGCCAGCTCATCAAGATCATTCGTGATGTTTATTTTGTAGATGCTAAAGGATACAATAAGATCATGGGTATCCCGATCACAAAAACAGAATTAGTGGAGCATATCAAAAAAATGCTCTGAAAAATAAAAGCCGGTTTCAGGACCGGTTTTTTTATCCCGGTTCATAGCTAAATCCCGGCTGGGGGAGAATGAAGAAGATGGCAAAGATGATCATGGAGATTATGAGACCGTACATGAAAATATTATACGAGATACGCAGGTACCTGTATTTTTTTGCCAGCACCACTCCCAGGAAATAATTATCCTTGATCATACTGCTGTACAAATATTGTTTATCGTTCAGCAGTTCCTGCATCGCCCAGTCATAGTCAGACAATGACATGCGAAAGAAATTTCCAAAGAACAACAGGTTGGTTTTTTTATTCTGTATGTCTTCTTTTGTAAATTTTCCGGAAGTAACATTGGGCCGTGTGGCCAGTATCGAAAATACAATGGTTAACACGCCGGTGGTAACAATGGCAATCGTCGGATAAATGAGATTGTAATTATTCTTAAGTTCTTTGCTCAGAAAACCAACGATAACGGAGAGGATAATAGAATTGACCGATATCATGATATGCGCTTTATCATCAGCCATTTTGCTCAAGTTGGATTGATTGGAAGCCATGATACGGAAAACGGCAGTTGCTTCTCTTTCGGTGCGTTCTTCTTTTTCTTTTTTCTTTTTTGTGTCCACATCTTTTTCAGGCTGTTCAATAGATGTTGCTAATACGTTTTCAGCCAGGTTGGTTTTCTTCTTTTTTTTCCCGTCAGCTTCCCTGCTTTTTAATCCTTCGAGGTTTTTTTCTTTAATAGGCTGAAGTTGTCGCCGGCCATAATCAGTAAAATATTTATGATTTTCCAGGAAGCTGATGTTCATTTTTCTCCATTGTTTCTTGGAAATATCCTGTTTGGAGAATTCAACCAGTTCTTCCCTCAACAGCCGGTTTCTTTCGGCAAATTCATCGGTGCCGAGATGAAACAGGTCGGCATCGCAAAGGATCTGTTCCAAAAGATTCTTCGGCGATTGAGGCATTTTGGTGGCTTCAATGCAGGAAGTGACTTTTTTAATGAAAGCCGGATCGGCCTTGTGTTCCTGGAGAAAGTTAGTAGCTAACCGGATGCTGACTTCTTCATGGCCATGGGCATTGCCACTGCTGAAACCCGTATCATGAAACCAGGCTGCAACGATCAGGGCAAGATGATCCTCCTCATTGAGCTGGTAATAATGTGCGATCTCTTCACAGGCCATTACCACTCCCTGCGTATGCGCCAGGTTATGAAACCTGATGCTTTTATTAACTTTATTCAGGAATAGATCGGACACATAGCCCTCGACATCCAATAAAAGCCTGGATTGGTTTTCGGTCATAGTTAAAAATTACACATGATAAATGTAAACAAAATCAGCAGAAGAAAGATGTGGGATTTTCAAATTCTCTTGCAGGGACTCATCATACTTGCTTCGGTTATTTTTTTATCCGCATGCAGAAGGAAGATGATCGTGTTGAAGTCGCCGCCGCACTATAATTTTTCTAGGCCGGAGATCATGAAGCTGGATAAGAAATTAAAAGACATATCAGGTATCGCATGGGATAAAAAAAGAGATGTTTTTTTCGCAGAGCAAAATAATTCCGATAAACTGTTTCACCTGGAAAGAGATACAAAACACATCATTGAAGTGGACAGTTTGGGCGAAAAAGGAGATTATTCGGATGTCGCCGTAGTGGATTCCATACCATATATTTTAAGAAGCGATGGCGTTTTATTTAAATGTGCCACAAGCCGTATCGGAGGTTCAGCCTTGGTAGAGCTGGCCAAATTGCCAAAGGAAGAAAATGGTTTTGAATCCATGTTCTATGATAATTCCCGCAGAGCGCTGATCATTCTTGGTAAATCCGGGCCAACTGAAAATGACGATAAGATCAATGCCTATGCTTACTATATCGATTCCATTGGACTGGACCGAAAACCTGTTTTCCAGGTAGATAAAAAAATAATCAGGCAATTATCTCCACGCAAAAGTTCTGAACTGGAACCAACGGCAGCGGCCGTTAATCCACTACAACAAAAAATTTATATTCTTTCTTCTTCAAGCCGGCAATTGGTAATAACAGATATGAATGGAAAACCGGAAGGGGTGTATGTGCTTATTTCAAGCATGTTTCCTGATCCGACGGGTATTTGTTTTCAAAAAGACGGGGGCATGTACATCTGCAACAAAGGAGGCAGCGGCGCTCCTACCATGCTGAAATTTGTGTACACTGCAAAAAATGATCAAAGCGCATCTACAGTAAAACCTGAATATGATTTTTCAAAGCCGGATGACATAATGAAATTGGGAAAACAACTGCGGGAAATATCTGGTATTTCCTACATACCGGGGAAGGATATTTTATTGGCCGAGAATGATGAGAAGGGAGAGATCTTCAAAGTGGACTTTAAAAATAAAAAAGATGATTTTGATAAATTGAAATTCGGCGGCCCCGGAGATTATGAAGACATTGTTCATACCGATACAGCAGATTATTTGTTGATCAGTTCCGGAACCATTGTGCAGGTACTTACAAAAGATGGAGGAATTGTTGGTACAAAAAAGTTTACGTTGAACAGAAGCGGAACTAACGAATACGAAACATTATATCTCGACTCAGCCAATCATAGTCTCATCATGCTCTGCAAACAATGTGCGCATGAAAAAGATAAAGTGCGATCAGCATTTCGTTTTGACCTGAGCACTCAACAGTTTTCCGATGAATCTGCATATGATATGAACCTTGATGTAATCCGGATGCGGTTGAATGACCCGACTGCTGCATTCAAACCATCTGCTGCAGCCATCAGCCCTGTCACAGGGAAATTATTTGTAGTGGCATCCGTAGGAAAACTGCTGGTGATCGCTGATAAAAACGGGAATGTAGAGAAAGTCTTTCGCCTTGATCCCAAATTATTTAACCAGCCCGAAGGAATGACCTTTGCTCCCAATGGCGATCTCTATATTTCCAATGAAGGAGGGGATGCTGCGGCTACCATTCTCAAATTCATTTATAAACCGTAACTTTTAAGGCGGAATATCGAAGACTGACGGAAACGAAATACCAAAACACTTCAACTATGGGATTGCTGAGAAAATTTCCAGGGCTGCTGCTTTTACTGTCCTTATACGGTTCCGCACAACAAAGCAAGATCACTCAACGAATTTTTTTGGTAGGAGATGCCGGTGAAACTCAAAACGGAATACACCCGGTGTGTGACTGGCTGAAAATCCATGTGGATTGGAATGACAGCAGCAATGTATTGGTGTATCTCGGCGATAATATTTATCCCGAAGGAATGCCGGATGCCGGGAAAAAATATGAAGAAGCCAAAGCGATCATCGATTATCAATTATCTGTTGTAAAAGATAAAATGGCAAAAGCATTTTTTGTTCCCGGCAATCATGATTGGAAAAAAGGGAAACCCGGCGGATGGGAACAAATTAAAAATGAAGAATATTATATCAACTCTTTAGAATGGCCGAATGTGCAGGCGCTTCCGATGAATGGTTGCCCGGGGCCGGTGCCGTATGTTTTGAATGACCAGGTGGTATTGGTTTTTATGGATAGCCAATGGTGGTTGCAAAAAGGAGAGAAACCCGGAATCGAATCCGATTGCGATTATAAAACAGAAGATGAAGTGATCATGGCGTTGAAGGATATTTTGGGAACTTATCCTGATAAACTGGTGATCACACTCATGCATCATCCGTTATACACACATGGACATCATGGCGGGTATTTTACTGTCAAACAACATATTTTTCCATTGACTGATATTTCACCTTCTTTATACATTCCACTTCCGGTCATTGGTTCCATTTATCCGGTTACCAGGGCATGGTTTGGAAATATCCAGGATGTAAAGCATCCGCAGTATAAAAATTTTATTGCTCGGGTAGAAGATGCATTAAAGCAACATCCGAGTGTGATCGATGCAGCCGGTCATGATCATAATTTGCAATTGCTACAACATGACAGCATCACGTACATCGTAAGCGGCGCAGGCTCCAAAAAAGTGCAGGTAAAAAAAGGAAAGAATTCTCTTTTTGCTGAAAGCAAATTAGGATTTGCGGTCATAGAAGTAAGCGCCGATGGCAAAGTGGATGTAAAATTTTACACGGTAAATGACAGTAAAGATCTTGCTGAGCCGGTATATAGCCTTTCAGTAAAACCGGTTCCTCCGCCGCAAAAAGAAATAGCTACAATCGAGAAAATGTCTTTTCCCGATTCTATGACAATTGTTGGCTCTACGACCTTACAGGCAGGCGGCCTGAAAAAATTATTGATGGGAAAGAATTATCGTAAAGAATGGGCACAGCCGATCCGGGTTCCGGTTATTGATTTAAGCAAAGAATTAGGAGGACTCACGCCAATTAAGCGTGGCGGCGGACATCAAACAAAATCATTACGCCTCGAAGATTCCACAGGCCGTCAGTATGTATTAAGAGCGGTAACAAAAAATGTAACTGATGCGGCATTGCCTCCTGATCTGCGTGGCACATTTGCCAAAGATGTGATCTCTGATGGCGTGTCGGCTTCTTATCCATATGCAGCATTGTCTGTTCCGGCGTTTGCAACTGCTTCCGGAGTGCCTCATGCTAATCCACGATTGGTGTATGTGTCAGACGATCCCAACCTGGGAAAATTCAGAAAAGATTATGCGAACAAAGCATATTTACTGGAAGAAAGAGAACCGGATGGTTTCAAAAAAGGAATGAGTACTGATGAAATGGCGGATCAACTCAGGAAAGACAATGATAACAGTGTGGATGAGCAACAATTCTTAAATGCCCGCCTGCTGGATATGTTCATAATGGATTTTGACCGTCATGAAGATCAGTGGCAATGGGCTGATGTTGAAAAAGGTGGCGGAAAAAAATTCCAGGCATTACCGAGAGACAGGGATCAACCATTTTTTATCAGTGAAGGAATATTAGCATCCATTGCCCGTCAAAACTGGCTGGCGCCACAAATACAAGGTTTTCTTCCTCATGCACGAAATATCAAAACGTTCAACTTCAATGCAAGAAACATGGATCATACTTTTCTAAATGAACCGGATGAGAAGGATTGGAAGAAAGCGATAGATGAATTTTTACCAAAGATGACCGACGACCTTTTTGAAAATGCATTGGACCAGCAACCAACTGAGATCAAAAATCTTCCCGCAAAAGATCAGATCATTGCCACACTGAAAAAGAGAAGAAAATATTTTGCTGAAGAAATGATGACGTATTACCGGTTTATTTCAAAGATCGTAAGCATTCCCGGCAGTGATAAAAGAGAACAGTTTGAGATCAACCGCAACAATGATGGCTCCGTAAAAATAGAAGTGAGAAAGATCAATAAGGAGGGCGAGGTGAAAAATAAAATTTATGAGAGAACATTCGATCCGTCCATCACTAAAGAAATTCGTTTGTACGGCCGTGGCGGTGATGATAACTTTATCATGAAAGGTAACAGCAGTAAAATAAAAATACGCATCATCGGCGGCAGTGGTAATGATGTGTATGAAAGTGATGCTACTTCCAGGTCAGGCAAAACATTGGTATATGACCTGGACGATTCAACTGAGAACAATACATTTACCGGCAATGATGATTTCAGAAAAAAATTGTCCACGCATGCAGCCGTGAACGACTATGAATGGAAAAATTTTAAATACAATACGCACCGGCCCATGCTGGCAGTTACGTATAACCCGGACGATGGTGTTTACCTGGGAGCTTCGATGCGATTTACACGCCAGGGTTTCCGGAAATCACCCTATGCGCAAATGCAGCAGTTTACTGTAACACATGCTTTGGCCACAAAAGCCTATAGCTTTAAATATCTCGGAGAGTTTGTAAATGCCATCGGGAATACGGACCTTATTATAAATGCCATAGTAAAAGCGCCGAATAACACCACTAACTTTTTCAGTTATGGCAATGAATCTGTTTATAATAAAGAGCAACCGGAAAAAATTAGATATTACCGGGCAAGATACCAGGTAGGTTCTTTCGGAATAACATTCAAACACAAATTGGGTTCAACATTTTCTGTGTTGTGGGGGCCGGTATTTGAATATTTCAAGTTTGATTCGTCTGATAATGTTAACCGTTTTATCCTGATGACCCCTGCAAATGGGTTGGATCCTTCTACACTGGCCAAAAATAAATCATGGACGGGAGGGCAGCTGACAGTGAGTTTAGATGATCGTGATAACAAACTCATGCCCACACGAGGTATCCATTGGGAAACTACCCTGAAAGTGCTGAGCGGAATGAACGATTATAGCCATTCACTTTCACAACTGAATTCAGAAATGTCTTTATACACCAGTTTCAGCAAAAACGCAGGATTTGTTTTAGCTACACGTTTTGGCGCCGGCATCAATTTCAACAACAACTTTGAATTCTTCCAGGCGCAATATCTCGGAAGCATGGAAGGATTGAGAGGCTATCGGCGTTATCGTTTTGCCGGGAAGGCAATGGCGTATAACAATGTTGAAATGCGGATCAAAGTGGCAGATTTCAGAACTTATCTCTTCCCCGGTTCTATCGGCTTATTATTCTTTAATGATGTTGGAAGAGTTTGGGTAAAAAACGACACTTCATCTATCTGGCATGATGGCTATGGAGCGGGAATATGGTTTTCACCATTACATCGTCTTGCCATTACAGCCTCTGCTGCTTTTTCAAAAGAAGGCACCTTACCATTGGTGACCTTAGGTTGGCAGTTTTGATATTGCCCGATATTATTTTGTTGAAAAGCCGGTGCATCAGATTTCTTTTTTCCCAATGCCGCAAGAAGATATGGCATAAATCCTCCATACAATGTATTGATGATTTGCAGTAACATTGCACATTCATTTTTATAAACAATTTATTTATATGAGGAATTTATTCGTTTTGGTTGTAATGTTTTTTATGGCAAGCGTTGCAACGGCACAGCAAACAACAACAAGAGATACTACCAGGAGACAGGGACGTCCCAGGTTTACTGAATTTATTGATTCGACTGCTCCAAAAACAAATTACAGCTACACGGAAACATTTGCTCCGTTCTTTTATTCAAAAAACGGAAATGAATACAGAGCCGCAACCGGCGAGCCGGGGCCTAAGTATTGGCAAAACCGTGCAGACTATCAAATAGCGGCAAAATTGAACGAAGAGACAAACGAGATCACAGGAACAGAAGTGCTGACCTATACGAACAACAGTCCTTTAAAGATGAATTTTATCTGGATGCAGTTAGATCAGAATTTATTCCGGCAGGATTCCCGTGGCAGCGCTATTGTTCCGATAGGTGGCAGCCGCAACGGCGGTCGTGGGCAAATATTCGATGCAGGAGATAAAATTAAATCAGTAAAAATTTTAAGTGGCCCAAACAATGCCACAGTAACGGACGCAAAATATATGATCGATGATACCCGTATGCAAATATTCCTGCCCAAAGAATTGAATGCAAATGGCGGCGTGTTGAAAGTCAAGATCGAATATTCTTTTATTTCTCCTGATTATGGTTCAGACCGAATGGGAATTTTGCAAACGAAGAATGGAAAAATATTCACCATCGCTCAATGGTATCCGAGGATGTGTGTGTTTGATGATGTGATGGGTTGGAACACTTTGCCCTACACCGGCCCCGGAGAATTTTATTTAGAATATGGTGACTTTGATGTTAGCATTACGGCGCCTTCAAAAGATATTATCGTTGCTTCAGGAGAATTACAAAATCCGCAGGAAGTATATACACCCGAACAATTGAAACGTTGGGCGGAGGCAGCAAAAAGCGAAAAGACAGTGGTCATTCGCACAGCTGATGAAGTGACCGATCCAAAGTCACGTCCTTCCGGAAAATCAGAATTGACCTGGCATTTTAAATTAAAAAATGCAAGAGATTTTTCATGGGGAGCTTCTTCTGCATTTATTATCGATGCCGCAAAAATGGATATGCCCAGCGGGAAAAAAGCACTGGCTATTTCTGCTTACCCGGTAGAAAGCGATGGCAATGATGCATGGGGACGCTCCACTGAATATGTAAAAAAATCTATCGAATATAATTCTGCCAAATGGTTTGAGTTTCCTTATCCCTGTGCCACCGCAGTAGCAGGCACTCCCGGCGGCATGGAATATCCCGGCATTGTGTTTTGCGGAGCAAGAAGCCGTGGCCGTGGATTGTGGGGTGTGAACGATCATGAATTCGGCCATACCTGGTTCCCGATGATCGTGGGTTCCAATGAACGTTTATATGGTTGGATGGATGAAGGCTTCAATACATTCATCAATACGTTATCAACTGAAAATTTTAATAATGGAGAATATAAACCGACAAGACCGGCAGATGCAGAACGTACGGCGTCGTTTTTCACCGCACCAACATTAGAACCTATTTTAAGTAATGGCGCCGATAATCTGAAAGAAAGAAATAACGGCACATTATTATACAGTAAACCCAGTGCCGGTTTGGTTTTATTGCGGGAACAGATTTTAGGGCCGGAGCGATTTGACTATGCCTTCAAAACATATATTCAGCGTTGGGCATTCAAGCATCCTACGCCGGATGATTTCTTCCGCACCATTGAAAATGTTTCAGGTGAAAGTTTGCAATGGTTCTGGCGGGGATGGTTTGCCAATACCTGGCGCCTGGATGTGGCGGTACGCAGCGTAAAATATGTGGACAGCAATGATTACTCCAAAGGCGCATACATTACGCTGGATAATTTAGAGAAAATGGCAATGCCGGTCATTCTCGAAATAAAAATGAAAAGCGGGAAGACAGACCGGGTGAAATTGCCGGTAGAAATCTGGGAACGTAATACCAGCTGGGTATTCAAATATCCTTCTACCGAAGAAATTGAATCCGTTACGTACGATCCTGATAAAGTGTTGCCGGATTATAATCCTGCAAATAATGTGTGGAAGAAAGACTAATTGTTTTCCTTTAAATTTTAAAAGCATCCCGAATGGTTCGGGATGCTTTTTTTATTTATAAGGTGAGCTTCAGTGCTACTATCATCGTCTGTTGTGTCACTCACTTCAGCGTTCTGAATTCTACTGAGCATTATTGAAGCTGTTGCATTTGCCCCGAGAGCGAAGCGACTCGGGGTCATTGCGAGACAACATAGAATTCGTCGCATTGTGTCTTATTACTTCCCATTGGCGAAGCAATCTGTCTTTGGACAACCTCCTTCCATAAAAAAACTGTAAGCCCTCGCCAAAGGATTTGCAATCCAATACAGAATCTTACAGCAACGCAAAAATAACTACATCTCAACAACCATGAGCAAAATCTGAATGACCCCATCCATGAAATTATTTCTGCCGCAGTTATCCAGGAAAAGATTTAAAAGAATTGCCTGATTAATAACAGCTTCAATTGAGCTATTCTAACGGTAAAGTTTATACACCGCCTTTAAATGTCATTTTACCCCCCAAAATTTGTCCTTTTCAAAAAAATATCGCTACAATACCTTGCCCCGGAAAGTACTTGCAGAGTTAGTGCCAACTGTGGCTGTATCAATAGCAAGTAAGAAGAAGATGTATCTGTTTTTTCTTGTCCTTTCCCGTGTTCAAGCTATTTAAGAGGTTTGATTTATGAGAATTAATATAAAGACAGAAATCCTAATTAGTGACATGAAACATTTAATCAATTATACTTTTAAACTGATATTTATGAAATTCATTCTTTTATTAGCAGTGATACTAATTGTCGCAGCTATCATTGTCCATCTATTCTTCTTGTACTTTGGTAATAGAAGTAGAATTAGGTTTGTAAACAATCAAATAAAGTCTTTAATAAAAGCTATTATAAA
>DASZXQ010000195.1:0-2277 GCA_035545755.1 Chitinophagaceae bacterium | reverse complement strand
ATTGTCTTCCGAAGAAAATTTTATCGCATTGGTCAAAAAATTATTCAGCACCCACCCCGTTTTTTCAGCATCCGCATTTATTTGCGGCAATGAAGTATTGAATTGTTTCTCTACCCGGATATTCTTTTCTTTTGCAGCATTCCCAACAGCCAGGATCGCAGTTTCTGCAATTTCCAATGACTCCACTTTTTTAATCTCCAATTGAATTTTTCCTGCCTCCACTTGTGACATATTGAGCAACTCACTCAATATGCGTAACATTCTTTGATTATCTTCTTTCAACTGGTCGATGAGTTCTTTCTGTTCATCTGAAAGTTTCCCGGTCCGCTCATCTTCGAGGAGTTTTAAACTAAAATCAGAAGATGCCAGCGGGGTTTTTAATTCATGAGAAACCGTGGCAATAAAATTCGTTTTGGCTACATCCAGCTCTTTGAACGAAGTAACATTCTTGACAACGATCACCGAATTTTTAGAATCATCCTGCGGTATTTCAACCATTTCTTTCGTAAAATAATTCTCTTTACCGTCCAATACAATTTTAAAAGGAATATTGCTTTTATCTGTCAGTAAAAAACGAAAGAGATCATTTTTTTTGCTCACTTCATCCGTAGATCTTCCCACTATGTCCACGGCTTGCAATCCTAACAATTGCAATGCCTGGTTATTTGCAAAAAGTATAATATTGTTCCTGTCGATCCCGATACTGGCATCTTTCAAACTATTGATCACTGCCTCAGCCCTGCGCTTTTCAAACATCAGTTTATTGAGATTGCTGTTCTCAAAATCTTCCAGGCGCTCTGCCATACTGTTGAAAGCATCAGCCATTTGGCCAAACTCGTCTTTGTTCTTTATATGTATCCTGTGAGAATAATTTTTCCGGCTGATCTGTTGTATAGCTTCGCTTAGTTCGCTGATGGGTCCTGTAACAATTGAAGGAAAATTGAATAAAAAAGTGATCGATATGATAAAAATAACAGTGGCCAGGATCGTAATATAGGTCAGTGTATCTTCCGCTCTTTTTTCCGTTATCTGATTTTTATTTTTGATCGCATTCATGTTCAATGAAAGAATCGATTGTATTTGTAATGAAATTATTTTTTTTAGTGCCTGTGTCGTATCACACGCTTTCCATTGATCAAATTCATGGCGAAGACTTACAGTAGCAGAATCTTCGCCGGGCTCAGTAATATTTTTTTCCTGTTGTTTTAGATAAAAATCAAATTGCTGAATTGCATGTGCCGGGGCGATCGGAAAACTGTCCAATTGCCGTTGCATTCCATGGCAATAGGTCAGCGTTTCATAATTATTTTTGATGATCTTATTGGCATCGTTTTTAAGCCGCACTAAAAAAAAGATGGATGGGCCTCCCAACAGTATCAATAGAACAAAAAAGAAAATTGTTCCCAGCTGTATCTTATTTTTTACAGTGACGGCCATCAGGATAATATTACAAGGTCCACATCATTTTTTGAAAGTGTTTTAAGCAACTGGTTGAACACATTGGTTCGAAGGATCACCTGGAATAAATTCAGGTGCGGCTTGCCGATACATACTGTTGTGATCCTTTTATCAACTACAGTTTCCATAATCGCTTTGCCGATATTATCATTTTTAACCTGGATCACTTCGGCCCCAAGTTCCGTTGCATTCTTAAAGTTATTGATAAGATACCGTTGCTGTGCTAAAGGTATTTTATCCGGCGATTCCCTCGGCGTTTGCACATACAATACATACCATTTGCTGTTATAATAAGAAGCCAGCCTTGCCGTTTTCCGGATGATATGCTGCGCCGTTTCGTTGTTGGAAGAAATGCAGGCGAGGAAATGTTCATGTCGCCATTTCGTCTCTTTAGATCCTATTTCATAATCCACTTTTCGTTCAACCTGTCCCGCTACTTCCTTTAATGCCAATTCCCGTAATTGCAGGATCTTTTCGGGTTTGAAAAAATTCTGCAGAGCCTGTTGCACTTTTGTGTGATCGTAAATTTTCCCCTCTTTCAGCCTGGTGATAAGCTCATCAGCAGTGAGATCAATGTTCACCACTTCATCTGCCAGTTGCAAAAGTTTGTCCGGCACTCTTTCTTTTACTTCTACCCCTGTTATTTGCCTGACATCATCATTAATGCTTTCAATATGCTGAATATTCACAGCGCTGATCACATTTATGCCTTGTTCAAGGATATCCACAACATCCTGCCATCGTTTTTCATTTTTGCTTCCCGGAATATTCGTGTGCGCCAGTTCATCTATGATCACAATATCCGGATGCAATAATAAA
>DASZXQ010000194.1:0-20784 GCA_035545755.1 Chitinophagaceae bacterium | reverse complement strand
TACATTCTCCATGTAATTTTATGTCCCTCCCGGTGCCATCAACAGTATATTCAGCATCCATGATTATTTTGTAAGGGAAATCTTCATCAACTGTAATTTTCTGATCAGCGCAAACTGTTGGATCAGTAATTTTTTTTCCATTCACACTCGTATAACTAAATGATGGAAGGATTAGAGTTTCACCTTTGTTTCTTGCAGTAAAAATAACAGCTACTTTACCTGAATCGTTGGTGTTGGCAAAGCTTGTGTTTAATATCCCTGTATTCGGATCAGTTTGTGAAATATGCACCGGAAGTTTGGTCACAGGCTTTTTATCAATACAGTCAGTAACCGTGATCGTAACCTGGGTAGCTTTGTTTTTCTTTAAATTTTTACTATCTGGTTTTGACTGCCATTGTAAGCCGACCCATTTTGTGTAATTTGATTGTTTGCGTATTTTTTTTTGATAGTTACGGATGGCGCTATCCAGCACAGGACTGAATGAAGCAACACAGGTATCTATCATAGCATTTGCTTCACTAAGATTATGGGTGGTTTGGGTTGCATCAACTACTACTGCCTGTGTAGAAGCATCAATAAGTTTTACATCGATGGTGTATGAATATTCGCCATTGTTGCCATCTCTTTTTATCTCAGCGTTACTTGTAAAATCGATGTTGCTGCCCGGCGATATTTTATCGCCGGAACCAGAGCCCCTTACTATTTTTAACTGATCTGATTTTTGTTTCGAATAAACACTATTCAGATGATCGCCTGATTTTTTAGCTTTAGGATAAGTGTCTTTTTCAACGGTGCTGTCAATCTTAAAATTCATTTTGGTATCATACACATATAATGACAACGGTGGGCAACCGCACTTAGGTTGCTTGGGAAGATCAATTTGTGCATTTGAGGTTGCAGCGATATAGACAAATGCTATAAGGCTAAGAAATTTCTTATTCATAATTAAAATACTTGGGAGCTAAAACGACGAACCGTGATTGCTGAATATCTTTATTATTTTCTTATCTAATAATCTTTCTTTAGCTTTCTGATTATTGTTTCACAAACTCGACTCTTCTGTTGTTCGCTTTTCCTTCTGGGGTATCATTGCTATCTATAGGTTTAGTGTCACCAAAACCTTTTGTTGTTAACCTTGAAGCATCAATGCCCATACTTACAAGTTGTGCTTTGACAGCATCAGCTCTTTGCTGTGACAGAGTCAAGTTATGCGCTGCATTTCCGGTATTGTCAGTATGCCCGTCAATTTCAAATTTTAGCGATCCATCTTTTTTCATCAGATTATATATCTCGTTAATAGAGCCCATTGACTGTGGTTTTAAAGTTGACTTGTCAACGTCAAATAGAATTCCATGCATTATAATTTTGGAAGGAGTGGTGGTTTGTTTGTAGATATTGATTCCTCCCTTTGCAATCCGGATATTTTTGATAAATGAATTTTCATATCCATCCACATGAATGGTAACATTATTCGGCTTACCTGTAAGATTATTTACATTAGCTACCCGGTATTGGTCAATATATACTTTGCCTACATTTTTATTGATCGCGATTGCAATATGATGCCATACCATCGGATATTCATAGTCTACATGTAGATCACTTGGAAAATTTACATCTCCAAGCGTCCAATCTACGCTGGCATCATTAAAACCGATTCCCTGCATGACTCCTGCGGTCTGTGCATAATATATCCTGCTACCAAAATCTACCGAAAAGTGATTCACGCCAAATCTTTCATTTTTGAAATCAAATTCTATGGTAAACTGATCGGGCATATAAGTTTGCTTGTCCATGCGTGGAGTAAAAGTGGCTCCCGCACCAGTAGGTACATGAATCACATTTTCTCCATCTGCCAGTTGCACATCTAACTGGCCATCTGAAACAGTGAATTGCGAGGGGATTTCGCCGGTTTGCTCATCGGCGAGATTCGATTCGAAGATTACCGTATCGCCGGGAACGAAATCGTAATTAGCGAAGGTCTTGATACTGGGAGGCCCTGCTATTGCATTATTGCTGCCGCTATTATTACTCGCATTATCTGAACTACTGCCTGAATTATCTTTCTTTTTTGTAGCATCTTCTGTTTTGTCCAGACCCTTATCAATAGTCTGATCAGTTTTTTCATCTACTCGTTGATCGGTTTTGTCTTTGATCTTATCTTTTAGCTTCTTTAATATCTGGCCATTCGAAGCTGCGGAGAACAATGAAAAAATAACCAAAAGGGTGAACAACTTTTTCATATTAAATAATTTTGTATAAAGTTGCTCTTTTCTGCAAGCCAAGTCAATCACAAAAAAGTGTGAGAACCCCACTCAACCTCTTTTAATAGGGAAAACATAAAGCTATTGATACTGAAGAAGTGATTTCGAATAACTGAGTATTGCAAAATCTTCCTGTACGATGGAGTCAGGAGGGTCTTCCATATACTTTATTCAACGCTTCTGTCCGGCTTTGAACCTGAAGTTTCTCGTAGATTTTTCTCGCATGGCTGCGAATGGTTTCCATACTTACTTTCATTTCATCAGCAATTTCTTTATAACGTAGCCCTTTGGCAAGGGCCTTAAGCACTTCTTTTTCTTTAGGTGTTAAAATATCAGTTTCATCTATGGAATCTTTTTTCTGGAAAGAGGCGATGACTTTGCGGGCAATCTGGCTGCTCATCGGCGAACCACCATTGTACACTTCAATAATGGCATCCAGGATCTTTGAAGGTGCAGTTTTCTTCAATAAATAACCGCTGGCACCGGCTTTCAGGCTTTCAAATATGTTTTCATCATCTTCATAAACAGTGCTCATGATGAATTGCGTTTGCGGGCAAAGTACTTTTAATTTTTTTACTGCTTCAATGCCATTAATGCCCGGCAGGTTAATATCCATCAAAGCCACATCGGGAGCAAGAGATGGCAACTCTTCAATAGCCCTTTCTCCGTTCGCAAAAGTTTTTTGGCAACTAAAACCTTCGCTTCCGTCAATAAGTATCTGCAATCCTTCCCGGATCTCTTTTATATCTTCTATGATAACTACACGTATCATTTTTTCATGTGAATTGTAGTTTCAACATTTCAAATGTAGTTATTGCTGTTTCAAATTATCATCACAAAAAAGTGTTAGACCGGTATCACTATCCTGGTCTCTGTACCGTTTCCCGGTTCTGACAGAATTTCGTATGTTCCACCGATCTGTTCAATGCGATTTCTCATATTGATCAATCCATTTCCAAACTCCCTGGCATGATTTACATCGAACCCTTTTCCGTCATCTTTTATGGTCATTTCAATATTGTTATTTGTGATCCCGATATTCAGTGTTACAGTATCACACCAGGCATGTTTTCCGATATTGTTGAATGATTCTTTTATGGTAAGAAAAATATTTCTCCGGAATTCTTCTGATAATTTCACATGCGGGAATTTTTCCGGGTATAAAAAAAGAATATCAATCTTAAATGGCTCAAAGAATTTCAGCGCATATTCCCTGATGTAAGAAGCAAGGCTTTCCAATGTATCATTCCTTGGGTTGAGCACCCAGATAATATCCTGGAGGTTGTCCACTAATTCCCTCGATGACTGTGAAATATTTTCCAGCTGTTGTTTTGCTTTCTCAGGCTCATTCAATTGCTTTTTAACAACCTCACTGAGAATGGCAATTTTTGTAAGCCCGCTGCCCAGATCGTCATGCATGTCCCGGCTGATGCGATTCCGTTCTTTTTCCACTGCCTGTTCTTTTTCCAGTTGCAACAATTTTTCTTTCAGATTTCTCTGCGATATGTATCGAACGACAAATCCGAATAATGATACAAGCACCAGGCAAACCATTGTGATGAACCAGGGTGTTTTCCAGTATGGAGTCATTACCTTGAATGAAATTGATAGCACATTTGGAGAAGACACTCCATTGGCACTGGCAGCTTTTAACTGCACAGTATATTTTCCGGGAGAAAGATTCGCATATTGAACTTCGCCGATGTTGCCTACATAACGCCAGCCGGTGTCAATGCCTTGTAGTTTGCAATAATATTCATTGTGCAGGGGGCTTGAAAAATCAGGCAATGCCCAACGAAATAAAATATTCCGGCTGCGATAATTAAACTGCAACAATGAAGAACCGTTCCATTCCACCAGTGTTTCATTGGAACGAATCTCTCTCAGCTGAACTGCCGGCACTTCTGCAATGGCAGATAAAAATTTTCCGGGATCAAATGTGGTGATGTAATTGTTGTTTCCATAATACATCATGCCGTCGCTGCGGCAAAATAATGTACCGTTCATGTCATTATTTAATAATCCGTCGACTGTAGTAAAGCGGCGAAATGTTCCGGTCATTTCATTATACACTACCAATCCATTTTTGGTGCTGATCCACCAGTTCCCTTTTTTATCCGGGTAAATATCATAGATCTGTTTATTCATCTCCTGCGGAAGTTCAACGATCCGGAGCTGCCTGTTGTTTTCATCCCATTTCAAAAAAGCGTTCGGAGTAGCGCTGTATAAAAACCCGTTTTTATAAAAGACAGATCCTGTATGAGTCAATTCCCCGATCTGGCTGGCGAATGGTTTTGAAAATCTTCCTGTCTTTTTATCAAATAAAATAATTCCTTCATCAAGGTCAGCCATCCAGATATTCCCATATTTATCTTCTGTGGCACCGGCGATCACCAGTTTTTTAGGTTTACCACCAATTGTGAGAAAATGATCCCACAGTTCTTTGAATTTTCGGGATGCACTATCAAAGGTCCATATTCCTTCTCTCCACGGAAAGACCCAAAGCCTTTTATTGGAATCAAAAAAAAGATGTGTAATAAAATTCCTGGGAAGCGATGTACTATCGTTTTCTTTATGATTGAACCATTGTGTACGGCCGGTTTCTGTATTGATCTTGCCAATGCCTGAAGAAGTTCCTAACCAGAGTTCAGCATTGTTGTTAATGAGCAGGCAAAGTACTATTGGGTCAGTTCCTGAATTCTCTTTCGCAAATTTAAGATTGCATATTGGACCAAGATCTTTCATCACATTCCAGTTGTCATCATAAAGTTTTAGAAAATTTTCTGATTCCCCGCCGATCAACAACGATCGGTTCCATTCAGCAAAAACAACTACCTGCTTTGTGATATCTTTTGAGAAAAAATGATGTTGAAAAAATTGGCGTTCGGGATTATAAATAAATAGCCCGGATGAAGAAGCCAGCCATATCCATCCATCGTCTGATTGATAGCATGGAAAAAGATCAGGAAGTCCTGCTGTCTGTGATGGCATGGAATATTGGAAAAAACGGGAATCTGCCGGATCAAAAGCAAGCAGTTGTCCATCCATCCATAAAACATTTTTTCCATCGGGCTGCATTGATTCTGCTATGCATCGTACAACAGATGGATGCATGGGAATTGATAAATACCGGATAACCTTTCCGGTGTTTTTGTCTAGTTGCTCAAGACCTTCACCCCAGTTTCCTGCCCAGATTTTTTTATCACTACTTTCATAGACATAGGTAAATAATTCCGGGTTTTCCGGATCATTTTCCGAGCCGATCTCCTGTTTATACCTGAAGGAATTCAGATCAAAAGACCAAAGTCCATCATTTGAAGAGAGCCATAATTTGTTTTCATCCTTGTCTTTAATGAGGTGGGTAAGTTTATTGCATTTTGAGTTGTTATTTTTTTTTACGCTGATATTGTAAAAAGGGCGAAAGGACTCAGCAATTACATCAAAATAAAATAACCCTCCATCGGTACTGCACCAAATTTTTTGATTTGAAATGGGGCAAACTGTATTGATGTAGGCAGAATTGCCGTAAGAACTGGCAGGGGGGTTGAAAGAAATGAATTTGTTTTTTCCCCTGATAAAGCAGGACAATCCTCCGGAAGTTCCCACCCAGATATTTCCCGATTCATCTTCCGAAAGGGAAAGCACGTTATTGTTTACAAGCGAAGTGCTGTCTTTTTCACGATTACGATAGATGGTAATTGAAGATCCGTCCATGAGGTTAAGTCCATCGCTGGTGCCTACCCACACAAGACCTTTTTTGTCTTTGAGTACACATTGCACATGGTCATCACTCAAGCCATTAGCCTCGCTGACGGAATAGAGCACAATGCTGTTGCCGGAAGATTGCGCCAATGATTTCCCGATAGTTAAAATAAGAAATACTGCGATGATCAACACTGTTTTCAAACGCTGTAGTTGAGACCTGAATTTACAACAGAAAATGATTGATTATACTCTCGGTTTCCAGGGAATTTCTTTCACCTTCAATTGGTGGCCGATGTAACGAGCCAATATAAAAAGATAATCGCTTAGCCTGTTCAGATAGGTGATGGTAAGGGGTTCAACAAACATTTTGTTTTGTTGTAACAACACACAGAGCCGTTCTGCCCGGCGGCAAACACAGCGGGCAATATGTGCTGAAGAAACTGCGATATGGCCCCCGGGAAGCACAAATGATTTCATCACCGGAAGTTTTGCATTCATGTTGTCAATTTCTTTTTCCAGCAGAACTACATCGGATTCTTTCAGATCCGGAATTTTCAATTTTGTTTCTTTTTCAGGATCACAGGCCAGCGATGATCCGATAGTGAATAATCGATCCTGTATTTCCTTTAAATTTTTTTTAATGCTTTTTATTTTGATCTGGTCGTTGACCATGCCGATCCATGAGTTGAGTTCATCAACAGTTCCATACGTTTCGATCCGAACGTGACTTTTGGGAACTTTGGTTCCACCGATCAGCGACGTAAAACCTTTATCGCCGGTTTTTGTATAAATTTTAATTGACATGAAATAAAATTTGCTTACGCATGAACAAGTTTTTCTCCAATTTTATCGCTTTCAATAACACCGTCACGAAGCCGGATGATCCGGCGGGCATGATTGGCAATGTCTACTTCATGTGTAACTAATACAACTGTATTTCCCCCGGAGTGGATTTTTCCAAATATATCCATGATTTCTTCAGAAGTGCTGGTATCTAGATTTCCTGTAGGCTCGTCTGCAAGTATAAGCGAAGGATCGTTTACTAAAGCTCTTGCGATAGCTACACGCTGGCACTGACCTCCCGAAAGTTCATTAGGTTTATGATGACTTCGATCGGAAAGATTTACAAGTTCAAGCAGATGTTTCGCTTTTTCATTTCTTTGTTTCCGGCTCATGCCACTATAAACAAGGGGTAATGCCACATTTTCCAAAGCGGTCAACCTGGGCAATAAATTGAATTGCTGAAATACAAATCCGATCTCTTTGTTGCGAACCTCTGCAAGATCATTATCCTCCATTTTGCTCACGTCATGTCCATTTAAAATATATTTTCCGTTGGTAGGAGAATCCAGGCAACCCAAAATATTCATTAAAGTACTTTTGCCGGATCCGGAAGGACCCATCAATGCTACGTATTCATTTTTATAAATATCCAGGGAAATGCCTTTTAGCACTTTCAACTCCAGCTTTCCCATGAAGTAGCTCTTCTGAATATTTTCGAGATGGATGATTGAATTCATAGTTGCCAGTTTCCTGTTATCAGTTGCCGGTTACAGGAAGCTGTTTTTCTGACAGGCAACCAGAAACCGGTAACCGGTAACTATTTTTTTATCACTTTAGGTACTTTAAAAAATTGTTCATCATGCAATGGGGCATTTTTCAACGCTTCCTCACGGTTTACAGATCCGCTCACTTCATCGTCCCTCAAAACGTTCACCTCCTCGCTCATGTGCAATAGAGGTTCAACTCCATCCAGGTTAAGCTCATTCAATTTTTCTACAAACCCTATCATTTTCTGCAGATCTTTTTTGATCTCAGCTTTTTCAGCATCTTCAAATTTCAGCTTTGCGAGATGAGCCAGTTTATCAACCAATGCATCATTTACTTCCATTTCACAAATATAATCAGAAGTCACGTGTCGAAGTCTGGTGTTGGATGAAAGGCAGCTATCTGACCTCAAACCTCGTACTTCAGACCTCATTTCTTATCTTCGCCCGGATGGAAAAGAAGAAAGAATTAGTAATGAGTGGCATTCGGCCAACCGGTTTTTTGCATCTTGGTAATTATTTTGGAGCATTGAGAAATTATGTCCGCATGCAGGAGCAATATGATTGTTATTTTATGGTGGCTGACTGGCATTCACTGACCACACATCCCGATACTAAGGAGTTAAAGAAAAGTGTGCTCCGGGTTTTGGCAGAACATATTGCAGCAGGCATCGATCCCTCAAAAGCATGCCTGTATCTGCAAAGCACCATTCCTGAAATAGCCGAACTATATTTATTGTTGAACATGCTTGCTTATAAAGGTGAGTTGGAGAAAACCAGTACGTTCAAAGAAAAAGTAAGGTTACAACCAGAAAATGTCAATGCCGGATTACTGACCTACCCTGTTTTACAGGCCGCAGATATTTTAATTCATCGGGCAAGGTATGTTCCGGTGGGAAAAGACCAGCAGCAACACCTGGAAATGGCCCGGAATTTTGCACAGCGGTTTAATCATCGTTATGGAGAACTATTCCCCGAACCTGAAGCATTTAATTTTGGAGAAGAACTGGTGAAAGTTCCCAGCCTTGATGGCGCCGGAAAAATGAGTAAGAGTGAAAATCAATTTGCCACTTTATATCTTGCTGACGATGACGATCTGATCCGAAAAAAAGTGATGAAAGCAAAAACGGATACCGGGCCTGTTCAAAAAAATTCGCCCAAGCCGCCTGAAATAGAAAATATTTTTTTGCTGATGAAACTGGTCAGCGCTGGAGATACAGTGAAAAAATTTGACGAAGATTATGCCAATTGTACCATTCGTTATGGCGATCTGAAAAAGAAACTGGCAGAAGACATGGTGAAATTCATTGCGCCGATTCGTGAAAGAGCCGAACAAATCTATCAGGATCATAAATACCTGAAACAGGTTGCAGAACAAGGAACTGAAAAAGCCCGGAGAAGTGCAAAAGCTACTATTGAATTGGTGCGGCAAAAAATGGAATTTAATTATTTTTAGTTACTGGCTTAGTCATCCGCTGATAAAAAAATATTTTTTGTTATCAGGCGGAGAATTTAATTACTTTAGTCTTTTGGGATATGATTGCAGATCGGTAGTCTCTCACCCGAAATTTTAAATTACATCATGGCAAAAGCAAAGAAACCGAAACATATTGCGGTAGCGGGAAATATCGGCGCCGGGAAAACAACGCTGACGGAGATGCTCAGCAAACATTATAAATGGATACCCAATTTTGAGGATGTGGATCATAATCCTTACCTGATGGATTTTTATGAAGATATGCCCCGCTGGAGTTTTAATCTTCAGATCTATTTTCTCAATAGCCGCCTGAAACAATTGGTGGAAATTCAGCAAGGAACCGAAACGGTGATCCAGGACAGGACAATCTATGAAGATGCCAACATCTTTGCCCCCAATCTGCATGAAATGGGATTGATGAGTAAAAGGGATTTTGATAATTATTATCATTTCTTTCAGACTTTGAAGACAATGATCCAGCCTCCGGATCTGTTAATATACTTAAATGCATCAGTGCCGACGCTGGTGGGAAATATCCAGAAAAGAGGAAGAGAGTACGAAGAAAATATCCGCCTGGACTACCTTAAGAAACTGAATGAATATTATAATAAATGGATCGATAGCTATAAAGAAGGCCCTTTATTAGTGATCGATGCAGATAAAAACCGGTTTCCGGAAAATGATGAACATTTTGGGGATATCATCCGCAAAGTGGACGCACAGTTGTACGGTTTGTTTTAGTGATATGAAAACTTTAGTGTTATTTTTTGCATTGTTGACCGGTCTTTCGACGAAGGCGCAGACCCTGAAGGATGCTCTTTTTGGGGGAAGATTAAAATCAGATACCGGCATGGTGGTAAAAAAAGGCGACAGCCTGAAGTTATTGCCTGATTCTCTCGTAAAAAAAAGAATGGATTCACTTAAGAAAGCAGAAAAGACCGCTGAGTCTGTAAAGAGAAATACTTCCAGCGCAATTCCTGATACTACTTCTGTATCTACCGGCTCAAATGCGCCAAAGAATAATGATCAGCTATGGAAACAATTCATTGATGAATACAGTAAGGTTATTAAAACAGAAGTGCTTCCTTCTAAGAAAATAAAAAAGGGTATTTATTCCTTATATATCGATTATGCGATTGAAACAGATGGATCGGTGAGCACTGTTAATATAATTTGCATTCCTGAAAATCCCTACCTCGTAGAGCAGGTAAAGACCCGGATGATGGCCAATACGCCTCAACTGAATCCGGTGTTGATGAGTAACGGTAAACCACGGAGGACTTTGAAAAAACAGGTGCTGACTTTTGTTAAGGATAAAGATTGATTCGCATGGCGAACTCGTAAGATTGTATTTGTTCTTAATAATGGCTAAAACTATCTTAAATATAATTACTATACTTTTTTAATTCTTCCAGCATTTTCTGAATCTTTTTCAACCACGCTATTTGTTTTTCTTTATTGCGGCTAAAATTGGTTTCATGATCGTACTGATCCTGCATGTTGTCTTTTCCTTTTAGTATATCCTGATAAATTTTGTCAAGATCTTTTCGATAAGTATTTCGGTTAAAGTGATATTCACTCATCATTTTGTTCAGTTTACGGGCAAATATTTCTGTAATGTCAAAGTGTCCTTGTTCATGTGAAAGAACAAAATCATTTTTATAACGAACCCATGATTTGTTTTTCGAGAAACTGCAGGTGATCTTATAGCTGAAATTGCTGTTTGCAATGCTGTATTCGATACCTAAATAAGTGGCAGTGGAAGCTGCCGCATCCGATGCCGGATCGGGTTTTCCGTAATAATCATTCCACGTGAGTTTTCTTCCGTCTTGCCAGTTGATAAACTCTTCTTTGGGATTTTGAGCTTGAAATGTAAGCGGGAAAACAAAACTGATTATCCATAAATTTTTTTTCAATACCTGCATGATCTGTTATCAACGGGAAGTTGGAACAAAAAGTTCAAATGAAAATGTAAAAAAGTTGAAACAAATAAAAACTCCTCTCAGTTACCTGAAAGGAGTAGCAAGCAATCCGCCTTTCGGCTGCGAAGCCTACAACTTTGGTCCGGCGGCAAGCACTTCACTGCCTGCGCCGCTGGCATATTTTTCAAAATTCTTTATAAATAAACCTGCAAGGTATCTTGCTTTTTCATCGTAGGCTTTTTTATCAGCCCAGGTATTCCGGGGATTCAATATATCTATGGGAACGCCCGGACATTCTTTCGGAACTGAAATACCAAAGACAGGATGTATATCGTAAGCAACATTGTTTAGTTTTCCTTCTAATGCTGCTGAGATCATTTCACGGGTATATTTAAGTTTCATGCGACTGCCTATTCCATAAGGTCCTCCGGTCCATCCCGTATTCACCATCCAGACATTCACATGATTTTTCAGCATTTTTTCTCCCAGCATTTCAGCATATTTACCCGGGTGCAGTGGCAGAAACGGCGCTCCAAAGCAGGCACTGAACGTGGGCTTTGGTTCTGTAACACCGGTTTCTGTTCCGGCTACTTTTGCTGTATATCCTGAAATGAACTGGTACATGGCCTGGCCTGCAGTCAACTTAGAAATGGGAGGCAAAACACCGAATGCATCGCAGGTGAGGAAAAAAATATTTTTCGGCAAACCACCAATTGATGGTTCTTGTGCATTGCTGATAAAATGCAGCGGATACGAAACCCTTGTATTCTCAGTAATAGAAGCGTCTTCAAAATTGATACGATTAGTTCCGGGGAAAAAACTGACATTTTCTACCAAAGCACCCGGTCTGATTGCATGATAGATCTCCGGCTCTTTTTCTTCGGTCAGATGAATGGTTTTTGCATAACAGCCACCTTCGAAATTGAAGATGTTATCATCTGTCCATGCATGTTCGTCATCGCCAATAAGCTTTCGGTCAGGATCGGCGCTTAAAGTAGTTTTTCCTGTACCGCTCAATCCAAAAAATATAGCTGTATCGCCATTCCTGCCTACATTGGCGCTGCAGTGCATGCTCAGCACATGTTTTTCATGTGGCAAAATATAGTTGAGAATAGTGAAGATGCCTTTTTTGGTTTCTCCTGTATAACCGGAGCCTGCGATGAGGATCATTTTATGTTTGAAAGATACAAGCGATACATTATGTTGACGAATGCCGCATTCTTTTGGGTCCAGTTTTAATTCCGGTGCAGCGATCACATGCCATTCCGGCTTGAAATGTTCCAATTCCTCTTCCTTAGGACGCAAGAACATATTGTATGCAAAAAGATTATTCCAGGGCTTTTCGTTGATCACCCGGATATTTAAACGATAGCGGGGATCGGCGCAGGCATAACAATCACGAACCCATATTTCCCTGCGTTCATCAAGGTAACCCATGATCTTTTTGAAAACGACATCGAAGTAATGCGGTTCGATCGGGATGTTGAATTCATTCCAATTAACGGTGGAAGCTGTTATATCATCCTTGACGGTGAATTTATCTTTTGGAGAACGACCTGTAAATGCTCCGGTGTGGATCACCAGGGCGCCGGTATCATTCAATACACCTTCTCCGATGCGAAGTGTATCCTGGACTAATTCTTCCGACGATAGCTGATAATGCACTGCTTCCACATTTTTCAAACCCAAACTCAATAGACTTTCCTTTGGAACAGCGATAGCTGATACAGACATAAAATAGCAAGCATTTGATTCCTGCAAAAATAGACAGAAAGCTTCTTTTACACAAACAAGCGTTAGTTTTAGGATATTAAATGGATAAAAAAATCGACGGCTAATTCAAATCAATCGATTACTGGGTGTTGATTTTGAGAGAAGTTGAGCATTATCCATATTTTTTAAAAAAATAATTTTTTTTGTTGATCCTGAACTTTATAGCGAATGAAAGCCTGTTGCGGCCTTTGCTTGTTATCTTTAACCAATAAAATTAGATAAATGAAATTTCAACCAGTTTTCCCGGAGCTTTTTACCAAAAACAGGGAACGTTTTGTAAAAAGCATGCAAAAGAATTCCATCGCCATTTTTGTAAGTAATGATGAAATACCCGTGAATGGTGATGCATTATATCCATTTAAACAAAACAGTGATCTGTTCTGGCTGAGCGGTATTACGCAGGAAGACAGCATGGTCATCCTGTTTCCGGATAATCCAGACCCGAAATACAGGGAAGTGCTGGTGTTAGTGCGCCCTAACGAACTAAAAGAAAAATGGGATGGCAAAAGACTTCGCAGTAATGAAGCCCGGGAGATCAGCGGCATCAAAACGATCGTGTGGTTGGATAGTTTAGATGGATTGCTGCAACCATGGATACATCTTGCAGATACGATTTATTTAGATACTAACGAAAATGACCGCAAAGCAAGCCTGGTACAAACAAGAGAATATCGTTTTGTGAAAGAAATGAAATCCCGTTACCCGTTGCATAATTATCAACGTACTGCCCGTATCATGAAAGAACTGAGGGCTATAAAAACTCCGCAGGAAATAGAATTGCTGCAGCAAGCGATTGATATTACCAATAACACATTTCATAGACTTTTGAAATTTATAAGGCCGGGAGTAATGGAATACGAGATAGAAGCAGAAATATATCATTCATTCCTTAGTCAGAAATCAACTGGCCCGGCTTATGGAAGTATTATTGCCAGCGGAGACAGGGCAAGAACACTGCATTATGTTTCGAATAACGAAGAATGCAAAGACGGTGAATTGGTGCTGATGGATTTTGGCGCAGAATATGGTGGTTATTGTGCCGACCTTACTCGAACCGTTCCGGTAAATGGAAAATTTACGAGAAGACAGAAAACAGTGTACAATGCCTGTTTGCATTTGCATGATTATGCCAAAAGCTTATTGAAGCCCGGAATCAGAATAACTGATTACACTGAAAAAGTAGGAGAGGAAGCCACTCAACAATTTTTAAAAATTGGTTTGCTGAGAAAAACTGATGTGAAGAATGAAGATCCGGAGAACAGAGCATACAGAAAATATTTATATCACGGCATTTCACACCACTTGGGCATTGATGTACATGATCTCGGTACGAGGACAGAACCGATCAAACCGGGAATGGTATTTACTGTAGAGCCGGGCATTTATATTGAAGAAGAAAAGATGGGAGTGCGGATAGAAAACAATGTATGGATCACCCGCAATGGCAACAAAGACCTGATGTCAAAGATCCCGATCACTGTGGAAGAAATTGAAGCGTTGATGAAGAAATAATGTGCTAATTTGCCGGTGTGCTGAATTGCATACTTTACAAATTTCTTCATGAAACAAATTCCTAACTTATTTACACTGCTGAATCTCATCTTTGGTTGTATTGCTATTGTTTTTACATTACAAAACGGGATCATCACTTTTACCAGCGAAGAAGGATCTCAATTGCTGGATATTCCCGAAAAGATCTGGATGGCCTCGCTGTTCATTGGTTTAGCCGCAGCAGTAGATTTTTTTGACGGTTTTATTGCACGTCTCTTTAAAGCGACATCTGATATGGGAAAGCAACTGGATTCGCTGGCAGATGTAGTAAGCTTTGGGGTTGCTCCGGGGATGATTATTTATCAATTTCTTCGTTTGAGTTATGCTCAGCAACCTGATGGTTTAAACAGTTCTGCTATTTGGTTGTTTATGGCTTTTATAATTCCTGCAGCAGCGGCCTATCGTTTGGCAAAATTCAATTTAGACAGTACTCAGCAATATTCATTCAAAGGAATGCCTACACCAGCCGTTGGTTTATTGATCGCGTCGCTACCGCTGATCTATTGGAATGTAAATGAAGCCTGGGTGATACAATTATTGTTGAACAAATGGTTTTTGTACGGTGTCATTGTGTTGGTTTCTTACCTGATGGTTTCAAGTTTGCCCATGATAAGCTTAAAGTTTAAAAATTTTTCGGTTGCGGATAATTTGCCTAAATATTTTTTGATCGCATTTGCTATCGTTGCGATTCTTTTGTTGAAATGGCTGGCAGTACCGGTTATTTTCATCGCTTATGTTCTTGTATCTTTGTTGTTCAAAAATAAAATTGCATGACCTACACAGTTCAGATCAAAGTGATGCCATTGAAAGAACTTTTGGATCCCCAGGGAAAAGCTGTAAAAGGCGGCCTCGAAAGCCTCGGATTAAATGGCATTGAAGATGTGCGAATAGGAAAGAATATCACGTTACAAATCGATGCAGAAAATCCTGACCAGGCAAAACAAATCGCAGAAGACGCCAGTAAAAAGTTGTTAGCTAATCCTGTGATGGAATATTTTGAAATCAATGTTAATTAGCAAATGTGACAATTTGGGAATTTGAAAATTGTTCTTCTTTTCAAACTTCATTTTCAAATTTGCACATTTTCAAATTTTCAAATTCATGCTCTATATTGTTCCTTCTCCCATTGGTAATTTAAAAGATATCACACTGCGGGCATTGGAAGTATTAAAAGAGGTAGATCTCATTCTTGCAGAAGATACAAGGACCACTTCTCATTTACTGAATCATTACCAGATCAGCAAACCGCTTTCTCCTTATCATCAGCACAATGAACATAAAGTTCTTCAGCATCTCGTTGATCAATTGCTACAGGGTAAAAAAATGGCATTGGTTACCGATGCAGGCACACCCGGCATTTCTGATCCTGCATTTCTTATCGTTCGGGAATGTATCAAAGCAGGAATAAAAGTGGAGTGCTTACCTGGCGCAACAGCTTTTGTACCCGCATTGATCAACAGTGGCATTCCTGCTAACCGTTTCATATTTGAAGGATTTTTACCATTGAAAAAAGGCAGGCAAACTTTATTCAAACTATTGGCAACAGAGGAACGAACCATGATTTTTTACGAATCACCCATGCGATTAGTGAAAACGCTGAAAGAAATGATTCAATATTTTGGCAGCGACCGGCCTTGTTCGGTTAGCCGTGAGTTGACAAAAATTTTTGAAGAAAATAAAAGAGGAACGTTGCAGGAAGTTTGTGATTATTTTAAACAAAAAACCGTGAAAGGTGAGATCGTTATTGTGGTAGGCGGCAAATCATAATATACCAGGCATGGTTTTTATTCTCATAAGTAAAATAAAATTTTATGAAAAAATTTGTTTTTCTTTCGGTTATCCTGGCGATGGGTTTTTTTATTCATGCTCAGGTTCGTGAAATTCCACAGGCTGTGAAGGATGCATTTACACATCAATATCCCGCTGCCACTGATGTGGACTACAAAGATCAGTTAGTGAAAGTAAATGTTCATTTCAAACTTGAGGGCGAAAATTATATTGCCATTTATAACAATAACGGAGCCTGGAAGGGCAGTGAGAAAGAATGGTCATTTGACAAACTTTCTGATGCAGTGAAAGATGGCTTTTCCAAAAGTAAATATGCCGAATGGGATACCGTGGAAGTGGCAATGCTATATCTTCCCGGTGGCACAGAACAATATAGGATCCTGGTAAAGAAAAATGATCTTCAGAAAAAATATCTTTACTTCAATACAAAAGGCCGTCTTTTACGGGAATCAATCACTATTTGATGGCTTTTGTCTTTGATCAATTTTACTTTTCTCATAACGTTGCATTCCCGAAATTTGAAAATTCAAATTCAGTAAGAATGATGAAAAAGCTTTATTTAACTGTTTTAGGATGTTTGTTCATTGTGGGCGTGTTTTCTCAACCCGATCGCTGGCAGCAACGTGTAAAGTATGTGATGAATATTGACATGAACGTGCAAACAAATCGTTTTACCGGAAAACAAATTCTCGAATATTGGAATAATTCTCCGGATACTTTGGATAAAGTATTTTATCATTTATATTGGAATGCTTTTCAGCCTAACAGTATGATGGATATAAGAAGTAGGCGGCAAGGAACCATCATATTAGGAATGGATAGAAATGGGAATCCGGTGCAGGATTGGGATTCACGGGTGAAAGACCGAATTCAGAATCTGAAACCGGATGAGATCGGGTATCAAAAAGTTCTTTCATTAAAAATGAATGGCCGTCCGCAGCAATTTGAAGTGTTGGAAACAATTCTTGAAGTAAGATTGGACAAGCCGATTCTGCCCAGGTCAAAAGTCACTTTTGAAATGGAATTTGAAACACAGGTACCCATACAGATCCGTCGAAGCGGAAGAGATAATCCAACAACAAAAGTTCGATATTCAATGAGTCAATGGTATCCGAAAATGTGTGAGTATGATTATGACGGTTGGCATCCTGATCCATACGTTGCAAGGGAATTTTATGGAGTGTGGGGCGATTTTGATGTCAGCATTACTATTGATAAAAATTATATCCTCGGTGGCACCGGTTACTTACAAAATGCAAACCAGGTTGGTTATGGTTATGAAACACCCGGCACCAAAGTGATTCGCCCGGCCGGTGATAAATTAACCTGGCATTTCATTGCGCCCAATGTTCATGATTTTATGTGGGCTGCTGATCCGGAGTTTGTTCATGTTTCCAGAAAAATAAAAGACAGTCTTACCATTCATGTATTGTACAAACCAACCAATGCGCCAGCACAACAGTGGGAAGGATTATTGGATATGGCGCAAAAAGCATTGCCGTTTATTGAAAAAACATTTGGCCCTTATCCTTACAAACAATATTCATTTATTCATGGTGGTGATGGCGGTATGGAATATCCGATGGCAACATTATTAGCAAGCCCCGGCGCAGCTATTCATGAATGGATGCATTGCTGGTATTATGGAATCTTAGGAAACAATGAATCACTTTACGCATGGATGGATGAAGGTTTTGCGTCGTATGCTGATGACAGGATATCTGCCTTTCTAGGCAACAGGACTGGTTTTCCTTTCGCCAATGCATATGCTGGATATTTCAATTTGGCTCGTAGCGGAAAAGAAGAACCGCTCACCACTCATGCAGATCATTATAACACCAATTTTGCTTATAATAGCGCTGTATACAATAAGGGAGAAATTTTCCTGGAGCAATTGGGTTATATCACCGGCGATTCTGTTCGTGATAAAATCTTACTGGACTATTATTGGAAATGGAGATTCAAGCATCCGAACGGTTCTGATTTTATCCGCATTGCTGAAAAAGTTAGCGGATTGCAATTGGATTGGTATAAAGAATACTGGATCAACTCTACCAAAACTATCGATTATAGTATTGACAGTTTGTGGCAGGACGGAGGAAAAACAAAAATCCGGTTGAAGCGAATCGGGTTAATGCCGATGCCGATCGATTTTCAGCTGACATTCAAAGACAGCACTAAAGAACTTCATTACGTTCCTTTGGATCTGATGTATGGAGAAAAGCCAAACGAAGATTCTACCATCAGCAGGATCGTTTACCCTGCATGGAAGTGGACTAATGACACTTATATAATTGAGACTACTCACAAATTAACTGATATTATTGCTGCTGAAATTGATCCCAGCAAAAGACTTGCTGATATAGACAGAAGGAATAATAAGCTGGAATTAAAATGGTAAATAATTAATTCGGGCAACAAAAAAACCACTGCTGCTCTGCGGTGGCTTTTGATGGCGCATTATATTAAATGTTGCGCAAGGTTAATGGTCAATGGGGGCCCTCTTTAGCTTCAATAGATGGCAAATTAAATTGCTTTCAGCACTCCCTCAATACCACTTTAGTGGTATGTTCTTTCCAATTTTTAAACTAAACCGCAAAAACCCGCAAAAATTATCTCCCCAAAAACTTATTGATTGCTTCTACACGGTTTCCTACGTGAAGTTTTTCGTAGACGTGGTAGGCATGTTTGCGAATAGTTTCCTGACTAATATTCAGCTGAATTGCAATCTCCTTATACATCATTCCTTTTGAAAGCAATTCCAATATTTCTTTTTCTCTTGCAGATAGAATACTGATGTCCATGTTATTGTTCGGTATTGCTCCCGGTACTCTGTTTTGAAATGCGGCTACTACTTTTCGGGCAATCTGACTGCTCATGGGCGAGCCGCCTTCATATAACTCACGGATAGATTCAAGCATTTTAGCCGGAGCCGTTTTTTTCAAAATATAACCACTTGCGCCTGCCCGTAGTGCTTCAAAAATTTTATCACTTTCTTCATATACGGTGCACATCATGAAATTGGTTGTAGTCATCTGGTTTTTTAATTCCCTGACACAATCAATTCCAGTTTCTTTTCCTCCAAGGTCAATATCCATCAACACTACTTCCGGTTTTAATTTCGGAAGTTTTTGCATAGCTTCTTCTGCACTGCCCATCGATCCAAGACATTTAAAACCTTGGGACATGCCAATGATCTCTTCCAGTGCATTGCGCAATGCATTATTATCATCTACTATGCAAACGGAAATTTCTTTCATTCTGCAAATGACAGCTTTCAGTCAGAATATAACAATACCACTTTCCGGTAGTTTTTTATCTCATCGGGTGATATATAGAATAAACTTTTCCCGGAAATAAGGTTCAGGGAAAAGTTCAGCGATCTCCATTACCCGTGGCCTGGTGTTGCTTTCCTGTATTTCCTGTGCAAGATCACCGCCTTTCAGGCAGATCAGCCCCGGCGGATGTTTTAAATGAGTTGTTGATTTTTTTAATAATGGTTTGCTCCAGCCCCATAATTCTTTTAAAGAAGCCACTGCCCTGGAAACCACGTAATCAAATTTCCTGTCTTTGATCGCTTCAGCACGGGCCTGTTGTATCGTTACATTTTTTAAACCCAGCTTTACTGCTATAGCTTGTACCACTTTTAATTTTTTACCTATGCTGTCAACGAGATGAAATTTTACCCCAGGAAAAAAAATGGCCAGCGGAAGTCCGGGAAAACCACCGCCAGTACCAATATCAATGATCTCAGCACCTTTTTCAAAATCAAAAACCGCAGCGATACTTAGTGAGTGAAGCACATGTTTTTCATAAAGGCTGTCAATATCCTTTCTTGAAATAACATTGATCTTAGTATTCCATTCTTTGTACAATGGATATAATGCGCCCAGTTGTTCTAGTTGCTGATCAGTAAAATCAGAAAAATATTTAGTGATCAGTTCCAGCTGCTGCGGGGTTTTTTCCATAATGCTGGTGTAAAGATGATGTAATAAAAGAACATCCATAGATCCAGGAAAAGGAACCAGGGCCAAAGATCTTTTTCATCCAGGCGTTTCATTGCCTTGTAGTAAATAAAGGCCTGCAATAAGAACCGGACACCAAATACAACCAACGATACTTTCCAATCATAAAATACAATAGAAAGAGCCAGTAACGGATAAAATGCAAATTGAGAAATAAAATACAAGCCCAGCAAAACTTTGTGCTTCGGTTTATAATATTTGGCAGTAGTGTAATGTCTTGCTTTTTGCCGCAACCATCCACCAAATGTTTTTTTAGGAATGGAACGGGTGATGGCTTCCGCATCAAGAACCACGGCTGTATTTTTTTTAGTCGCTACTTTATTAATAAAAAGATCATCATCGCCGCTTGGAATATGATTGATGGATGAGAATCCTTTGTTGTTTAAAAATAAACTTTTCTTATAAGAGAGATTTCTGCCCACACCCATGTACGGAATGCCTGCTAATGCATAAGAAAGATATTGAAGCGCTGTGTGAAATGTTTCAAAACGAATGAGCTTATTCAGCAACCCTTTTCTTTTATGATAAGCACCATACCCCAATACTACTTCAGTCTCTTCATCATAGGCGTTTTGCATTTTTTCCACCCAATGTTCGCTGGCAGGAACGCAGTCTGCATCTGTCAGCAGCAGGATCTCGTGTTTCGCCTCCCGGATGCCGACTGATAGCGGATATTTTTTTCCTGAGATCAATTTGGCTTCCTGTGTAAGTTCAACTGCGTTCAACGATTTG
>DASZXQ010000193.1:0-2967 GCA_035545755.1 Chitinophagaceae bacterium | reverse complement strand
TATAAAACTCCTAATTTTCTTTCTTGTCTTTGAGTTTGAAAGTGTGTCTGCTCTCTCAAGTCTGTACTGTTTATATGCGTCCAAAAATGTCTGCCCGTAGCCAAATTGTATCAATGAAAATAAAAGGATGATTATGATTACGGGTCGCATTATAATTGCAGCTTACTCTTAAATATACGCCACTTCTGGTATAAATTCTTATTGATAACCATAGTAAATTTATGCCAGCGAACTGCGTAAATGTCATTTACAATTTTGTCCTCCTTAATTCCCTTCTCTCAAATCATTATTTTTTTCTAATCGCATTTTAATCTCCCGTTTAAAATCCTCAAAGCAATTTTAAAAACAAATACTTGCAAAAAGCATATACCCGGAAAGTGGTATTGCAGAATTATTTTGACCATTTTATCTTGCGGCTCAGTAAAAGATCATTAACCCTAAACCCAACCGTATGAAACAAAAACCAACCTACCGTCCTATCCTGTTCTTGCCCGTTTTTAGTCCTTCTTCTTCCGATGACGACTGGTAACCTCTTTCCTGGCTTCCTGTAAGAAGCGGCTTGTTTCAACCCTGAACCGCCGCAGTTTAATATAGAAAAAAGTTTTTTCTTACATGAAACACCGCAGTTCAATATGGAAAAAAGTTTTTTCTTACATGAAACACCGCAGTTTAATATGGAAAAAAGTTTTTTCTTACATGAAACGCCGCAGTTTAACATTGAAAAAAGTTTTTTCTTACATGAAACGCCGCAGTTTAATATGGAAAAAAGTTTTTTCAACCCTGGACCAGGGAAGCTGAAACAGGAATATCCAACTTAACATTCAATTTTTTCTCTAAACAAGCATTGAGACAAATGTCTCTATGACACTCAATGTATTTTTTAACCCTAAACCCTGATAGTATGAGACCAGCAAAAGTGCTGATTAGTTTCAGCAAATTCTCCGATTCAGAACTGGATCAGCATGCGCAGGCCGTTGTAACCGCTATGACGGGAAATGGCAACTTCACTACTCCCGTTCCCGCACTCACGGTGTTGAGTGATGCCATCAGCAGCTTCCAGGAGGCAATGAGCAATGCTGCCAAGGGAGATCACACTGCCGTCTCCATCAAAGATGAACAGCGCACCGAACTGGAGTCTATTTTGCGTGCCCTGGGATTGTATGTGGAGATACAAAGCGGCGGCGAAACTTCCGTGATGCTGAGTTCCGGTTTCAAGATCAGCAAAACGCCGGCTCCCGTGGGCCCGCTGCCGAAGCCAACGGGATTCAAGATCACCCAGACCGGAAAAGGCGAAGTAAGAATGGAACTGGACAAGGTGAATGGCGCCAGCGCTTACCAGTTTGAATTTCGCCAGGCTACAGAGACGCAGTGGTCACTGCGCATGAGCACTAAAACAAGAGTGATCCAAACAGAACTGGAAAGCGGCAAGGAATATATTTTCCGTGTAGTGCCTATCGGCGCCAGCGACATCCGTGAGTACAGTGATGAGATCAGCAGCTTTGTGATATAGCCGTTGGTGATCCGTACACAACAACGAGCCTCTGAAGCGGGGCTCGTTTTTTTAAACCTCTCCCCTTTTCATTCATTAAAATGGTAACACCTTTCTTCCCTCTCCTGAAGGAGAGAGGGATCTGAGTTTTCACTATTTGTGAAGATGATTTCATGGCAACGTCTGCTCATGGACGATGTGAACAGGCCAGCGGAGTTAGTATGCGTCTATTAGCGGCTGTTTTACTTTAATTGTACCAATTATAGGTTCTCTTTGTTGTGTCACCTTGAATGTCAATTGGGTTAACTTTAATGTATAAACGACCTTTAAAAATTTCTTCAGCCTTGGGTCTGATTTTTTCTCTAAGTCTTGCATAGGCAGGACAAGGATGTTCCCAAATAGCGGTGATTACTTCATTAATAATATTTTCTTTGTCAGGCATACATTTATACATTGGTAAATAAGTAAGCATTGTATCTAATAGCTTTGCACTTCTGTCATTTTGTTGCACTACCAATGCATCAATGAAATCTTCAGGGGCAGCTTTGTCAGCATTATATCCTGTAAATCCATGAGGCCTGTTTCCTGAGAATTCATAAAACTGTCGTCGATGATAAGTCTGTAAAACATCCATGTATTCTGTGTCCGGAAACTCTTTCATAAGCCGGAAAGAAATATCACTTAATTCCCAAACATGCTCCATCAATTTGTTATTTATTATTTGTACATCTTCTTTTTTCTTGAATTTGGCAAGGCCATAGAGTGCATATTCAATATCACCGAAATCCAATTCATCACCATCATAGCGGTCTAAACGCCTGGGACGTGTTGCCATATCTTTAATGTATAAGTAGTATTTTTCTTGAGGCTTTATTTGTAAAAGAATTGTATATGCAGACCGCAAATAATTGTGTTTTGTCAGGACCTCATCAATGGTCTTATTTTTTGCCAGAAGTGTTTCCCAACTGGTTCTTCCTATTAAATAGTCTGATACTGTTTCAAACCTAATTCCAAACTCTCCATTGTCTGTAGCAACGATAGCAGTGTCGTCGAGATGATTCATCACTACATCAAATTGATTAAATGAGCTCCTGTCAAGCATTTCCCCTAATGCCGTAGCTCTTAAAATCGGATTTTCAGACTTACTAAGTCTTATTAACTCGTCATCTGTGATACTTTTAATTAGTGAACTGTCATAGTATGTAACAATTCCTGTTGTCACAATTTTAAAGAGAAAGGGTTGAAGAGATTTTCTAAAGTCCTTTATCGCATAAGAATTCCTTTGTTCGTTTTTACAAGAACAAAATATAAAAATCAAAGCCGAAAGCAGGAATTGTTTTAGTCTAATCATAAGAAATCAATAGTTAGATACAACGGGCAAGGCTTTCCATAAAATAACCGCTAACATAAATATATGAAGTTTTAGTTCCCATCAACCTCTGCTCATGGACAATGTGAGCAGCGTTCTCACCGGCTTT
>DASZXQ010000192.1:0-3030 GCA_035545755.1 Chitinophagaceae bacterium | reverse complement strand
AAATCCATTTTGCAAATGCCTGAGCCAGTTTTGTTTTCCCAGAACCCGAAAGACCTGTGAGTATCACAAATGGTTTGGTCAGAAGGGAGGATATGAAACGGATCAATGTCTTTGATGGGACAAAAAGACCAACTTTAGCAATTGCCTCTTTAAAAAAATCTGTTTGAAATTCACTATTAGGTTTCAAAGTTTTAGTTTGAGTACTTTTATAAATAGAAATTAGCCTATTTAAATCATCATCAATTACCGTTGGAGATAAAGGATGTTTTGTATTATAAGTTTTAAAAACAAATGAACTACCATACCGTTCAGGTGTTCCTAAATTATTCTCGTCAAAATATTCTGCAATTGACTTTACATTTGAAACGTTCCAAGTTCGGTTTGGCTTTTTTGTTTCGCTAACACCATAAGCAAGAATTAATAAACCCTTTTCTTTATAGTAAAGATATACTGGATAAATTCCTTCCTGAACATTATCCACTCCATTCAAGAAAGCAATCCAAGGAATTCTTGCTTGATTCCCTTTCCCAAAACTCACCTTTACTGATACCCCTTGAAAAGTATTTAAGTAATCTGAAGTTCCAAGCTCAGTTGTTTTTGATTGATCTAAAAACTTTTTCAATTCTGGAAAGAAACTCATCCTATTATGTGAATTAAAAATGGCATCAATGTCTTCATCAGAAACTTTCTGAATTGTGTTTCGATAAGCGCCATACCCGTCTAAGTCAAATGGCGGAAATTTTTCATCCCATTTTATTTTCAAAGTCCTTCCATCACCAATATTATCAATTACAGTTCCCGTAGCTTTTATACGAAGTATGCTTTTCCCATCTCTAGTTGCATAAGAAGATTTGATTGCGACTTTGTCACCGACCATAACACTATTTACAACGTCTAGAAGCTTATCGCTATATCCATTTTCCCAAATTCCGTTTTCAATAAATCTTTCTGTTTGGTCTGGATTATCAACATCTTTCCAAGCAGCTCCAAGCAAAAAATATGAAATTATTTTTTTTTGGATATGAAAACCATTATTCTCAAGTAATTTAAAGCACTGTGTCTCTAATCCACCAGCGAAAGAATTCCTATTTAACTCAATTCCATTAGCAAATATGTTCGCATAAGATACAACGAGCTTTGGCGGATATTTCTTTTTGTTAAAAACAACATCATAATATTGCGAGTCGCCATCTTTCGGTATGCCCTCTTTATCAATTTTTTCAATTGCTTTTAATAAATCTTCCTTGGTAATATTTTTAGGGATAGCCATTTTTTAGTTTTTTATTTAGACCTTTATTTCAATACGCAGAAGCACCCTATCACAAATATCACAGTTCTAAATTTAGATAAAATAATAACAGGTTTTCCAAAGTTTTTATTTGGCATCTAACATATCAATTCCCAAAAAAATTTCATGAATATTTCAGGATTGGTATCGTTCGTCTTTTTCTAGTTCATGTTATGTATGCCTGTCTTCTCATCGTGTACATTATTAATAGTGCTAAGTTAATGCTGAATAGAATTACCGAACGCTGAAGTGAGTGACACAACAGACGATGATAGTAGTACTGAAGCCCGGCTACAAATAAAATTCCGGCAGGTAACCCGGCTATAAAAAAGATTCGCAACCTCGCTCTGCAAAATATCCTGTCTTGTAGATATATTATTTCGCTTAAAGCAAAAAAGCCTGCCTACGATCTATAGCGGGGCAGGCTCACTCATTAAAAAAAGAAATCAATTTATTTAGCCGGAGGCAGCAATACGTAACTGCGGGTCTTCTACATGCATCCCGATTTTCATCCATGATATTCATCGGTACAGGTGCCAACAAGCTACTGGCCATAGAGTAAAGGTATAATAGAAGCGATCGCAAAATGCCAGCTTGAAGCTGAGTAATGCATTTTTGGGTTGCCGTTCAGTAATTTATAAGTTTTGATAATCATAAATTTACAGTAATTTTGCACAATAACCCGGTAATCGTACAGCAATATAACTCTGTAATCACACTGCATGATAACCCGGTAATCGCACAGCAGGATAGCCTGGTAATCGTACAATTAATAGTAACATTTAAATACACGTAAATGGTAGCCCCAAATGAAAAGCTTGCCGAATCACTGGAGATACTCAAAGCGATTCATGAAAAAGGCAAAGTGGCAATCCAATCAAACGAATTAAGCCGGGTTCATCGGGAACGTCTTTTAAAAAATGGATATTTAAAAAAAGTAACCAAGGGCTGGTATATGGCCACTCCATCTGATGAACCGCCGGGTGATTCTACATCGTGGTATTCCTGTTACTGGCAATTTTGTGCGGAATTTTTAAATAACAGATATGGCAAAGACTATTTTATCTCGCCGGAACAATCACTACAAATACAAACAGGAAACTGGACAGTGCCGGGACAACTTATAATAAGAAGTCCAAAGAAAAATGTAAATCATAAAACACCATTACCTCACGGTACTTCCTTATTTCATCTGGATTCGCCTGTTCCTAAGGCAGGAGAGATTATTACCGTCGAAGGCATACGAATGTATTCTTTGGTATCCTCCTTAATATACTCCACACCTGCAATATTTATCAAAAATCCTCTGGATGTAAGAACGGCATTAGCCATGATCAAAGATGCATCAGCTATAACAAAACAATTATTGGAAGGAGGACATTCAACAATAGCTGGTCGTTTGGCCGGGGCATTTCGAAATATCGGCAGGAGCAGAATAGCAGATGATATAATTAAAACCATGCAGTCAGCAGGATATGACATAAGAGAAACAGATCCGTTTGAAACAGCTTCTGCAATACACTTATCGGTCAGAGATATTTCACCGTATGTTAACCGGATAAGATTGATGTGGTCTCAAATGAGAGATGTCATCATTGAGTTTTTTCCAAAAGCGCCGGGACTTCCGGATGATCACGAAAAGTATATGAAAGAAGTAGAAGAGATCTATGTTACTGATGCGTATCATTCCTTATCGATCGAAAGATACAGAGTGACTCCTGAACTAATAGAACGGGTACGCA
>DASZXQ010000191.1:0-3861 GCA_035545755.1 Chitinophagaceae bacterium | reverse complement strand
ATAACCATATTGCTGCAGCACATAAACCATTAAAAGTTCCACTGCCCCCAATCCACGAAGAAAAGGCGAGATCACCATCATGAGGATGGAAATAATATATGCGCCGGCAGCAGCGCCGAATGAAGCAGGCACTCCCAGCGCAAGCATGGCAATATAAATATGGAGCATCCCGGAAAGTTCTACCCCGATAGAATAGCCCACTGCTCCATAAAATTTTTTTTGATTGACATTGGCAGCAAATAATTCATTCAATGTTGGTGTGAAAGAAGGGAACCGCTTATCGATCCAGTTAAATAATTTTCCTTTTTTCCTGATGGCTCTTACCATCAGCAGCAGCAAAGAGATGATGAACAACACAGCGATCAGCCCGATCCATGAATTTTTAAAATGATTAGTGGCAAGTATGGTGACAATGATCACCGGTAAGCCCGCAAGAAACACCGTTACTAATCCTGCAAAACCATAAAGGCCGCTTGCCTGGTGCACCTGAATTTTATTGAAACCGGCTTTGCGTATCTGGGAAGGTGAATAAGCGAGGGCACTCACTCCGCCCGCCGGCAAAAAAACACTGATAAAATTTCTTTTCAGGAAGAGCACTACCGCTTTGCCCCATTGCAACACAAGGTCAATAGCGGCAAAACATTTTTTATACATTCCTGCCTGCAGAAAAATATATATCACCGTGACAATAGATCCTGTGATCAGCCAAAAAGGATTTGCCTGCCGTATCTGGGGCACGATGGCATTCAATTCCTTTCTTTCGCTTCTGAAAAATACAATGGCGAGCAGCAGCATCAGCAATGCCAATATCTCTCTCCACGATGATAAAAGGGAAAATGAACGTAATTTATTTTTCCTGGCTGCACTCATGTTGACTCCGGGACCTGCAAGTTATCAATTACCAGAAGAATCAGTTAATAGCAGTGTAAAAATTAATAAATATTTCTGCCGAGGCGAACTCTGAAAATGATATAGGAATAGTGTATGGTATTATTTTGTGGCCAGCGACAGTGCTACTTTCTTCGCCTGTTGTGTCACTCACTTCAGGGTTCGGCAATTGCGTGTACTAAATGATTTTGTCCCTCTTTTGAAGATTATGTCTTGCACATAAAAGTTGAATATTCTCGGCTTTCAAAGACGTTCCTCCTTTTGCATATGCAAGTATGTGGTCAAAATGTAAATTATCAGTGCTTCCGCATTGCACACATCTTCCTTTATCTCTTTTCCAAACTTCTAATTTTACTGAAGTTGGAATAATTCGATTGTGATCCAAATCTTTCAACTCTTTAGCTCTTTTTTGTTTTTGATTAATTGTTCTATCAGTAATCAGAAGTTTGAATTTGAAAACATTTCTGTTTTCCGATTTTTCAATCCACGCATCAACTAATTCAAACACGCCATTGAAAACCCAAATACCATCTTTGATTTTTTCGTATACTTTCACAAGTTCTGCATCTTGTAATCCGTTCTTAAATTTTCCAGCTGCTTCAAAGAATTTTCCATTTTGTGTTAGAGTTCCTTTAGGTGTATGAGAAGGCTGATCCTCTGCTTTCGGAATTTTAGCCAAATTTCGAGGCAGATCGTGTCCTTCATAGATTAAAACTTCTCCATTTCCTTCAACTCTATCAGCATAAGGTGCACCTTTTCTCAAAGACATTAAGATAACTGATGGGCCACCCTTCAATCGAAAGTTCATTCCTCTTTGAAGGCTAACACCTTCTTCTAAGCACATTTCAGTATGGGAAATAATATCTCCGGGTTGAATCTTTCCCATTCTTATTTTTTAAATTCTTTTGAATTAAAAAATTCATTAAATGAAACTTGTAATGCAGTAATTATTCTTTCCAAAATTTCAACTGAAACATTTCTTCTTCCATTCTCAACATCTGTCACATAAGTTCTATCCACTTCTGCTTCGTTTGCTAACCCTTCTTGAGAAAGTTCAAGTTTCTTGCGGAGTTCTTTTATTCGTTGGCCTACTTTAAGTTTTATATCCATACCAGGAAGGTCAGGTATTGTGGCTTATAAGTCAACGGACTTTAAGTGTCATTTCCTAAATTTGTAAAAACCTGTGATATATGAAACAAATTAAATCTCTAGCTGAGTTAAAAAGAGAGGCTCGTTATGATGAAAAAAAGGGAATGGCAGAATTTTATATTTTACTTGCAGGCATATGTAGAAGCAGCAAAAGAATTGCCTATTATCCTAAGACGAAAACTTTTGATGTACATAATGAAATTGATGATTCGTTCGAAGAGGATTTAACTGAAGAGCAGTTACGAAATGAAACACATATCGTTCTTGCAATTGAGCGAGGAGCTTTCTTCATGTATGAATGAATTGCTGAATAGAGTTACCGAGCCCTGAACGGAGCGACGCAACAGCAGCTTAATAGTAGTACAACAGCCTGCCCCCAAATAAAATTCCGGCGGGTAACCCGACTACATAAAAAATTCGCAACCTCGCCCTACAAAATATCCTGTCTCGCAGATATATTATATCGCTTATAGCAAAAAAGCCTGCCCACGATCTATAGCGGGTCAGGCTCAACCATTAAAAAAAGAAATCAATTTATTTAGCCGGAGGCAGCAATACGTAACTGCGGGTCTTCTATATGCATCCCGATTTTCATACACAATATTCATCGGTACAGGCGCCAACAAGCTATTGGCTATAGAATAAAGGTTTAATAGAAGCGATGGCAAAATACCAGCTTGAAGCTGGTAAGGCATTTCCGGGCTGCCCTTCAGTAATTTATAAGTTTTGATAATCATAAATTTACAGTAATTTTGCACGATAACCCGGTAATCGCACAGCAATATAACTCTGTAATCACACAGCATGATAACCCGGTAATCGCACAGCAGGATAGCCTGGTAATCGTACAATTAATAGTAACATTTAAATACACGTAAATGGCAACCCCCAATGAAAAGCTGGCAGAATCACTTGAGATACTAAAAGAGATCCACGAAAAAGGGAAAGTGGCAATCAAGTCAACTGAATTAAGCCGGGTTCATAGGGAACGTCTTTTAAAAAATGGGTATTTAAAAAAAGTAACCAAGGGCTGGTATATCACAACTCCTTCAAATGAACATCCCGGCGATAGTACATCGTGGTATTCCTGTTACTGGCAATTTTGTGCGGAATATTTAAATGACAGATACGGGAAACATTATTTTATTTCACCGGAACAATCACTACAAATACACACGGGAGACTGGACAGTACCGGGACAACTTATTATAAGAAGTCCAAAGAAAAATGTAAATCATAAAACACCATTACCCTACGGTACTTCCTTATTTCATTGGGATTCGCCTGTTCCTAAGGCAGGAGAGATTGTTACCGTCGAAGGCATAAGGATGTATTCTTTAGTATCTGCCTTAATATACTCCACCCCTGCAACATTTATAAAAAACCCGCTGGATGTAAGAACTGCATTAGCAATGATCAGAGATGCATCTGACATAACAAAACAATTATTGGAAGGAGGACATTCAACAATCGCCGGCCGGCTGGCTGGCGCATTTCGAAATATTGGTAGAGGCAGAATAGCAGATGATATAATTAAAACAATGCAGTCAGCAGGATATGACATAAGAGAAACAGATCCGTTTGAAACAGCTTCTGCAATAAACTTATCGCCGAGAGATATTTCACCGTATGTTAACCGGATAAGATTGATGTGGTCTCAAATGAGAGATGTCATCATTGAGCTTTTTCCAAAAGCGCCGGGACTTCCGGATGATCACGAAAAGTATATGAAAGAAGTAGAAGAGATCTATGTTACTGATGCGTATCATTCCTTATCGATCGAAAGATACAGAGTGACTCCTGAACTAATAGAACGGGTACGCA